>NZ_JBWKEQ010000053.1:0-54553 GCF_056435365.1 Kitasatospora sp. NPDC043949 | reverse complement strand
CCCCCCCCCCCCCCCCCCCCCCCCCCCCCCCCCCCCCCCCCCCCCCCCCCCCCCCCCCCCCCCCCCCCCCCCCCCCCCCCCCCGCCGCCGTTTCGCCCGTCGTTGCGGCCCGTCGGGCCCGGCGCGGTGTCTACACTCCGGTGCCATGCTGGAAACTCCGCGCAGGGCACGTCAGGTGGCCACCCTCAGCCTGGTGTTCGGCGTCGTGCTGATCGCCGGGGCCGCTACCGGCGCCTGGGGCGACCCGCCGCGGCGCCCGGCCGCCGGTGCCGCCCCGGTCGCGGGCGCCGCCCCGGGCCTCCCGGCGGACCCGGCCGGCACCGCCCTGTCCGAGCAGCAGGCCGAGCACCTGCTCGGGGCCAACGGCGACCGCTGGGGCGCCTACTACAGCGCCCAGGAGTATGCCGCGTTCAGCCAGGGACTGGACGGCCGCTACCTGGGCGTCGGGCTCTCGGTCGGCCGCGGCCAGGACGGCGTCACCGCGATCTCCCAGGTGGCGCCCGCAGGGCCCGCCGCCACGGCCGGGATCGAGGCCGGCGACCGGCTGCTGCGGATCGACCAGGACCAGGCCGACCACCTGCCGGTCACCGAGGTGGTGGCCCGGCTGCGCGGGCGCGACGGCGAGCGCGGGGTGGGCTCCGAGGTCACCCTCGCCGTGCGGCGCGGTGTCGGCGAGGTCCGCGAACTGCGGCTGCGGCGGGCCCTGTTGGACAGCCAGCAGGTCACCGCCGAGCAGTTGGAGAAGGGCGTGCTGCGGATCGCCGTGCGGGCCTTCACCAGCGGCGTGACCGATCAGGTGCGCGCCGCGCTGCGCGCCCCGCACACCGGTGTGGTGCTCGATCTGCGCGGCAACTCGGGCGGGTTGGTCGAGGAGGCCGCCGGCACCGCCGGGATCTTCCTGGACGGCGGCCCGGTCGGCTCGTACCAGGAGCGCGGCGAGACCCGGGAGTTGACCGCCCCGCCCGGGGGCGACCAGCGCACCCCGCTGGTGGTGCTGGTCGACGGCGGCACGATGAGCGCCGCCGAACTGCTCACCGGCGCGCTCCAGGACCGCAGCCGCGCCGTGGTGGTCGGCTCCCGGACCTTCGGCAAGGGCACCGTCCAGCAGCCCAGCCGGCTCGCCGACGGCGCCGTGCTGGAGCTGACCGTCGGCCGCTACTACACCCCGGCCGGCCGCTCCCCGGAGGGCACCGGCCTGACCCCGGACGTCCCGGCGGCGGCCGGCGAGGACGCCGACGCGCTCGCCCTGCGGGTGCTGGCCGGGCTCGGTACCCGGGCCTAAAGGGGCTGCCCCGAACCGGCCGAAGTGCGAGAATGGCCGCGCTATGGCAAAGGAAACCGGACAGAAGCTGATCGCGCAGAACAAGAAGGCGCGACACGAGTACACGATCCTCGACACCTACGAGTGCGGCCTCGTGCTCACCGGTACGGAGGTGAAGTCACTGCGCGAGGGGCGGGCCAACCTGGTCGACGGCTACGCCTACATCCAGAACCACGAGGCCTGGATCGACAACGTGTTCATCCCCGAGTACACCCAGGGGACGTGGACCAACCACGCGGCCCGGCGCAAGCGCAAGCTGCTGCTGCACCGGCTGGAGATCCGCAAGATCGAGAGCACGGTCCGCGACGCGGGCCACACGCTCGTCCCGCTCTCGCTGTACTTCAAGGACGGCCGGGTGAAGCTCGAACTGGCGCTCGCGGTCGGCAAGAAGCTGTACGACAAGCGGCAGACGCTGCGCGAGAAGCAGGACACCCGCGAGACGGCCCGTGCGGTGGCGGCCGCCCGGAGGCGCCAGCGTTAATCCGCTGGACCCTCACCCGCTGCCTCGCGTACTATGGCGGCAGCAACACGGACGGTCACCGTCCGGCTGTTTCTCAACAAAACATGGGGATGATCGGTTTCGACAGGGGATGTTGAAACAGGGGAAGCGAGCCGAGGAACGCGGCAATGATCTCGTTAACCACGTGTCGCAAAAAAATAATCGCCAACTCTAAGCGCGATTCCCAGCAGTTCGCTCTCGCTGCCTAATAAGCACCGATAGCGCTTGGGTGTCAGACCGGGGAGTTCCCGACCCGGACCCTGGCATAATCTAGGGAACTCAACCGTCCACCCGGGCTGCGAGGGTGGATGGGAAATCAAACAGCAGCTGGGCCTGTTGGCGGCTTGTCCGTGTGACTGCCAGGGCCGAGAAAATCACAGCGGACTGCGCTCGGAGAAGCCCTGAATTAACTCCACTGGACCCGGGTTCGATTCCCGGCATCTCCACCACCCCATGTTGACAGTGAAGGCCGTCCACCGCTTTGCGGTGGGCGGCCTTCACGTTTACCCCGGCTGGGGCGTAGGATCATCCGTCCGCTCGTTTTCCGGAGCCGGATTCCGCCGCTACCACCGAGGCCATGCAGAGCAACACGGACACCACCGCCGCCACCGACCGCGAGACCGCGCGCGAGCGCGAGATCGCCGGTGAGCAGCAGCACCTCGACACCGTCTACCGCCGGCTGGAGGAGAAACTCGCCGAGGCCGAGTACATCCTGGAGGACGCCGCCAAGCGGGTCCACGTCGGCACCCCCGGCGCGCTCGCCGAGCGCGACGCCCAGGTCTACCGGGCCGGCGCCCACCTCCAGCGCCTGAACAACGAGTTCGAGGACTTCCTGTTCGGCCGGATCGACCTCCAGCGGGCGGACGCCCCGGAGGAACACGGCATCCCCTCCGACACGCCGCTCGACCCGGCCGACCCGGCCGTCGCCGAGACCCTGCACATCGGCCGTCTGGGCGTGCTGGACGCCGAGTACGGTCCGCTGGTGATCGACTGGCGGGCGCCCGCCGCCGCGCCGTTCTACCGCGCCACCCCGGTCGAGCCGGGCCGGGTGGTCCGCCGCCGGGTGATCCGGTCCAAGGGGCGCCGGGTGATCGGCGTCGAGGACGACCTGCTGCGTCCCGACCTCACCCCGACCCTGAACGGCCGGGAGCTGGCGGTGGTCGGCGACGGCGCGCTGATGGCCTCGCTCGGCCGCGCCCGCAGCCACTCGATGCGCGACATCGTCTCCTCCATCCAGAAGGAGCAGGACGAGGTGATCCGGGCGGCCGCCGCCGGCGCCACGCTCGTCACCGGCGGCCCGGGCACCGGCAAGACCGCCGTGGCCCTGCACCGCGCCGCGTACCTGCTGTACCAGGACCGCCGCCGCTACGCCGGGGGCATCCTGGTGGTCTCGCCGACCCCGCTGCTGGTCTCCTACACCGAGGGCGTGCTGCCCTCGCTCGGCGAGGAGGGGCAGGTCGCCATCCGCGCGGTCGGCTCGCTGGTGGACGGCATCGAGGCGGGCACCTACGACAGTCCGGAGGCGGCCCGGGTCAAGGGCTCGGGCCGGATGGTCCAGCTGCTGCGCCGGGCGGCCCGGGCCGCGCTGGAGCTGGGCGCGCCGCAGGAGCTGAAGGTGGTCGCCCGCGGCGAGGTGCTCAAGCTGGACGCGGGCCGACTCAAGGCCGTGCGCGGCAACGTGATCGGCTCCGGCGGCACCCCGCTGAACCTGCTGCGCCCGCGCGCCCGCCGCCTGCTGCTGGACGCCCTGTGGCAGGAGGTTACCCGGCACCTGCCGAAGCCGACCGACCACTACGCCCGCGAGCAGCGCCAGGAGGAGAAGGAGTCCTTCGACGAGTACGTCTCGGACGAGGCGTCGTTCCTGGACTTCCTGGACGCCTGGTGGCCCGCCGTGACCCCGCGCCGGGTGCTCGGCACGCTCAAGCAGCACCGGCACATCAACCGGATCGCCCGCCGCGCCGTCTCCCCGGACGAGGCGAGGCTGCTGGCGGCGTCCTGGCGCCGGCTGTCCCCGAACGGCGAGGGCGCGCTGTCCGCGCACGACGTCGCGCTGGTGGACGAGCTCCAGGTGCTGCTCGGCGAGGCGGCCCGGCCGAAGGTGCGCGAGGTGGACGCGGTGGACCTGCTGAGCGGGCTGGAGGAGGTCACCACCTTCGCCGACCGCAGCTCCCGCCAGCGCGAGCGCGTCCCCGTCGAGCGCACCGAGTACGCGCACGTGATCGTGGACGAGGCGCAGGACCTCACCCCGATGCAGTGGCGGATGATCGGCCGCCGGGCCCGGATGGCGACCTGGACGATCGTCGGCGATCCGGCGCAGTCCTCCTGGCCGTTCCCGCAGGAGGCGCAGGCCGCGCTGGACGAGGTGCTGTCCGGCAAGTCGCGCCGCCGCTTCACGCTGACCGTCAACTACCGCAACCCGGCGGAGATCGCCGAGGTCGCGGCCAAGGTGCTGGCGCTGGCCGCGCCGGGCACCCCGTCGCCGACCGCGGTGCGCCGGGTCGGCGTCGAGCCGCGCTTCGCGGCCGTCGTGGACCCCGCCCCGGAGGCCTTCGGCGCGGCGGCCCGGGCGGAGCTGGAGCGGCTGCTGGGCGAGGTGGACGGCACCGTGGCGATCGTGGTGCCGATGGACCGCCGGGCCGAGGCGGCCGGCTGGGCCGAGGGCCTGGGCGAGCGGGCGGTGGTGCTGGGCAGCCTGGAGGCGAAGGGTCTGGAGTACGACGCGACCGTGGTGGCCGACCCGACCGGCATCGCCGGCGAGTCGGAGGCCGGCCTGCGGGTGCTGTACGTGGCGCTCACCCGGGCGACCCAGCGGCTGACCGTGCTGTCCGGTCCGGACGACCTGCCGGACGCGGCCGGCGTGCCCGCGCTGCTGCACGGCTGACGGCCGGTCCGCCGGACGAAGAAGGCCCCTCACCGGATGGTGAGGGGCCTTCAGACGTTAGTGACACCGACCCGCCATGCTCGCCTCGCGGCAAGTGGTCCCTCGAAGGGACGAAGGTTGGGCCCGGGGGCTTGGATCGAGCCGGTGTCCCGTCCAATGTAACGCATCGGCCCGGAGAGGCAAGAAGTTGTCGGGTCCGCACACTCAATGAACGTTATTTCTGGCTATCCCTTGGAAGGTGCGACGATCGAGGTCTAGCATGCGCAGGCGATGCCTTCAACAAAATGTTGAACCTGCCGCACGGACGGAAGAAGGAAGCGTCGATGGCGACGGTGCCCAGTGTCTCCAACTCGATCACGGTGCGGCTGGAGGTCCCGGCCCGGGGCAACGCCGTCAGTGCGATCACCACGGCCGTGGAGTCCTCCGGCGGTTCGGTGACCGGTCTCGACGTCACCGCCTCCGGCCTGGAGGCGCTGCGGATCGACGTGACGGTGGCGGCCTCCTCGGTCGCGCACGGCGAGGAGATCGTCGAGAAGCTGCGGGCGATCGACGGTGTGTCGATCGGCAAGGTCTCGGACCGCACCTTCCTGATGCACCTCGGCGGCAAGATCGAGATGTCGTCCAAGCTCCCGATCCGCAACCGTGACGACCTCAGCATGATCTACACCCCGGGCGTCGCCCGGGTCTGCATGGCGATCGCCGAGAACCCCGAGGACGCCCGCCGCCTCACCATCAAGCGCAACAGCGTCGCCGTGGTCACCGACGGCTCGGCGGTGCTGGGCCTGGGCAACATCGGCCCGGCCGCCGCGCTGCCGGTCATGGAGGGCAAGGCGGCCCTGTTCAAGCGCTTCGCCGGGATCGACGCCTGGCCGATCTGCCTGGACACCCAGGACACCGACGAGATCGTGGCCATCGTCAAGGCGATCGCCCCCGGCTTCGCGGGCATCAACCTGGAGGACATCTCCGCGCCGCGCTGCTTCGAGATCGAGGCCCGGCTGCGCGAGGCCCTGGACATCCCGGTCTTCCACGACGACCAGCACGGCACCGCGATCGTGGTGCTGGCCGCCCTCACCAACGCGCTGAAGGTGGTCGGCAAGGAGATCAGCGACATCCGGGTGGTGATGTCGGGCGCCGGCGCCGCCGGTACCGCGATCCTCAAGCTGCTGCTGGCGGCCGGCGTCGAGCACGCCACCGTGGCGGACGTGCGCGGTGTGGTCCACCAGGGCCGGGAGGACCTCAACGACAGCCTGCGCTGGATCGCCGAGCACACCAACCGCTCGGGCCGCACGGGCAGCCTCAAGGAGGCCGTGGCGGACGCCGACGTCTTCATCGGCGTCTCGGCCCCGAACGTCCTGGACGGCGACGACCTGGCCACCATGGCCGAGGACTCGATCGTCTTCGCGCTGGCCAACCCGGACCCGGAGGTCGACCCGGCCATCGCCCGGCAGACCGCCGCCGTGGTCGCCACCGGCCGCAGCGACTTCCCCAACCAGATCAACAACGTGCTGGTCTTCCCGGGTGTCTTCCGCGGCCTCCTGGACGCCCAGAGCCGCACCGTCAACACCGAGATGATGATCGCCGCCGCCCGGGCGCTGGCCACCACCGTCGCCGACGACGAGCTGAACGCCAACTACATCATCCCGAGCGTCTTCCACAAGGACGTCGCCAAGACGGTCGCCTCGGCGGTGCGCGAGGCGGCGCTGGCGGGCGTCCAGGAGAGCACGGAGCCGGCCCGTCCGACCCCGGGAATCGTCGGCACGCTCGACGCCTCCTCCTTCCCCACCGTCAAGCTCTGACCGGCGAGGCGGCCGACGTGTCGCTGATCGGTCAAATGTCCGAATAGCGGCCTTACCCGCCCGAGCCCGCCCCGAACCCTTGCGACACAAGGGCGAGGGGCGTGTTTGGGCTTGTCGTGCCTAGGGCGTACGGTAGCCCTGCACGGGGCAGGCGTGTCCGACAAGTACGGAACGTCCCCCTGGTCTTCCGGCGCGTCATCCCGACCGCCGCCCGGGCCCGGTCCGCCGGAGCCGACGGAGCGTCACACCTCCAACGGGTGGGGTTCGTTCGGGTGTCGTGGCCGGGGCCCGATTGGCTTTCTCGGGGCTGGTCGGGGCAGGATTCGTATCCAGGCAGGCGGACGGGCCTTCGACGGCACCGGCGCGCGGCATCGGGTACGGACCCGGCCTGCGACCACGCATTGCCTGCATGAGCACAGTGTGCGGACCTGCGGCCTATCCGGGTGCCCCCCGGTGGGAGTACCGATGGGCCCCCGCACACCGCAAGCGAACAGACCACAGGAGTACACATGAACCGCAGTGAGCTGGTGGCCGCGCTGTCCGAGCGCGCCGAGGTGACCCGCAAGGACGCCGACGCCGTTCTGGCCGCCTTCGCCGAGATCGTCGGCGAGGTCGTCGCCAAGGGCGACGAGAAGGTCACCATCCCCGGTTTCCTGACCTTCGAGCGCACCCACCGCGCCGCCCGCACCGCCCGCAACCCGCAGACCGGTGAGCCGATCCAGATCGCGGCCGGCTACAGCGCCAAGGTGAGCGCCGGCTCCAAGCTGAAGGAAGCCGCCAAGGGCGCCTGAACCACCCCTTGAACGCCCGAGAGGCCGGGCTCCCCTTCTGGGGAGCCCGGCCTCTCGTCGTGGGCCCGTGGGCCCGTGGGCCCGTGGCCCGGTGGGCCCTGCGGATCAGGCGTCGACCAGCTGCTCGGACGGCAGCTCGACGTGGGCGCCCAGGTCGCGCAGCTTGTCCATGAAGTTCTCGTAGCCGCGGTTGATCAGGTCGATGCCGTGCACGGTCGAGGTGCCCTCGGCCGCCAGCGCCGCGATCAGGTACGAGAAGCCGCCGCGCAGGTCGGGGATGACCAGCTCGGCGCCCATCAGCTTGGACGGGCCGGAGACGACCGCCGAGTGCAGGAAGTTGCGCGCGCCGAAGCGGCACGGGGTGGCGCCCAGGCACTCGCGGTACAGCTGGATGTGTGCACCCATCTGGTTGAGCGCGCCGGTGAATCCGAGCCGCGACTCGTACACCGTCTCGTGGACGATGGACAGGCCGGTGGCCTGGGTCAGGGCGACGACCAGCGGCTGCTGCCAGTCGGTCTGGAAGCCCGGGTGCACGTCGGTCTCCAGGGCGATCGCCTTGAGCTCGCCGCCCGGGTGCCAGAAACGGATGCCCTCGTCCTCCACCTCGAAGGCGCCGCCGACCTTCCGGAAGGTGTTCAGGAAGGTCATCATCTCCAGCTGGCGGGCGCCGCGGACGTAGATGTCGCCCCTGGTGGCCAGCGCCGCGCAGGCCCAGGAAGCGGCCTCCAGGCGGTCCGGCAGC
The DNA here is from genome assembly GCF_056435365.1 of Kitasatospora sp. NPDC043949. Taxonomy (NCBI): domain Bacteria; kingdom Bacillati; phylum Actinomycetota; class Actinomycetes; order Kitasatosporales; family Streptomycetaceae; genus Kitasatospora; species Kitasatospora sp. NPDC043949. The sequence goes on along the minus strand of NZ_JBWKEQ010000053.1, from coordinate 46,523 downwards.
GCGCGGTGGGTGTAGCCGCCCAGCTCGTCGACGCCGGTGATCAGGATGGTCCGGTCGGTGCCCAGGGTGATGATCGCGCCCATCTTCTGCAGCACGCAGATCAGGTCGACGATCTCCGGCTCGATGGCCGCGTTGCGCAGCTCGGTGACGCCCTCGGCGAGGACGGCGGTGAGCAGCACCTGCTCGGTCGCGCCGACCGAGGGGTAGGGCAGCTCGATCTTGGTGCCGCGCAGGCGCTGCTGGGCGACCAGGTAGGTGCCCTGCGGGTGCTTCTCGATGGTGGCGCCGAACTGGCGCAGCACCTCGAAGTGGAAGTCGACCGGACGGCCGCCGATGTCGCAGCCGCCCAGGCCCGGGATGAAGGCGTGGCCGAGGCGGTGCAGCAGCGGGCCGCAGAACAGGATCGGGATCCGCGAGGAGCCCGCGTGCGCGTCGATGTCGGTGACGTTCGCACTCTCCACGTGCGACGGGTCGAGGATCAGCTCGCCGTCCTCGTCGCCGGTCCGCACGGTGACCCCGTGCAGCTGGAGCAGTCCGCGGACCACCTTGACGTCGCGGATGTCCGGGACGTTGCGCAGTCTGCTGGGGCCCTGGCCGAGGAGGGCGGCGACCATGGCCTTGGGCACCAGGTTCTTCGCACCGCGGACGCGGATCTCGCCTTCGAGCGGGTTTCCGCCGTGGACCAGCAGGACGTCGTCGGTCATCGTTCTCGCAATCCGGGGTGCCAGAGGAGTGGGAAGGCTCCGGTAGAGAGCCGGTGGTGGACCGGTTGGTACGGGCGCGCTCGGGCCCCCGGCAAAACCGAGTCGGCACCGTAGAAGGGCGTCCACCATCCGTAGATGGTAGTGGGCGTGCCGATGGTTCCCGTGAGCCTCTCCCGTGATGGTCCTCTCTCCGGGCTCGCTCCCGCCCGCCGGAGGGGCCGTTCGGGTGTTTGTCCGGCGTGGCGGGGTTTCGATCGTTGAGGTGTCCGACCCCGGCCGTTCTGCGGGATCATGTGGGCATGACGGCGGCCCACTCGCACGCAGGACGGTCCCACACCGGCCGTCTGCTCGTCGCGACGCCCCTGCTCACCGACCCGAACTTCGCCCGGGCGGTGGTGCTGCTCCTCGACCACGACGTCGAGGGGGCGCTCGGCGTGGTCCTCAACCGGCCGACGCCGGTCGAGGTGGGCAGCGTGCTGGACGGCTGGGGGCGGTTGGTCGGGCAGCCCGCCGTGGTGTTCCAGGGCGGACCGGTGGCGCTGGACTCGGCGCTCGGCCTCGCCGTGGCGCCGGGGGAGCCGGGCACCGGCGAGCCGCTCGGCTGGCGGCGGGTGCACGGCGCGATCGGCCTGGTGGACCTGGAGGCGCCGCCCGAGGTGCTGGCCGGCGAGCTGGGCGCGCTGCGGATCTTCGCCGGGTACGCCGGCTGGTCGCCGGGCCAGCTGGAGACGGAGCTGGGGAGCGGCGCCTGGTACCTGGTGGACTGCGAGCCGGGGGACATCTCCAGCCCGGAACCGGAGCGGCTGTGGCGCTCGGTGCTGCGCCGCCAGCGCGGCCCGCTGGCGCTGCTCGCGACCTATCCGGACGACCCGACGCTGAACTGACGTACGGGCCGCCGTCGCGATACTGGCCGGGTTTCGCGGGGCGCCCATAGACTTGGCACCTATGAGCACTCTTGAGCCCGAGCGCGGCCTCGGCACCGGCACCCTGGTCGAGCCAGTCCCCCAGGTGTCCCACGGGGACGGCGACCACGAGCGCTTCGCGCACTACGTCCAGAAGGACAAGATCATGGAGAGCGCGCTCTCCGGCTCGCCCGTGGTGGCGCTCTGCGGCAAGGTCTGGGTGCCCGGGCGCGACCCGAAGAAGTACCCGGTCTGCCCGATGTGCAAGGAGATCTACGACGGCATCGGCAAGCCGCAGGGCGGCGACGACAACAACGGCGGCAAGTAGCACCGACCGCCGCGGGCCGGTGCCCGGCGCCGTTGCGCAGGGTGTGGTTGTGCACAGCGCCGTTTTGCATAGTGCCGCGTTTCCGAAGTGGTCTATGCCAGTCGTCCGGGGCGGGGGCAGGATGTCGGAATGGACCTCATTCCCGTGCCTTCGAGTGCCGTCCGCCGCCCGGACGAGGACTTCCCCCTCGACGACGCCACCACGCTGACCGCGCCGCCCGGGCTGGCCGACGCCGAGCGGTGGCTGCGCACCGCGCTGTCCGCGGCCACCGGGCTGCCGCTCGGCCCGGGCCGGCCGGGCGCGGGCATCGAACTGGTCCAGGACGACGCGCTGGCCGCCGAGGCGTACCGGATCACGGTGCGCCGCGGCCACGCCCTGATAGCCGCGGGCGGGCCGGCCGGTGCGCTGTGGGGGGCGCAGACCCTGCGGCAGCTGCTCGGCCCGGACGCCTTCCGCCGTTCCCCGCTGCGCGGCACCGGCTGGGTGCTGCCCGGTGCGGACATCGAGGACGCCCCGCGGTTCGGCTGGCGCGGTGCGCTGCTCGACGTCGCCCGGCACTTCCTGCCCAAGTCGGACGTGCTGCGCTTCGTCGACCTGCTGGCCGCGCACAAGCTCAACGTGCTGCACCTGCACCTGACCGATGACCAGGGCTGGCGGGTGGAGATCAAGCGCTACCCCGGCCTGACCGAGCGCGGCGCCTGGCGGGACCGCTCGATGGTCGGCTACCGGGCCGGCCAGCGCCGCGACGACCGCCCGCACGGCGGCTACTACACCCAGGACGACCTGCGCGAGATCGTCGCCTACGCGGCCGCGCGCGGGGTCACCGTCGTCCCGGAGGTCGACCTGCCCGGGCACACCCAGGCCGCCGTCGCGGCCTACCCCGAGCTGGGCAACACCGACGTGGTGGACACCGCGGCGCTCGGCGTCTGGACGGACTGGGGCGTCAGCCACAACGTGCTCAACGCCTCCGAGGACACCCTGCGCTTCTTCGAGGGCGTGCTGGAGGAGGTCCTGGAACTCTTCCCGTCCGAGTTCATCCACCTCGGCGGCGACGAGTGCCCCAAGGAGCAGTGGAAGGACAGCGCGGCCGCCCAGGCGCGGATCCGCGAGCTCGGCCTGGCCAACGAGGACGAGCTGCAGAGCTTCGTGATCCGGCACTTCGACCGCTGGCTGGCCGAGCGCGGCCGCCGGCTGATCGGCTGGGACGAGATCCTGGAGGGCGGGCTCGCCCCGGGCGCCGCCGTCTCCTCCTGGCGCGGGTTCGGTGGCGGGATCGCCGCGGCCAAGGCCGGGCACGACGTGGTGATGTGCCCCGAGCAGCACGTCTACTTCGACCACCGGCAGGCCGACGGCCCGGACGAGCCGATCCCGGTCGGCTTCGTGCGCACGCTGGAGGACGTGTACCGCTTCGAGCCGGTGCCCGGGCAGCTGGACGAGACCGCCGCCCGGCACGTGATCGGCACCCAGGCCAACCTGTGGAGCGAGTTCATGGACAGCGCCCGGGACATCGACTACCGGGCCTTCCCCCGGTTGGTGGCCTTCTCCGAGGTCGCCTGGTCCGACCTGCCCACCGATCCGGCCGAGCGCGACTACGCCGGCTTCCAGCACCGGCTGGAGGCGCACCTGAAGGTGCTGGACGCGCTCGGCGTGGAGTACCGCCCGGCGGACGGCCCGCACCCCTGGCAGCGCTGGCCCGGGGTGGCCGGCCGGCCGATCGAGGGCCCGCCGCCGGTGCGCTGAGCGCGACGGACTCGTTCCGGCGGGAACTTCTGAGTGGTCATCTGACGTCAAGAACAGATGAACATCTGCCCTGGTCCGGTTCGGGCCGGGGCAGATACCGCCCGGTATCCGTCCCAATCGGGCAGTCCCGTTCACCTGCCCCGAAATGATCATCGAGCATTGTGTGCCAGAGTTGCCCAACCCGGCCCGATCGCCCGTACCCTACGGGCCAGGCCGGGCTGCTGACGCGGACACCACGGCCGAAGGCCGCGGGCGGCAGCCGATCGATGAGCAAGTGGAGCACGGTGGGACCCAGGTGAACCGGACGATCATGCTGCCGGCCTCCCTCGACGAGGCCGTCGACGCGCTGGCCGCCACCCCGGCCGCGGTACCGGTGGCCGGAGCCACCGACCTGATGGAAGCCGTCAACGCCGGACGGCTACGCCCCGCCGCCCTGGTCGGCCTCGGCCGGATCACCGAACTGCGCGGCTGGCGCTACGAGGACGGCGGCACCGCCGTCCTCGGCGCCGGACTCACCCACGCCCGGATGGACCGCCCCGACTTCGCCGCGCTCATCCCCGCGCTCGCGGACGCCGCCCGCACCGCCGGCCCGCCGCAGGTCCGCAACGTCGGCACCCTCGGCGGCAACATCGTCACCGCCGCCCCGGCCGGCGACACCCTCCCGGTGCTCACCGCCCTGGAGGCCAGCGTCACCCTCGCCCGGGCCGGCGCCAGCCGCGAGGTGCCGGTCAGTCACCTGCTCACCGGCCTCGACCCGGTGCGCCCCGGCGAACTCCTCACCTGGGTGCGCGTCCCGCTGCTGCACGCCCCGCAGGTCTTCCTCAAGGCCACCGGCCGCAGCGGCCCGGCCCGCGCCACCGCCTCCGTCGCGCTGGTCCTCGACCCCGCCCGGCGCGCCGTGCGCTGCGCGGTCGGCGCCGTCGCACCGGTGCCGCTGCGCCCGCTGGAGGCCGAGGCCTGGGTCGCCGGCTGCATCGACTGGGACGGCAGCCGGGAGATCGACCCGGCCGCGACCGCCGCCTTCGGCGAGTACGTGGCCACCGCCTGCGTCCCCGACAGCTACGGCGCCGAAGGCGCCTGGGAGGCCGTGACCGAGGGGCCGAGCGCGGCCGCCGTTCGGCTGCGGCGTACCGTATCGGTGCTGGCCCGACGGGCACTGGGAAGGGCGCTGAAGTGACCACAGACCCCATCGAGACCCTCGACGCCGACCCGCTCGGCCTCACCCCGCAGGTCAGCCGCGAGCTGCGCCCGTGCGCCTCGTACACCTTGCGGGTCAACGGTTTCGAACGGCCCGTCACCGACGCCTGGATCGGCGAGAGCCTGCTCTACGTGCTGCGCGAGCGGCTCGGCCTGGCCGGTGCCAAGGACGGCTGCGAGCAGGGCGAGTGCGGGGCCTGCTCGGTGCAGGTGGACGGCCAGCTGGTGGCCGGCTGCCTGGTGCCCGCCGCGCTGGCCGCCGACAGCGAGATCAACACCGTCGAGGGCCTGTCGGCCGCCGGCGGCGCGAGCGACGTCCAGCAGGCGCTGGCCGAGTCCGGCGCGGTGCAGTGCGGCTACTGCACCCCCGGCATGGCGATGGCGGTGCACGACCTGCTCCAGCGCAACCACCGCCCGACCGAGGTCGAGGCCCGCCAGGCGCTCTGCGGCAACCTCTGCCGCTGCACCGGCTACCGCGGCGTGCTGGCCGCCGTCCAGAGCATCGCCGACGCGCGCGCCGAGGACGCCGAGGAGACGGAGGAGTCGGCCTCTCCGGCCGCCGCCCAGGCCGCCGCCCCGGTCGCGGGACAGCCCGCCGGACAGCCCGCCGGGGAAGCGGCCGCCGGACCGGAGCCGGCCGCCGAACCGCCGGTCTACGCCGACGCCGACGCCTGGATCGAGCACGTCCCGCAGCCGCCCGCCGAGCAGCCCCCGGCCGGCACCGACCAGCCGTACGGCGACGGCCAGGGCGGCTACGACACCGGCGTGTACGACACCGCCGTCCTGACGCCGGTCCAGGGCATCCCCGCCGAGACCACCGACGACCAGGTGTACTACCCGCCCCAGGGCTACCCCGAGCAGCCGTACCAGGGCACCCCCGCCCACGGGACCTACGTGCCCGGCGGCTACCCGCAGCAGAACGGCTACGACGCCGGGTACGACGCCCCGGTCTACGAACCCACCCCCGCGCACGGCACGCCGCTGCCCGGGGCCGCCTTCGACGGCACGCCCCCGCACGGCACGCCGTACGTCGCCACGCCCCCGCACGGCGCTCCGGCCGGCGGCACCGCCCCGGCCGGCGTCCCGTACGGCGCCACCCCCGCCCACGGCATCCGGCTCCCCGAGGACGACCACGCATCATGACGTCGCCTACCGACATCGGCGCAGCACTCCAGCAGGACGGCGGCGAGGGCGGCGCACCGGAGCCGTTCGGCCTGGGCAGCTCACCGCTGCGCAGCGACGCACTGCCCAAGGCGCTCGGCATCTACCCGTACGCGGCCGACCTGTGGGCCGAGGGGCTGCTCTGGGGCGCGGTGCTGCGCTCGCCGCACCCGCACGCCCGGATCAGGGGTATCGACACCGCGGCCGCGCTCGCGCTGCCCGGCGTGCACGCCGTGGTCACCGCCGCCGACCTGCCGCCCGGCCCGGACGGAACCCCGGACGGCGCCCCGGCCGGGCCGATCGTCGCCGACCGGCCGGTGCTGGCCGCGGGCGTGGTGCGCCACCACGGCGAGCCGATCGCCGCGGTGGCCGCCGACCACCCGGACACCGCCCGGCTGGCGGTCGGTCTGATCGCGGTCGACTACGAGCCGCTGGAGGCCGTCACCGACCCCGAGCAGGCCTTCACCGCCCCGTCGCTGCACCCGGACGGCAACCTGTTCCGCCACCTGCCGCTGCGCACCGGGGACCCGGACGCGGCCGGCGAGATCATCATCGAGGGCCTCTACCAGGTCGGCCGTCAGGACCCGGCCCCGCTCGGGGCCGAGGCCGGGCTGGCCGTGCCGCGCCCGGACGGCGGCGTCGAACTGCACCTGTCCTCCACCGACCCGCACGGCGACCGCGACCGCACCGCCGCCTGCCTCGGCCTGGAGCCCGACCGGGTCCGGCTGGTGGTCACCGGCGTGCCCGGGGCCACCACGGACCGCGAGGACCTCTCCTTCCAGGTCACCCTGGCGTTGCTGGCGCTGCGCACCGGCCGCCCGGTGAAGATGACCCTCACCCGCGAGGAGTCCTTCCACACCCACCCCTCGCGCCACCCCGCGCTGCTGCGCTACCGCCACCACGCCGACGCCGAGGGCACCCTGGTGAAGGTCGAGGCGCAGATCCTGCTGGACGGCGGCGCGTACGCGGACGTCTCCGCCGAGGCGCTGGCCGCCGCCACCGCGTTCTCGGTCGGCCCGTACGTCTGCCCGAACGTCTTCGTGGACGCCTGGGCGGTGCGCACCAACAACCCGCCGGCCGGGCGGATGCGCGGCGAGGGCGCGTTGCAGGCCTGCTTCGCCTACGAGTCGCAGCTGGACCAGCTGGCCGCCCGGATCGGCGTGGACCCGGTGGAGATCCGCCGCCGCAACGCGATGGCCACCGGCGACCCGATGCCCACCGGACAGGCCGTCACCTGCCCGGCGCCGGTCGGCGCGCTGCTGGAGGCCGTCGCGGCCGAGCCGCTGCCGGCCCTGCCGGTGGACGACCCGGACGCCGAGTGGCTGCTGCCGGGCGGGCCCGGTGGGGCCGGCGACCCGGCGGCGGTGCGGCGCGGGATCGGCTACGCCGTCGGCATGGTGCACATGCTCGGCGCGGAGGGCGAGGACGAGGTCTCCACCGCCACCGTGCGGGTCAGCGGCGACCACGCCACGGTGATCTGCGCGGCCGTCGACTCCGGACAGGGCTTCGCCACGCTGGCCCGGCAGATCGTGCAGACCGTGCTGGGCGTCAGCGAGGTGTACATCGCGCCGGCCGACAGCGACCAGTCCATCGCCGGTCCCTCCGCCCGTGGCCGGCACACCTGGGTCTCCGGCGGCGCCGTCGAGCGCGCCGCGCTGATGGTCCGCCACCAGCTGCTCCAGCCGATCGCCGCCAACTTCGGGATGTCGGTGGAACTGCTGCAGATCGCCGACGGAAAGATCACCTCGTACGACGGGGTGCTCGGCATGCCGGTCGCCGAGGCGCTGGAGGGCAAGGAGCTCTGGGCGACGGCCCAGTGCCGCCCGCACCCCACCGAGCCGCTGGACGAGTCCGGGCAGGGCGACGCCTTCGTGTCGATCGCGTTCTGCGCGATGCGCGCGGTGGTGGACGTGGACATCGAGCTGGGCGCCGTCCGGGTGGTCGAGATGACGGTCGCCCAGGACGTCGGCCGGGCGCTGAACCCGCGGCAGATCGAGGACCGGATCGAGGCGGGCGTGGCCCAGGGCGTCGGCCTGGCGCTGCTGGAGGACCTGCGCACCGAGGGCGGCGTGCTGCTGAACCCCTCGCTCACCGGCTACCGGCTGCCCACCGCGCTGGACACCCCGCAGGTGCGCATCGCCGCCCTGCTGGAGGAGCGGGACGTGGTCGCCACCTTCGGGGCCAAGGCGGTCAGCGCCGCCCCCGCGGTGGTCGCCCCGGCGGCCGTGGCCGCCGCCGTCCGGGCGGCCACCGGCCTGCCGGTCGGCCGGCTGCCGATCCGGCCGGAGGACGCGGTCGCGGTCTGACGGGCGGGGGCGGCGGCTTCGGCCGACCGCCCCGGAAATACCGGAAACAGGAATTGCCGGTCGACGGAATGTCGACCGGCAATTCCATTTCCGGCGAGGCCATGACGGGAATCGAACCCGTGTACACCGCTTTGCAGACGGTTCCCTAAGCCACTCGGGCACACGGCCAGTGAATTCATAGTGGCGGAATGCGCGGGGGGCCGTCAACGGCGGAATGTAAATTCTGTATGGCGGCTTGTGCTACGGTCGGAACCAGGTGGTCGGTTGCCCGGCCGCCCCGGACGAGCGCGTCGTACCCGGTGACGACAAGACGGCGCAGTTCAGCGGCAATCCGGCCGCTGTGGACTGCGGAGGTAGGCCGTCATGGCATGGCTCGTTCTGATCATCTCGGGTGTCCTGGAGACCGTGTGGGCGGTGGCCCTGGAGTCGTCCAAGGGCTTTTCCCGGCTCACCCCCAGCCTCGTCTTCGGTGTGGCCCTGCTGCTGAGCATGGGCGGGCTGGCGTACGCGATGCGCACCATTCCGATCGGCACCGGCTACGCGGTCTGGGTCGGCATCGGTGCGGTCGGCACCGCGCTCTACGGCATGGCCGTCCTGGGGGACGCGGTGACGGCGGCCCGGATCGGCTGCCTGCTGCTCATCGTCTCCGGCGTGGTCGGCCTGAAGGTGCTCCACTGACCGCCGCCTGAGCTTGGCCCGCCCTTCCCCCGACCCCGGTCCTAGGCCCAGCGACCTAGCTGGTCACCGACTCGGGTCAGGGGTCATGAAGGCAGACGGCCCTTACGATGTTACGTATGACCACTGCCTCCCCCACCTCGGTCGACTCCGCCTCGATACCCTCCGAACTCGACCCAGGTGGCGGGGTCCTCAGCGGCCGCTACCGCGCTCTGACGCTGGGGATCGTGTCGGTGGTCCTGGTGATCGCCTTCGAGGCGACCGCCGTCAACACCGCGATGCCGACCGCGGCCCGCCAGCTGAACGGCATCGGGCTGTACGCCTTCGCCTTCTCCGGCTACTTCACCACCACGCTGTTCGCGCTGGTCGTCTCCGGGCAGTGGTGCGACCGGCGCGGGCCGATGCAGCCGCTGTTCACCGGCATCGCGGTGTTCGGTGTGGGCCTGGTGGTGGCCGGGACGGCGCCGGGCATGTGGGTGTTCGTGGCCGGGCGGGCGATCCAGGGCCTGGGCGGCGGGCTGGTGATCGTCGCGCTGTACGTGGTGGTCGGCCGGGCCTACCCGGAGCGGCTGCGGCCGGCGGTGTTCGCGGCCTTCTCCTCGGCCTGGGTGCTGCCCTCGATCATCGGGCCGCTGGTCTCCGGCGCGATCACCCAGCACCTCGGCTGGCGCTGGGTGTTCCTGGCCGTGCCGGTGCTGATCCTGCTGCCGCTGGCCGTGATGGGCCCCGCGCTGACCCGCTCCGAGCGGGAGCACCCGGTGGCCAGGGGCTCGGACTTCGACCGCCGGCGCACCCTGCTGGCCGCGATGGCGGCGCTCGGTGCCGGCCTGCTGCAGTACGCGGGCGGGCGGCACGACCTGATCGGGCTGCTCCCCGGGATCGTCGGGGCGGCGCTGCTGGTGCCGGCCGTCCTGGGGCTGTTGCCCGAGCGGACCCTGCGGGCAGGGCGGGGGCTGCCGGCGGTGATCCTGCTGCGCGGACTGGCGGCCGGGGCGTTCCTCGGGGCCGAGGCCTTCGTCCCGCTGATGATGACCACCGAGCGCGGCCTCTCGCCGACGATGTCGGGGCTCACCCTGACCAGCGGCGGGCTCACCTGGGCGCTGGGCTCCTGGCTACAGGGGCGGCCGGGAGCCGAGCGCTACCGCGAGGCGATGATCCGGGGCGGGTTCGTGCTGACCACGGTGGCGATCGCGGGCGCCGCGCTGGTGCTGGTCCCGGCGGTGCCGGCCTGGGTGGCGGCGGTGGCCTGGGGCGTCGGCGGCATCGGGATGGGACTGACGGTCGCGAGCGTCAGCGTGCTGATGATGAAGCTCTCCGCGCCGGAGGACGCCGGGGTGAACTCGGCGGCCCTGCAGATGAGCGACGCGCTGGGCAACGTCCTGCTGACGGGCCTGGCGGGGGTGATGTTCGCGGTGCTGGGCGGCGGCTCGCTCGCCGCCGCCCACGAGGGCGCCGGGGCCACCGCCTCGTCCGGGGCCGCCGGCTCGCCCGGGGCCTTCGCGGTGATCCTGCTGGCCATGGCCGGCGTGGCGCTGCTGGGGGCGCTGCTCGCCGGCCGGGTCCGGGCCAGGTCCTGAGGGTCAGCCGGCAGCGGCGGCGGAGGGCACCGGCGGTGCCCCGGGGGTGCCGAGGAAGGCCTCCCAGCCGCCGGTCGGCGCCTGGCCCGGGGCGAGGCCCTGGAGCTTGCGCAGCACCGCCGGGTCCTGGGCGTCCAGCCAGTCCACCAGTTGGCGGAACGAGACCAGCCGGACCTCCGGCTTGTCCGCGATCGTCCGGAGCACGTCCTCGACGGCGTTCATGTAGATGCCGCCGTTCCACTCCTCGAAGTGGTTGCCGATGACGTACGGCGCCCGGTTGCCGTTGTAGGTGCGGTCGAATCCCAGCAGGTAGGAGTCGCGGGCCTGGGCCTGGAAGCCCGGGTAGAGCGCCGGGTCGGCCTTGGTGTTGGGGCCGCACTGGTTGTACATGATGTTGTAGTCCATCGACAGCACCTGGAAGGTGTGCCCGGGGAAGGGGATGGACTGCAGCGGGAGGTCCCAGAGCGCACCGCCCTGGATCTTCTGCGGCCACACCTGGGTGCCGTTGCCGCTGCTGTCGTAGCGCCAGCCGCGCTTGACCGCGGTGGGCAGCAGGTTGCGCTGGCCCTCCAGGCAGGGGGTGCGGCTGCCGATCAGCTCCCTGCGGTAGTCGAAGGGCAGGGCCGGCAGGTCGGTGAAGCCGGTGTTGGTGCGCCAGTTCGTCACGAAGTCCATGGCCTGCTGGATCTCGCTGTCCCACTCCTCCGGGGACCACTTGCCGACGCCGGTGGCGCCGCAGAAGTGGCCGTTGAAGTGGGTGCCGATCTCGTGGCCCTCCAGCCAGGCCGCGTGCACGTTCTCCAGGGTGTCGTGGATGTGCTGGTCGGTGAGGTAGCCGATCTCGGAGGCGCCGACCTTGTGCTGCGGGGGGCGGTAGAGGTCCTTCTTGGACTCGGGCAGCAGGTAGAGGCCGCTGAGGAAGAAGGTCATCGAGGCGTTGTGCTCCTGCGCCAGCCGGCGGAAGCGGGCGAACAGTCCGTTGTCGAGTTCGCCGGCGCCGTCCCAGGAGAAGACCACGAACTGCGGCGGCCGTTCGCCGGCCTTGAGCCGCTCGGGGGTGGGCTGGTGGGGCTGGGCCCCGGTGTCGGAGGTGGAGCCGTCGCCGATCAGGACGGCCTGCTGCTCGGCGGCGTCCGTGGGGCCGGCACTCTGGTCGACGGCCGCGCCGGTGGGAGGGACGGCCGAGCCGATCATCGGCTTCTTGCTGTCGGCGCTGTTGCTTCCGCAGCCGGTCGCCAGGGTGGCGGCGGAGGCCGCACCGGCGGCCAGCAGGGTGCGGCGGGAGAGAGCGGCCATGGTCACTCCGTTCATGAGGCGTTCGGCAGGCGTACAGGCGTGCGGAAATCCGGTCGGACAAGTGGGGTGATAGAACCCGTGACCGGGTCAGCATGGCAGCTGGGCTCGATCGGTCGGCCAGGCGCCACTGGCGGTCTTCATCGATCGCCCGATTGACGCAACCGGACCGACCCCCCGCGCCGTCGAAGCTCGTACCGAGGCGTTCCGGTGGCGCCGTCACCTGGGAAACGGCCGTCGCGTTCCGTCACCGGATGCCCACTGGGCGCACGGATTCGGGCGGTTGCCCTGCCGATCGGGGGGTGTCATTACGCCCATCGTGTGGACGTGCTTTAAGGTCCGATCCGATTGAATTGTTTCCCAGGAAACTCCCAGGATCGGGAATCCGTCGGTAGAGGGGAGCGCCCGTGGGCGTCCAGCAGAGCAGGAGCCCGTGGCCGGGCACCCTGGCGGCCGGTGCCGCGCTGGTGCTCGGTGCCTGGCTGCTGCACGACGGCGGGCAGGGCGTGCTGCCGCCCGCCCCCGGCAGCACGCAGACGCTGTCCGGCTTCGCCCCGGTCTCCGTCGTCCCGCCGCTGGGCCCCTCCGACCCCATCCGCATCCGCATCCCGGCCGTCCGGCTGGACGCCCCGGTCACCGCGCTCGGGCTCGACCCCGACGGCCACCTCCAGGCCCCGCCCGAGGCGGACCGCAACCTGGCGGGCTGGTACCGCGGCGGAGCCAGCCCCGGGCAGCGCGGCACCGCCATCCTGGCCGGGCACGTCGACAACAAGGCCGGCCCGGCCGTCTTCTACAACCTGGGGGCGCTCCGGCGCGGAGACCGGATCGAGATCGCCCGCGCGGACGGCGCCGTCGCCGTCTACCAGCTGTACGCCATCGAAGTGCACGACCGAAAGGACTTCCCGGACGACCGGGTCTACCGCCAGGCCGCCGACGCTCAGCTGCGGGTCATCACCTGCGGCGGCGCGTACAGCGCCGAGCACGGCTACGAGGGCAACGTCGTCGCCTACGGCTTCCTGGCCGACACCACCCGGCCGGGCAAAGCCGCATGACCACGCTGACCCTCGCCACCCGTTGGAACCCGATCGACTGGCCGCTCACCCACGGCCCGATCCCGTACGCCGTGCTCGCCGCGGGCTGGGGGTCGCTGGTCCTGCTCGCGTTCTCCCGCCACGAACGCTGGCGGGCCCCGCGCCTCTTCGGCGCCCTGATGCTGGCCGGAACGCTCACCGCCCTGGTGAAGCTCGGCGTCGACGGCTGGTGGCACCCCTTCCCGGAGGGCACACCGGACTTCGTCCTGCGCTGGATAGCCGTCGCGCTGTTCGCGATATCCCTGGTCTGCTTCCGCGCGCCGCTGCTCGCCGTCCGCCGCCGGCTGCTGGCGACCGGAGCCGCCGTCCTGGTGCTGCTGATGGCCGCCTCGCAGGTCAACCGGGGCTTCGACCAGTACCCGACCGCCCGGGCCATGCTGGTGCCCGGGGTCCAGGCGCTGACCACGGGCAAGGTGGCCAGCACCGTCGCCGCCACGCCCGGCAAGCCCGTCGAGGAGCTCTGGCACGCGCCGCCCGGCCTGCCCGCGAAGGGCACCCTCTCCACGGTGACCATCCCCGGCACCAAGTCCGGCTTCACGGCCCGCGACGGGTACGTCTACCTGCCGCCCGCCTACCAGGCCAACCCCCGGCCGCTGCTGCCCGTCGTGGTGCTGCTGCCCGGCCAGCCCGGCGCCCCGGTGGACTGGATCACCTCCGGGGCCATCCAGGAGACCCTGGACGCCTTCGCCGCCGACCACCAGGGCCTCGCCCCGATCGTGGTGGTCGCCGACCCCACCGGCAGCCCGTTCACCAACACGCTCTGCATGGACTCCCGGATCGCCAAGGCGCACACCTACCTGGCCACCGACGTCCCGGACTGGATCCACCACAACCTGCAGACCGCCACCGGCCGGGGCGCCTTCGCCATCGGCGGGCTCTCGCTCGGCGGCACCTGCTCGCTCCAGCTGGCCGTCAACGCGCCCGGGGTCTACGGCACCTTCCTGGACATCTCCGGCCAGGACGAGCCGACCCTGGGCGACCGCGGCGAGACCGTCGACAAGGCCTTCGGCGGCGACGAGGCCGCGTTCGACGCCGTCGACCCGGTGCACGTCATGGCCCGGCAGAAGTTCCCCGACACCGCAGGCATGTTCGTGGTCGGCGCCAACGACCCGGACTTCCGACCCATGCAGGAGAAGGCCTATGCGGCGGCACAGGCGGCCGGAATGAAGGTCGGCTACCAGACCATCCCCGGCTGGCACAGCTGGGTCGTGTTCCGCCAGGCCTTCGAACAGAACCTGGCCTGGCTCTCCCAGCAGACCGGGCTGATCCGGTGATCCGGCTCCCCGCGGCCCCCGCGCCGGCCAAGGAGCAGGAGTGGCCGTCGGACCGCGCGCCGGTCGCCGGGACGCCGGAGCCGCGCCCGCAGCGGGCCTGGCGGGCGACCCGGACGTTCGGCGTGTGGCTGCGCTCGGCGCCGCTCACCCTGGTGCTGCTGGCCGGGCTCTGGGCGCTCGGCGCGGCCACCGGCAGCCTGGCCCACGGGCCGTCCGAGCGGCTGCTCGACCGGGTCGGGGCCGGCGTGCCCACGCTCGCCGAGGGCCACTGGTGGACGCCGTTCACCTCGCTGTTCTGGTGCTCCGGCCTGGGCTCGTACGTGTTCACCAGCCTGCTGCTGGTCCTGGTCGGCCCGGCCGCCGAGCACCGGCTCGGGTGGCTGCGCACGCTCGCGGTGCTGGTCGGCGGGCAGCTGGCGGGCACCCTGCTCGGCACCGGGCTGATCGCGGTCGGCTCCCGGGTCGGCGAGCAGTGGACCGTCTCGGTGGCCGACCAGACCTCGGTCGGCCCCGGTGTCGGCCTGTTCGCGCTGGCCGGGGTGCTCGGCTACCGGCTCACCGTGCTCTGGCGCCGCCGGCTGCACCTGCTGGTGCTGCTCGCCCCGCTGGTCATGACGCTGTACGTGGGCCACCTGCAGAGCGTCCAGCGGTGCGCCGCCGCGTTCGTCGGGCTGGGCGCCGGCGCGCTGCTCGCCCGGGGCGGGCTGCACCTGCGCACCCACCGCTCCTCGCACTCCGAGACCCGGGTGCTGGTGGCGCTCTGCCTGGTCGCCGCCGCCCTCGGCCCGCTGATCGCCTCGCTGTACGACAACGCCAGCGGGCCGTTCAACACCTTCTCCGAGCTGTACTTCTCGCACCGGCTCAGCCCGGAGGAGGTGGCCGACTTCTGCGCGCTGTCGGCGCACGACTGCGCCCGCGCGCACGCCGTCGAGCGGATCTTCGACACCCCGGGCCGGCTGATGGCCGCGCTGTTCCCGGCGCTGCTGCTGGTCCTGGCCGAGGGGCTGCGCCGGGGGCTGCGGCTCGCCTGGCGGATCACCGTCGCCACCGAGCTGCTCTGGGCGGCGCTGCTGGGCTGGCTGTACCTCGACTCCGGCCCGGTCAGCGGCGACGTGGTCCAGTACTTCGTCGAGGCGCTGCTGCTGCCGCTGCTCACCCTCGGCCTGCTGCTGGCCACCCGGCAGCGCTTCCGGCTGCGGCTGGCCGGCCGGGCGGTGCTGCGGCTGGGCGCGCTGCTCGGCGGCGCCGCCCTGGCGGCCTCGGCCGCGTACGTGGGGCTCGGGCGCCTCGCGGCCGACCAGTTCGAGCCGGGGGCGAACATCCGCCGGCTGCTGCACGGGCTGCCCGCGCAGTTCCTGCCGCCCGCCTACAACGACCTGCTGCCGGACTACCCGATCGCGGTCGGCCCGGTGGCGCTGTTCCTGGAGACGTACTGCGGGCTGGCGTTCTGGGTGGTCGCGCTGACCGCGCTGCTGCTGGCCTTCCGCCGGCCGGTGCTGCACACCGACGCGGAGGCGGCCGCCCGGGCCAGGGCGCTGCTCACCGCGTACGGCGGCGGGACGCTGTCCTTCATCACCACCTGGGACGGCAACCACTACTGGTTCGACGAGGAGGGCCGGGCGGCCGTCGCCTACCGGGTGCACAACACGGTGGCGCTGACCACCGGCGACCCGTTCGGCGCGCCGGAGGCCCGGGCCCGGGCGGTGGCCGGGTTCGCCCGGTTCTGCGACCAGCGCGGCTGGACCCCGTGCTTCTACAGCGTCTCCCCGCAGACCCGGGAGGCCGCCGCGCAGCTCGGCTGGCGCTCGGTGCAGGTCGCCGAGGACACCGTGGTGGCGCTGCCCGAGCTGGCCTTCACCGGCCGCAAGTGGCAGGACATCCGGACCGCGCTGAACAAGGCCGGCAAGCAGGGCATCACCGCCGAGTGGTGGTCCCACCACGAGGCGCCGCGCGCGCTGCGGGACCAGATCCGGGCGATCTCCGAGGAGTGGGTCTCCGAGAAGGGCCTGCCCGAGATGGGCTTCACGCTCGGCGGACTGGAGGAGCTGGACGACCCGGACGTGCGGGTGCTGATCGCGGTGGACGAGCAGCGTGTCGTGCACGGGCTGACCAGCTGGATGCCGGTGTACGAGAACGGCGTGCCGGTCGGCTGGACGCTGGACTTCATGCGCCGGCGCTCGGACGGCTTCCGCGGCGTCAACGAGTTCCTGATCGCCTCGGCCGCGCTGGGCTTCAAGGAGGAGGGCGCGCGCTTCCTGTCGCTGTCCGGCGCGCCGCTGGCCCGCTCCGGGCAGGACGAGGAGCCCTCCGGCCTGCAGCGGATGCTGGACTGGATGGGACGGGTGCTGGAGCCGGTGTACGGCTTCCGCTCGCTGCTCGCGTTCAAGGCGAAGTTCCAGCCGGAGTACCGGCCGATGTACATGGCCTACCCCGACCCCGCCGCGCTGCCGAGCATCACCAGGGCGATCGGCAAGGCGTACCTGCCGCACCTGACGCCGGCGCAGGGCGTCCGGCTGATGCGCAGGCTGTCGGGCTGAGGCGCCCTGGGCCCCGGACCCGGGTGACGGCCGGAAGCGCGCTGACGCCCCCGGACGCCGGCCCCGCGCGCCGCTCAGCCGAGCAGCTCGGCGAGCGCGCGGTCGGCGTCCAGGTGCAGGTGCTCCTCGCCCTCGGGGACGAGCAGCCGGCTGCGCCACAGGAAGCGGCGCAGGTCGGTGGTGTCGAACTGGAGCAGCGCGGTGCCCTCCGGCGCCCGCAGCTCGACCATGGTGCGCCGGCCGACCGTGGGCCGGACGTGGACGTCGCCGACGCCGGCCGGCAGCTCCAGGCCGGCCGAGAGCAGCTGGCGGGCGAAGACCCAGACGATGTCGTCGGCGCCGTCCGAGCCCGCGCCGCCGTCCGCCGGTTCGTCCAGCGAGAACTCGGCGGGAAAGGCCATCCGGACGGCGAGCGGGTCCTCCGGCAGGTAGCTCAGGAGCACCCGCAGCCGGACGGAGCGGTGCAGCGAGAGGATCAGACGGGCCTGGACGGTCTCTTCGGCGGCGGTGTGCACGGCGAGTCCCTTCGGGTCGGTGTGAGGCCGGTCGACAAGGGGGAGGGTTGGGGCGGCCTCACCCTGGTGAGAGTCCCGGGACCGGCCGTGATTACTCGGTTTCGGAATCGATCGGATGTGATCCGGGTCACGTCGATTTCCGGCCGCCCGGGCCCGGCGCGGAGCCTCGCCTGGCCGCCCCGACGGCGCCGGGCCGGTACGCTGGGCGGGTTGTCCGATCGCCGCCCTTCCGCGGGGCGGGGCTGAGAAACCGCCCCTGACCTGCGATGATCCCCCCTCGGAGACCGTGAGTACTGCCGCCGCCTCCTCGATGCCGCTGTTCTCCGACGTGCCGGAGCCGCAGGCGCCCGCCCGGGGCGCCGGACCCGCCGCGTCCGCCGCCTCGCACCACCTCTCGCCGGCCTTCCCCGGCCGCGCCCCCTGGGGCACCGCGGGCAAGCTGCGGGCCTGGCAGCAGGGCGCGCTGGACAGGTACATCGAGACGCAGCCGCGCGACTTCCTCGCGGTCGCCACCCCGGGCGCCGGTAAGACCACCTTCGCGCTCACCCTGGCCTCGTACCTGCTGCACAACCACCTGGTGCAGCAGGTGACCGTCATCGCGCCGACCGAGCACCTGAAGAAGCAGTGGGCCGAGGCCGCCGCGCGGATAGGCATCCGGCTCGACCCGGCCTACTCCTCCGGCCCGCTCTCCCGGGACTACCACGGCATCGTGGTCACCTACGCGGGCGTCGGGGTCAACCCGATGCTGCACCGCAACCGGACCGAGGCGCGCAAGACCCTCGTGATCATGGACGAGATCCACCACGCCGGCGACTCCAAGTCCTGGGGCGAGGCCTGCTTCGAGGCCTTCGAGCCGGCCACCCGCCGGCTGGCGCTGACCGGGACGCCGTTCCGCTCCGACACCAACCCGATCCCGTTCGTCCAGTACGAGGCCGGCGGCGACGGCATCCGCAAGTCCGTCGCCGACTACACCTACGGCTACGGGCACGCGCTCGCCGACCACGTCGTCCGCCCGGTGATCTTCCTCAGCTACAGCGGCAACATGCGCTGGCGCACCAAGTCCGGTGACGAGCTGGAGGCCCGGCTCGGCGAGCCGATGACCAAGGACCTGATCGCCCAGGCCTGGCGCACCGCGCTGGCCCCGCAGGGCGAGTGGATCCCGTCCGTGCTGCAGGCCGCCGACCGGCGGCTGTCCGAGGTCCGCAAGGCGATCCCGGACGCCGGCGGGCTGGTCATCGCCACCGACCAGAACACCGCGCGCGCCTACGCCAAGATCCTGCGCGAGATCTCCGGCGAGAAGGCCACCGTGGTGCTCTCCGACGAGACCGAGGCCTCCCAGCGGATCTCCGACTACGCGGCCGGGGACTCGCGCTGGATGGTCGCGGTCCGGATGGTGTCCGAAGGCGTCGACGTGCCCCGGCTGTGCGTCGGGGTGTACGCCACCTCGATCTCCACCCCGCTGTTCTTCGCCCAGGCCGTCGGCCGCTTCGTGCGAGCCCGCAAGCGCGGCGAGACCGCCTCGGTGTTCCTGCCCACCATCCCGACGCTGCTCGGCTTCGCCAACGAGATGGAGGTCCAGCGCGACCACGTGCTGGACCGGCCGAAGAAGGAGGGCGAGGGCCTCTTCGACGAGGAGGACCGGCTGCTCGCCGAGGCCGAGCGGGCCAACGACGGGCCGGACGGCGCGGGCGGCGACGAGTTCTCCTACGAGGCGATCGGCTCCGACGCGGTCTTCGACCGGGTGCTGTACAACTCCATGGAGTTCGGCATGCAGGCCCACCCGGGGAGCGAGGAGGAGGACGACTACCTCGGCATCCCGGGCCTGCTGGAGCCGGACCAGGTGCAGATGCTGTTGCAGAAGCGCCAGCACCGGCAGATCCAGCGCAGCAAGGGCAAGCCCGCCGAGGAGGCCGACCTGCTGGAGCTGCCGGCCGAGCAGCGGCCGGTCGTCACCCACCAGGAACTCCGGGAGCTGCGCAAGGAGCTGAACGCGCTGGTGGCCGCCTGGCACCACCGCACCGACCAGCCGCACGGCACCGTCCACAACGAGCTGCGCCGCCAGTGCGGCGGCCCGCTGACCGCGCAGGCCACGGCCAACCAGCTGAAGGCGCGGATCGCCAAGATCCGCGAGTGGGCGAAGTAGCCGCGGCAGGCGGGCAGGCGGGCAGGCGGGCAGGCGGGCCGGGCAGGCGGGTTCGGGAACGGGCTCGGAAACGGGCTTGGAGTCAGCCGCGGAATCAGGCGCGGGAACGGCACGGCGCGCGGCCGCGGGCCGGCCGCTCCGTTCCCGCGTGTCCGGACTCCGGAGCGCGGCCGGACCCGCGCGCCGGCGGGCCCGGAGAAATGCGGGCATTTGTCCCGGTTCCGTCGCGCTGTTGAAGTCGATCACGCCCGAATTTTGGACAACCACTTCCGTCGCGACATTTCCTTCACTACCTTTCCCCCACGCTCTTCCACCGGGCAACCCCCACAGGACGGGCGCCGCAGGACCGCACGCACGTCAAGGACGACACCGCGAGCGGTCCGAGCGCGGCCACCCCACCTGCGCGCGACACCGAACCCGGTCCGGCGCCGCCTGCCCCGCGAGCGCCGCGGAAAGGATGCCCGTCGTGACTGCCGAGACCTCCCAGACCCTGGACCGTGGAGTCCGGGTCCTCAAACTCCTCGCCGACTCCGAGCGCGGGCTCACCGTCACCGAGCTGGCCGCCCGACTGGCCGTCAACCGCACCGTCGTCTACCGGCTGCTGGCCACCCTGGAACAGCACGGCCTGGTCCGCCGGGACATCGGCGGCCGCGCCCGGGTCGGCCTGGGCGTCCTGCGCCTGGCCCACCGGGTGCACCCGCTGCTGCGCGAGGCCGCGCTGCCGGCCCTGCGCAGCCTGGCCGAGGACCTCGGCGCCACCGCCCACCTCACCCTGGTGGACGGCAACGAGGCGCTGGCCGTCGCCGTGGTCGAGCCGAGCTGGACCGACTTCCACGTCGCCTACCGCACCGGGCTGCGCCACCCGCTCGGCGAGAGCGCGGCCGGCCGGGCCATCCTGGAGGCGCGCACCTTCCCCAGCCAGCGCCGGCCGGAGCAGGGTTTCGTCATCACCCGTGCGGAGGAGCAGTCCGGGGCCTGCGGCGCGGCCGCCGCGCTGATCGGACTGAGCGGCATCGAGGGCAGCGTCGGCGTGGTGATGCTGAACGGGCTGGTCCCCGAGCGGGTCGGCCCCCGGGTGGTGGAGGCGGCGACCGAGGTGGCCGACGCGCTGCGGTAGGCCGGCACGGGCCCCGGTGTGTTTGGATTCCCCTTGTGTCCGACACCAAGCTGCCCAAGGCCCTCACCTCCCCGCGGACCCGCGCGCTCACGCTCTGCGGGGTGCTGGTCGCCGCGCTGTTCGGCGTGGCCGCCTTCGTCCCGCTGCCGTACACGCTGACCTGGCCGGGCCTGACCGCGGACACCCTCGGCACGTACAAGGACAAGCCGGTCCTCACCGTGACCGGGGCGCCGCTGCGCACCACCGAGGGCGAGCTGCGGATGGTCACCATCTCGGCCACCAACCCGGGGGAGAAGACCACCTTCTGGCGCGCGCTCCAGGCCTGGTTCGACCAGGACGAGGCGGTGCGCCCGACCGACACGGTCTACCCGCCGGGCAACCCGGCCAAGGCCGAGGAGCAGACCGCCCAGCAGATGGCCGAGTCGCAGAACAGCGCCACCGCCGCCGCGCTCGGCTACCTCCACCTCTCGCCGGACCAGGTCAAGGTGAAGGTCGACCTGGGTGACGTCGGCGGCCCGAGCGCCGGGCAGATGCTGGCGCTGGGCATCATCGACAAGCTCGCCGGCGACGGCAAGGGCGGCGACCTCACCGGCGGGCTCACGATCGCGGGCACCGGCACCATCGACGACCAGGGCGTCGTCGGCGCGGTCGGCGGCGTCCCGCTCAAGACCCAGGCGGCCGCCCGGGACGGCGCGACGGTGTTCCTGCTGCCCAAGGACGAGTGCACGGACGCCAAGGTCAACACGCCCAAGACGCTGCGCCTGGTACCGGTCGGCACGCTCGGCGAGGCGGTCTCGGCGCTGGAGGCGCTGAAGAGCGGCGGCGGCGTCCCCAGCTGCTGACGGGGGCGGAGGCCTCTGCCGTCGCGCGGGCCCTACTCGGCGGCGGCCTGGTCCACCAGCGGCAGGATGCGGTACGGCACCGGGTTCTCCAGCGCGATCGCGGTCGCCGAGCGGACGATCCCGTCGAAGCCCACCACCCGGTCGATCACCCGTTGCAGATCGGCGTTGGAGCGGGCCACGATCCGCACCATCATGTCCCCGGCCCCGGTGATGGTGTGCAGTTCCAGCACCTCCGGCACGTTCGCCAGGTGCGTCCGGACGTCGGCGCCCTGGCCCTGGGAGATCTCCAGGGTGGCGAAGGCCGTCACCGGGTAGCCGAGCGCCGCCGGGTCGACCTCCGGGCCGAAGCCGCCGATCACCCCCTTGGCCTGCAACCGGTCCAGCCGGGCCTGCACGGTGCCCCGGGCGACCTGGAGCCGGCGCGAGCACTCCAGCACCCCGATCCGGGGCTCCTCGGCGAGCAGCCGGATCAGCCGGCCGTCCAGCGCGTCGATCGAGTCGTTCCCGCCGCCCGTCCCGGGGGCGGCCGAAGCGCCCGGCGGGGCGGGGGAGTTGGGCGAGCCGGGGGAGCTCGGGGACTGGGCGGGGGGCATCGCGGCTCCGTCCTCCGGTGGGCATTCTGTACAGCGGCGCCGCCGATTCTCCCGCCCCGACGCACAGCTTGACCAGGAGGAAACGGAACAGTTGCGCGCCGGTCGGCTCGGCGCCACCCTCCAGCCACAACGCCGTGCGCCGGGCCCCACACCGGCGCACGGTCGCACCCGCCGTGGTCCGCACGCCTACCGGGAGGGCCGTCATGACCGACACCGCCGCCGAACCCGTCCTGCTCGCCGCAGGAGCCGGACAGTCCGACCCCCTCCCGATGGGCCGCGCCGACGCGGTGGTCTTCGCGGTCGGCGACGCCGAGCGGGCCGCCCGCCGCTACACCGCCGCGCTCGGACTGCGCTGTACCGCGTACGCCGGGCCGGAGACCGGGGAGCCGGAGACGGTCTCGTACGTGCTGGACGCGCCCGGGACCAGGATCGTGCTCACCTCGCTGGTCCAGGTGATCGGCCCGCGCGGCCGGGAGCTGGCCGCGCACCTGGCCCGGCACGGGGACGGGGTGCTGGACCTCGCGGTGAGCGTGCCGGACGTCTTCTACGCCTACGACTACGCGGTGGACCGGGGCGCCCTGTCGCTGGCCGAGCCGTACGAGGCGCGGGACCGCTTCGGCACGGCGGTGCTCGCGACGATCGGGGTGCCGGGCGGGACCAGGCACACCCTGGTCGACCGGTCCGGCTACGCCGGGCCGTACCTGCCGGGGTACCTGCCGTTCGAGACCTGGTGAGGGGGGCTCAGCGGATGGCCGTCTCGACCACCGGCGGGTGGCCGTTCCAGTAGACGAAGACCGAGTTGGCCTGCTCGCCCTTGGTGAAGTCCACCCGCATCCACTGGTCGCCGTTCCACACCTGCATCTGCCAGCCCGGGTCGGGAGTGGCGGAGACCAGCGAGGCCTTGTCGGGGCGGATGTCCAGGGCGACCTTGCCGCCCGGCACCGGGTAGCTCTTCACGGAGGACACCGCCGTGGTGGTGGCGGCGGGAGCGGGGCGGCGGGTGGCTGGCGGGGAGGCGGCGGCGAGGGTGGTGGCGGGGGCCGGCCCGCGCGTCGTCGTGGCGGCGGTCGGGGAGGCCGGTGGTGGGGTCGGGGTCCCGGTCTGGGTGGCCGACCGCGCCTGGTCGGGGGTGACGGTCGCGGTGTGCGGCGTGCCGTCGGCCCTCGGCGAGGGCAGCGGCAGGGCCGTGGGCTGCTCGAACGCGGCACCGGTCAGCACCGCGTGCACGCCGAGCCAGGACAGCGCCACCGCCGCCCCGGTGGCCGCCGCCCAGGCGCCGAGCTGTACCAGTCCGTTCCGCATCGTCCGCTCATCCTGCCGTATTCCGGGCCTGCGCAGCCGGGCAGCCCCGTTATTAGTCAGGGGAGTTGCACAATGTCCGGAGGCCGCCCGGAGGCCACCCCGAGGTACAGACCACTGCCCGTCGATGGCGTACCGTGCAGGGCCATGGCAACAGTGCTCGTGGTCGAGGACGACCCTTTCGTACGCTCCGCCCTCATCCGGCACCTGACCGACACCGGTCATGCGGTCCGCAGCGTGGGCACGGCACTTGAGGCGCTGCGGGAGGTTGCCCAGGTCGGCTGTGACCTGGTGATCCTCGACCTGGGACTGCCGGACCTGGACGGCAGCGAGGCACTCAAGATGATCCGGGGCCTGACCAATGTGCCGGTGATCATCTCGACCGCCCGCGACGACGAGGCCGAGATCGTCCGGCTGCTCAACGACGGCGCCGACGACTATCTGGTGAAACCTTTCTCCGGGGAACACCTCAGCGCCCGGATGGCCGCCGTGCTGCGCCGGCTCGGCGGCGGCGCCGCCCCCGTCGCCCAGGTGCTGCGGGTCGGCGGCCTCGCCATCGACCTCCAGCGCCGCGAGGCCTCGCTGGACGGGCGGCTGCTCGACCTGACCCGCCGTGAGTTCGACCTGCTGGCCTTCCTGGCCGGACGCCCCGGCGTGGTGGTGCCGCGCAAGGAGATCCTGGCCGAGGTCTGGCAGCAGACCTACGGCGGCGACCAGACCATCGACGTCCACCTGTCCTGGCTGCGCCGCAAGCTCGGTGAGACCGCCTCCAGCCCCCGCTACCTGCACACCGTCCGGGGAGTCGGGGTCCGGCTGGAGGCCGCCGGGGGACTGGCGGAGCACCGGACATGAGGAGGTTCGGGCGCTCGCTGCGCTGGGCCCTGATCAAGGCCGCCGTCGCCGGGACCACCATGGTCGCGCTGGCCTTCCTCATCCCGCTCGGCCTGATGGTCCAGCAGACCGCCCGGGACCACGCCTTCACCGCCGCCGAGCGGCAGGCCGCCGCGCTCGGCCCGGCCCTCGCCATCACCACCGACCAGATCGCCATCGACCGAGCCCTGGCCAGCACCGACGCCGGCGGGCAGGGCAGGATGGCGGTCCACCTGCCCGCCCCGGCCGCCCCGGACGCGCTCCCCGGCCCCGGCGGCCCCGGCGGGCCCACCATCGGCGAGGCCCGGGCCGCCGCCGGCGACGTGTCCACCGCCGGAGGCCAGGGCCGCTCCTTCACCGTCGAGGTGCCCGGCGGCTACGCGCTGCTCCAGCCGGTCGCGGTGGACACCGGACGCACCGCCGTGGTCGAGGTGTTCGTCGCCGACGGCGACCTCACCCGGGGCGTCTCCACCGCCTGGCTGGTGCTCTCGGGCGTCGCGCTCGGCCTGGTCGCCATCTCGGTCCTGGTCGCCGACCGGATGGGCGGCCGGATCGTGGCCTCCGCCCGGCGGCTCGCCGGCGCCGCCCGCTCGCTCGGCGCCGGCAACCTCGCCGTACGGGTCCCGGTGGACGGCAAGCAGGCCGCCGGCAGCCCCGAGGAACTGCGCGAGGCCGCCCACGCGTTCAACACCATGGCCGACCGGGTGGTCCAACTCCTCGCCGCCGAACGGGAACTGGCCGCCGACCTGTCCCACCGGCTGCGCACCCCGCTGACCGTGCTGCGGCTCAACGCCGCCTCGCTCGGCGAGGGCGACGCCGCCGACGCCACCCGGCACGCGGTCTCCCAACTGGAGCGCGAGGTCGACCAGATCATCCGCTCGGCCCGCCGCGACCCCGAGGACGTGCCCGCCGTCGCGGTCGGCTGCGACGTCGCCGAGGTGGTCCGCGAACGGGTCGGCTTCTGGTCCGCGCTGGCCGAGGACGAGGGCCGCTGCTGGCAACTGGCCGGCGCCGACCGGGCGACGCCCGTCCCGGTCCAGCGCGCCGACCTGGCCGCCACCGTCGACGCGCTGCTCGGCAACGTCTTCCGGCACACCGCCGTCGGCACCGCCTTCTCGGTGGACGTGCTCGCCACCGAGACCTCGGTGATCGTCCTGGTCGGCGACGCCGGCCCCGGCTTCAGCGACCCGGCCGCCGCCCTCAAGCGCGGCGAGGGCCACGGCGGCGAGGGCTCCACCGGCCTCGGCCTCGACATCGTCCGCAAACTCGCCGAGTCCACCGGCGGCGACCTGGCGCTCGGCCGCTCCGCCGTGCTCGGCGGCGCCGAGGTCCGGCTGCGGCTGCGGACCCGCCCGGACGGCACCCCCGCGCGGGCGGGGCGGCGGCGCGGCCGGGGCGCGCTGTTCCAGAAGTGACCGCTTCCTCGGCTGTTGCCTCGGCCGCTTCCTCGATCGCTCCCTCAGCCACTTCCTCGACCGCTTCCTCGATCGCTCCCTCGACCTCGGCCGAGGCCCGGGGAACCGTGGTGGCCGGTCTTCGTGCGCGCCTGACGCCCTGTCGGCTTCGGGATCTTCCTTAAGCGCGGCCTAAGGGAGTTCTTCCCCTCGCTCAGCCCGCCGGTTCGGCCCCCCGGCCGCCGCTAGCGTCGGTCGCGCCGGTCACCCGACCGAGCCGGGCCGGCCGCCCGGACGTCCGCACGCACCCGCGCCCGGACCGCGGCCGACCGACGGCACCCCGGAGGTAACGCGCCATGACCACCCAGCCCAACCGCCGCCCAGGCCGCCGCAGGCGCAGCCGCAAGGGCGCGATCGTCGGGGCCTCGGCGGTCGCCGCCGCCCTGGTCGCGGGCGGTGTCGTCGTCCTCGCCTCCTCGGCCAGCGCCGCCTCGCTCGGCGCCGTCTACAGCCGGACCAGCAGCTGGGACTCCGGCTACACCGGCCAGTACCTGGTCACCAACCCGGACAGCGGCCCGATCGAGGACTGGACGCTCAGCTTCGACCTCCCGGCCGGGGCGAAGATCGACTCGCTCTGGAACGCCACCTTCACCGCCGCCGGCCAGCACGTCACCGTCAAGCCGGAGGCGTGGAGCAAGCGGCTGGAGCCGGGCAAGAGCGTGGTGGTCGGCTTCGTCGCCCAGGGCGCCGGCGCCGCGCAGGCCGAACCCGGCAACTGCCTGATCGACAACACCTCCTGCAAGGCCGGTGACGGCACCGCGCCCACCCCCTCGGGCCGCCCCACCACCACCGCGCCGACCAGTCCGGTGTCGACCGCTCCCAAGCCGACCGGGACCGGCACCGCCACCGCGGCCCCCTCCCCCACGGGGACCGCGGGTGCCACCCCCTCGGCGAAGCCGACCACCCCGGCGCCGACCCCCACCCCGACCGCCACCCCCACGGCGACCGGTGTGCCCGTACCCCCGGCCGGCGCCGGGGCCGGCTTCGCCCCGTACGTCGACACCTCGCTCTACCCGCCGTACGACCTGGTCGCCACCGCCAAGGCCACCGGGGTCAAGAACTACACCCTCGCCTTCGTGGTGTCCGGCGGCGGCTGCCAGCCCAAGTGGGGCGGCGTCAGCGACCTGTCCGCCGACGCGGTGGCCGCCCAGATCGGCGCCCTGCGGGCGATCGGCGGCGACGTCCGGGTCTCCTTCGGCGGCGCCAACGGCAGCGAGCTGGCCCTCGCCTGCGGCTCCACCGCAGACCTGGCCGCCGTCTACCAGAAGGCCGTCGACGCCTACGGCCTGACCAGGCTCGACTTCGACGTCGAGGGCGGCGCGATCGCCAACACCGCCGCCAACACCCGCCGCGCCCAGGCCATCGCCCAGCTGCAGAAGAACGCCGCCGCCAAGGGCAAGGCGCTCGACGTCTCCTTCACACTGCCCGCGCTGCCCTCCGGCCTGACCCAGGAGGGCGTCAACCTGGTCGCCGACGCCAAGAACAACGGCGTCGCGATCGGTGCGGTCAACATCATGGCCATGGACTTCGGCGACGGCGTCGCCCCGAACCCGCAGGGCCAGATGGGCAAGTACGCGATCGCCGCGGCCACCGCCACCCAGGCCCAGGTCAAGAGCGTGCTCGGACTGGACGACGCGGCCGCCTGGCGCAAGGTCGCCGTCACCCCGATGATCGGCGTCAACGACGTCGCCAGCGAGGTCTTCACCGTCGCCGACGCCAAGCAGCTCGCCGACTTCGCGGCGTCCAGGCACCTCGCGTGGCTGGCCATGTGGTCCGGCACCCGAGACAAGGCCTGCGACGGCGGGGCCAAGGCCTACGCCGATGCCAGCTGCAGCAGCGTCGTCCAGCAGCCGCTGGACTTCACCCGGGCCCTCGGCGCCTACACGGGCTGAGGCACGGGGCCGCTGAGGCCCTGAGCCCCTGGGGCCACTGAGGCCGCTGAGGCCGCTGAGGCCCTGAGCCTCCCCCCGGTGGCCTCGGCCGTCCGTGCTCCGCCCGCAACGGAGTACGGCCGGTCGGGGCCCATTCGTCACCCTGCGTGACTACCTGTGCCCAGGCCCGGTCGGCCCGCATCCGGTATCGTCGGCGATTGGTCGAGCGGTGGACGGAGTGGACTGGTGACAGCGGTGCAAGACGAGCGCAGCCCGGTGCGGACCGCACCCGACCCCGCGCCCGCCCCCCTGTCGGACCGGCTGCGGACCGTGCTCGGCGCCCCCGTCCGCGCGCTGCGCGAGGCCCCCCGTCGACCGTTGCTGGCCGCCTCGGCCCTGGCGCTCCTCTCCCTGGTCGTGTACGCGGTGGTCCGCCACTTCGTCAACACCTCGATGGTCGACATGATCGTCTACCGGGCCGAGGGTGCCGCCGTGGCCAACGGCACCGACCTGTACGCACTGCGCGTCACCGAGTGGAACCTGCCCGCGACCTACCCTCCGTTCGCGGCCATGCTGTTCGTGCCCACCACCTGGTTCCCGGTCCCGTTCCTCCGGGTGGCGATCACTCTCGGCAACCTCGGGCTGCTCGCCCTGTTGACCCACCTGTCCTTCAAGCTGGTCGGCTGGCCGCGCCGCGAACTGCGGCCGATCGGCGTCATCCTGGTGACCGGCCTCGGCGTCTGGCTCGAACCCGTCTTCACCACGCTCCGGTACGGCCAGATCAACCTCGCGCTCGCCTGCCTGATCCTCTGGGACCTCACCCGTTCGGACGCCCGCCGCAGCAAGGGCATGGCGATCGGCATCGCCGCCGGCCTCAAGCTCACCCCTGGCCTGTTCGCCGTCTACCTGCTGATCACCGGCCGGGTCCGGGCCGCCTTCGTGGCCGGCCTCACCTTCCTCGGCACCTTCCTGATCGGCGCCGTCGTCCTGCCCGACGCCACCTGGGGCTTCTGGACCAAGTACCTCTACGACTCCTCCCGGGTCGGCAAGACCGAGATCGTCGACAACCAGTCGCTGCGCGGCGCCCTCGCCCGGCTGCTGCACACCGCCGACCCCGGCACCCTCGCCACCCTCGCGGCCGGCCTGGTCGCGGTGGCCGGCCTCGCCGTCGCCGCCTGGGCCCACCGCAGCGCCCGCTGGCTGCCCCGGGCCGAGGCCTGGGGCGTCTGCTGCGCCGCCGTCACCGCCGTGCTGATCTCGCCGATCAGCTGGACCCACCACTGGGTCTGGTGCGTGCCGGTGCTCGTCCTGCTCGCCACCGAGGCCTCCGTCGAGCACGCCCGTCCGGTCGGCGTCCGCCGGTTGCGCTGGCGGGCCGCCTTCTGGGCGACACTGCTCGCGTTCCTCTCCTTCGCGATGTGGGCCGCCAAGCCGCTCGGGCCGGCCGTCCTCCACATGGCGCCGCTGCGCCAGCTGCCGACCTCGGTCTACCCGTGGGTCGGGCTCTGCTTCCTGCTCGCCGCCGCCATCCGGATAAGGGCCAGGCGACGCTCCGCCGGGGCACCGCTGGTCCGGCTGCCCGGACAGCGCGACGGCGGTGGCCCGGACGCCACCCGCGGCCGTCAGCAGGCCCCCGCGGCCCGCTGAGCCGGCGGGGGCGCGGCTCCCGTCGCGTCGCGCGGTCCCGGCAGGGTGCGTGCTGTGGCCGGCCGGTGCGTTCGCGGTCGTGCGCGTGCTGGTGGTCGTGCGCGTGCTCACGCAAGCAGGTCCGCGAGCGAGCCGTCCATGTCCAGCGCGGCCATCTCGCTGCCCGGCGGGACCAGCCGGTGGGCCCGCTCCAGCCAGGCCGCGACGACCGGCAGCGGTGCCTCCAGCAGGGCGTCGCCGGCCGGGGAGCTCAGCGCCAGGCAGAGCACGCTGCGCCGGCCCGAGCGGGTCGGCCAGATCCGCACGTCGCCCTGGCCGCACGGCCGGAAGGTGCCCTCGACCAGCAGCTCGCGGGCGAACACCCAGGTCACCGGGGAGCCGGTGTCCAGGTGGAAGGTGATGTGCACCGCGTACGGGTCGTGGCTGCCGTAGGACAGCCGGGCCGGGACGGGGACGCTGTGCTCGGGGGAGAGCACCAGGTTCAGCTCCAGTTCGTGCTCGACCACGCTGGTGGGGCGCTCCATGATCGTTTTCCTCTCGGCCTTGGGTTCCTGCCCGGTTCCGGGCCCGGTGACCTTTGAGAGGGCGGTCCACGCCGGCTCTTACACACGTTTCCGGGATTTCTTCGGGAAGTTCGACGAGGGGTGTGGTGAGGCGACGGGTGGTGAGGCGCGGGGTGGTGAGGCGACGGGTGGTGAGACGCGGGGTGGTGACCGGTGGGGACCGCGGCGCGCGGACGCCCGCCGCGCGCCGGGACGGTTCGGCCGCCCTTACCCCGGAGGGCCCTCCGCTGTCCGGTGATTGACCAACTTTCCGTCGGCACCTCGACGAGGCACTACCCTTTGTTACTGTCCGGCGACTGTCCGCCTACCGGCGGTGCCCCCCACCCACGCGCGCCGGACGGCTCGCGGGTGCGCCGGGCGGGCGTGCCGTGTCGGCCCCGCCAGGACCCGCCAGGAGAGAAGACCCCATGACGGACCGCCCCTTCGCCGGCGCCGGCGACTCGGCCGTCGGACCCGAGCCGGGTTACTACCCCGACCCCTCCATCCCCGGCTTCGTCCGGTACTGGGGCGGCTCGGCCTGGGTGCCGGGCACCAGCCGGCTCGCACCCGCCGAGGGCGAGGTGCTGGATCCGCCCCGGTTCGCGTCCCGGCGGCCCGCCGCCGGCGCGGCGGGGACGGCGCGGGCGGTGCCGCCACCGGCGGTGCCGGAGGCGGCCGTTCCGGAGGCGGCGTCCCCGGAGCCGTCCTGGGGCGGGACCGCGCACGGCGGGGGTGGGGGCGGGGACACCGGGCCGGTGTACTTCGACCAGACCGCGGGCGGGGCGAAGTTCGTCCTCGGGTCGCGGGTGGCGGAGGTGATCGGCGGGCCGGTGTTCCGGACGGTCGGGGAGCCGGAGGCGTCCGAGAACCCTGAGGTGTCCGGGATGGCTGGGGTGCCCGGGGTGGCTGGGGCGTCCGGGCCGGAGATGGCGGAAGTCGAGGTGCCGGTCTTCGGCGAGGCGGTCCTGGGCGAAGCGGTCCTGGGCGAAGCGGTCCTGGGCGAGCCGGTGGTCGAGGTTTCGGCGGTCGGGGGTGCGGCAGGCCAGGGCGAGGTGGAGGAGCTCGGCTGGCAGGCCGTTCCGCAGGCGCAGCGGGGGCTGATGGAGACGGGTGGCGAGCCGCACCGGGTCTCCTGGGGGGTGCTTTCGGGGGCGCCCGACGGGGAGGAGGGGCGCGTGAGGGAGGTCCGCGCTTCGGTTGCTGTTCCGGCCGGGGCTTCGGCCGGAAGGCCGGCCGCCGCTTCGGTCGGGGTGGAGGTGGCCGCCGCCTCCGGAGCGCCCGCGACCGTCCCGGCGGCGGTGGCGGTGCGGGAGGCGCCGTCGCCCGTTGCGTCGCCCGTCGCGGCGTCCGTTCCGGCGGCTGCGCGCGGGGCCGGGCGTGCCGTCGAGTCCGAGTCCGCGTCCGAGCCCGAGCCCGCCGTACCGGCCCCGGCCCCGGCCGCCGCCGGAGCGGTTCCGGTCCGGGCTCAGGGCCGACCCCCCGCGCCTGCCGCGCCCGCCGGGTCGCTGCCGGTCGTGCGCCCGGCCCGGGAGGCCGTCGCGCGGCGCCGACCCGCCCCGGCCGCGCCTGCCCCCACCGTGCCCGCCTCCGTGACGCCCGCCGGACTCGGACGTCGGCTGGCCGCGCGCGCCGTGGACACCGTCGTACTCCTCGTGGTCGCCGTCGCCGCCGGAATCCCGCTCGGCCGCTCGGCGTCCGAGCACCTCCAGCAGAAGCTCGATCAGGCCAGGATGGCCAGTTCCCTCACCCGGCGCCAGGTCCAGGTCTGGCTGGTGGACGACGTGGTGCTGGGGAAGGTCGCGGTCCTGCTCGGCATCCTGCTCTTCGTCAGCCTGCTCTACGAGGTGCTGCCGACCGCCCGTACCGGCCAGACCTTCGGCAAACGGCTGGCCCGGATCCGGGTGGCGGACGCCGCCGCCCCCGGCGCCCGGACCAGGTTGAGCCTCGGCCGCTCGCTGCTCCGGTGGGCAGTGAGGCAGCTCGGCCTGCTGCTGCTCGTCGGCCTGGTCTGGCCCGTGTTCGACCGCCCGGCCCGGCGCGGCTGGCAGGACCGGGCCGCCCGCACCCGGGTGGTCCGCGACTGAGGCCTCCCGGCGTGGCGGTCGGCTCCCGGCGCGGAGGCATCATCCGGAGCGGAGGCGTCGTCCGGCCCTGGCGGCAAAACGGACATAATGTCCCAAACGGCGAGAATGTGTGATGTTCTACTCGACGGATGAGCACTCACGACCCCTCAGGCTCCCAGCCGGAGGGGGGCGGCCAGCCCTCCTTCGACAAGCAGTCCCCGCAGCCGGGCGGCGGCACGCCGGAAGACCGGCCGTCGGACCCGAACCCGCCGCCCGCCCCGCCGCCCGCCGACGGCCCGTCCGACGGCACCTCCGACACCCCGTCCGACGGCCCCGGCGCGTACGGCGGCACCTACGGCGGCCCGACCGGCGGCCAGAGCCCGCCCGGTGGCAGCCCCTACGGCCAGAACCCCTACGACCAGCCCCCGCCCGGCTACGGAACCCCCGGCTACGGAACCCCCGGC
Source organism: Kitasatospora sp. NPDC043949 (assembly GCF_056435365.1). Taxonomy (NCBI): domain Bacteria; kingdom Bacillati; phylum Actinomycetota; class Actinomycetes; order Kitasatosporales; family Streptomycetaceae; genus Kitasatospora; species Kitasatospora sp. NPDC043949. Next base: position 14,318 of record NZ_JBWKEQ010000053.1, on the reverse strand, counting down.
TACGGAACCCCCGGCGCCGGGCCCGTCCCCGGCATGCCGCCGATCGGCAGCTGGCCCAGGCGCATCCTCGCCCGCCTGATCGACTACCTCCTCGTCCAGGCCGTCGCCGTGATCGTGGTGGCCCCCTTCGCCGACTTCGGCAACCGCTCCGGCGAGGTCGGCGCGTTCTGGCTCGGCTGCGGCATCTACCTCCTCTACGAGGGCCTGATGCTCGGCCGGGACGGCCAGACCCTCGGCAAGAAGGCGATGCACGTCCGCGTCGCCATGCTGATCGACGGCAACAAGCCCACCCAGGGCGCCGCCTGGACCCGCGCGGCCGTCTACATCCTCCCGGCCGTGATCTGCTGCGCCGCCTTCTGGTGGATCATCGACGGGATGTTCGGCGTCTTCGACAAGCCCTACCGACAGTGCATCCACGACAAGGCCGCGAAGACCGTGGTGGTCACCACCGACTGACCGGCCGAGCGGGCTGCGACGCCCGGCGGCGGACTGGCGTTGCTAGCGCTGCCGGGCGTACTCGTGTCCGGCCGGGGCCGGGGAGGCCGCTCCCGCCCTCGCCGCCGACCGGCCGGACACGGCGAGCGACAACACCGTCACCACGGTGCCGAGCGCCAGGGCGAACCCCTCCAGCACCGCGACCTCCAGGACGCCCGAGGCGCCCGAAACGGCCAGCAGCGCCACAGTGGCGGCGACGACGGTGAACGAGCCGAGGCAGTACTGGGCGGCGGACGGACGAGGCATGGCGGGGGGTCCTTCGCACGTCGGGGGGAACGAGCGGGAATGGCGCCGGTCCCAGAAGTACTGCCCGGCAAGGGAGTTCGGTAAGTCCAGGCTAACCCGCCGGACCGGGAGCACGGGGGGCGCACAGGCTCACCCCGGGGTCGTCCGCCCCTCGGTACGGTGAACCCGACCGCGCCCGCCCCACCCACCCGGGGGAACACCCGTGCCCATCCCCGCCGACTGGCCCACCACCGAAGCCCAGGCACTCGCCGAACAGGAACGCCTGCGCCCCCTCGTCCAGACCCATGACTCCGACGACCCCGACGGTTCCGGCTCAGGTTCCGGTTCCGGCTCCGGCGGTGGCGGGGTCGGGCGGCTCATCGCCGGCGTCGACGTCGCCTACGACGACGAACACGACCTCGTCGCCGCCGCAGCCGTCCTCCTCGACCACGACACCCTCGCCGTCGTCGAACAGTCCACCGCCGTCGGCCGCATCCCCTTCCCCTACACCCCCGGACTGCTCGCCTTCCGCGAACTCCCCGCCGTCCTCGACGCCCTCGCCGCCCTCACCCGCACCCCCGACACCGTCGTCTGCGACGGCTACGGCCTCGCCCACCCCCGCCGCCTCGGCCTCGCCAGCCACCTCGGCGTCCTCACCGGCCTGCGCACCCTCGGCGTCGCCAAAACCCCCTTCACCTTCCACCACCACGACCCCGACACCCCCCGCGGCTCCACCACCCCGCTCACCGACCCCGCCACCGGCGAAGAAGTCGGGCGCGCCCTCCGCACCCGGCCCGGCGTCAAACCCGTCTACGTCTCCATCGGCCACCGCATCAGCCTCGACACCGCCGTCCGCACCACCCTCCAACTCGCCCCCCACTACCGGCTCCCCGAAACCACCCGGCACGCCGACTCCCTCTGCCGCCGCGCCCTCGCCGACGCCCTCCACGCGAGGACGCCTGCGAACTGACCAGGTACCAGGCGGAATTCGGGCCCCGTGTGTTAGACATGAGACACCGGGGCCCAACCCCGGCAGCGACCCACGGACGCACGGGGGAGGCGCCGAAATGGCAACAGGAACCGGTACGACCGGAGGTGCCGGCCGGGGCTACCGCGTCGAGGTCGAACAACTCCGCGCCTTCGCCGCCCAAGTCCGGCTCCTCCTCGCCGAATTCCAGCACCACGCCGACGGCACCGGCACCCACGGGCGCAGCGGCATCGGCAGGACCGCCTTCGGCACCTTCGCCGAAGCCACCGAGATCCACAACCGCTACAACACCATGCGCGACGGCCTGCGCGACGTCCTCAACCAACTCCAACAAGCCGTCGGCGAAGCCCAGAAGAACGCCGAACTCACCGCCACCACCTACGAAGAACACGACCAGCACACCGCGAAGAAACTCAAACTCGGCGACGACGGCTGGTCCGTCGCCGACCCCTCCGCCAGCAGCAAGGCCGCCTACGAGCACACCGTCGCCCCACCCGCCCCCTGACCCCCGGCCACCACCGGCCGAGCCCGAACGGAGGCGACCCCCCCATGGCCTACACCGACTTCACCACCTACAGCCACGCCCAACTCCGCACCATGGCCCAGGCCCTCAACCCCGGCGAAGTCATGGCCGCCGGCGACCCCTGGCGCCACGCCGCCGACACCCTCAAGGCCATCCGCGCCACCCTCACCCGCGCCAGCACCGAAGCCGCCGTCACCTGGGAAGGCGCCACCAGCGACGCCTTCCACACCCGCATGCTCCACCTCGCCGACAGCATCAACAACGCCGCCTCCTACGCCAACGACGCGGCCAACACCCTCCACAACATGTCCGAGGCCATCGCCAAGGCCAAGCGCGACATGCCCGAGGAACCCAGCACCTGGGAAAAGGTCAAGGACACCGTCGGCGACGGCGTCTCCTCCGTCTTCGGCGGCGACGACGAACACATCCCCGTCGCCGACCGCCGAAAAGCCGAAGCCGCCACCGTCATGCAAACCCTCGCCATGCACTACCGCATCGCCACCCCCACCCTGAAGCCGCCACCGAACCTGCCAACGCTGCAGAAGTCGGGTGAGACGCGCGACGTGACACCACAGGACGATCCGGCCGGGGCGGCGGCGGTGGCGAGCGCGATGATGTCGGGAACCTCGATCGGCGTCGTGGGAACATCAGGGCGGGTGACGACCAGCCCACCACCGCAGGGTCCGAAGTCCTCCGGATCGGCGATGCCAGCCCGCTCCACGTCGAGGAGTGCGTCTGTTCCGACCGATTCGGGGATCAAGGGCGGCGCGGCGCAGACTCCGCCGAAGCCCCTGGGCTCGGTGAACCACGGCCCGGGTGCAGGCATCGCCGACACGCCGGCGGTCATCCCCAACAGGACTGTGGCCACCACCGCCCTCCCGGGAACTCACGTGTCCGGGGCGGGTGTTGTGCCGCCTGGTGGTGCTGCGGGCGGCCTCCTGGGAAGCAATGGCGGGCAGGGGATCTCCAATCCCGCAGGCCCGGCGGCTGGTCTACCGGTCGGCCCCGGCATCGGCCAGGCCAAGGTCGGATTCGGCGGTCGGGAACTCCCGGGCGGTGACAATCCGGCGGGCGGCCGTGGACCGGGTGGGGGCATCGGAGGTCGAGGTGGCTCCGGTGCCCGGCCGATGGGTGGGTCTACAGGCCGACCTGGTGGGATCGTCGGTGGGACCGCAGGGCCGGTCGAGGGCATGCGCGGCAAGCAGGCGTTCACGGAAGGCGGTTCCGGCCTGGGAGTCCGGAACCGGCCCAGGGGCGAACCCGGTGCTGGCGGCCCTGGCGGTATGGCCCCCGGCCTGCCGCCCACCGGCGCGCAACGGCACGATAAGGGCCGGGAGAAGGGCCGTCGGAGGCCCGACTACCTCGTTGAGGACGAGGAGACCTGGGCGTCGGACAAGCCGGCCAATCCGAACGTGGTGGAATGAGCCCGGTCCTGAAGCGGACGGGTGATCTGATCGCGTCCCGCGGATCGGTGATCTGCGGGACGCCTCGCTGAGTGGGGTGACCAGGCTTGACGAGCCGCCGGTTGGCGCGTGGTACAGCGGCCCTTGCCGCCGGGGCATTGATCTGGAGTGTCGCGACACCGACGGCATCGGCGGATCAGATCAGAGACAAGCAATGGGCCCTGAAGGCCTTCGAGGCCGAGACGAAAGTCTGGACTGTCAACCAGGGCGAGGGCGTGATCGTCGGAGTGGTCGACAGTGGGGTCAACCCGGACCACCAGGACCTCACCGGACAGGTGCTTGCGGGGGGTGACTTCTCCGGTACGAACACGGACGGTCGTACCGACGGCGACGGCCATGGCACCGGGATGGCGAGCCTGATCGCAGGGCACGGGCACGGTGCACAGGCGGGGGTCATGGGCTTGGCGCCGAAGGCGAAGATCCTGCCGGTGAAGGTGCGGACCGACGGCGGGAATCAGGACGTCCAGCAGAACGGCCTCGCCGAGGCGATCCGCTTTGCCGTGGACCACGGTGCGAAGGTCGTCAACATGTCGGTCGGGGGGACGTCGAGGTTCGACTCCCCGGCACGTGAAGCCGTCAACTACGCGGTCTCCAAGGACGTCGTGCTGGTCGCCGCCACCGGGAACAACGGCGACAGCCTGAGCGGTGTCCAGTACCCGGCGGCCTTTCCCGGAGTGGTGGCGGTAGCGGCTGTGGACTCCACGGGCAGAGTTTGGGACCGCTCGACGCCGGGTGCCGAAACGACACTCGCCGCGCCCGGTGTGGAGATCTACCAGGCCACGGCCAAGTCCTCGTCGAGCTACGGCGTGGGCAACGGCACCTCGGATGCCACCGCCTACGTCTCCGCCACCGCCGCGTTGATCCGGGCGAAGTATCCGGAGCTTTCGGCGGGGCAGGTGATCAATCGGATGATCAGGACTGCCACGCCGCCGCAGGACGGGTCGGCGGTGCCGGGGAGCAGGTACGGCTTCGGGGTGCTGGCGCCGGCGAAGGCGTTGGAGGCCGATCCGGGGGTGGACGGCGGGTCTCGGGAGAATCCGTTGGTGGGGCGGGCGGAGTCGCGGGGGGCTGCGGGGGACGGGGTGACGGAGCCGCCGGGTGGCGAGGCCGTGGTGCCTGCGGCTGGGGCCGGCGGGGGCGGCGGGGGCGGCTGGTTCGGGGTCGGGGTTGCGGTGGGGGTGGCGTTGTGGGGGGTGCTGGTCGGCGGGGTGGTGGCGGTCGTGGTGTGGGTGGTGCGGGTGCGGCGGCGCAGGGGTGCGGGTGGCTGAGGGCTGCGGGCGGGGTGGCAGCATTTTGGTGGCGGTTGGCGTCCTTGCCGCTGGTGGGGCGGGTGGTGGGGTGGCCATGCTGGGGTCATGAGTGCTTCTGAGCGTGGCGTGGATCCGGTGGGTGTGGTCGTGCCGGACGGCAAGGACTGGACGTGGGTGTTGGAACGCCCGTGTCCGGATTGTGGGCTGGACGTTCCGGCGGTGGTGCGGGAGGACGTCGCGGGGATGGTCCGGGCCAATGCGGAGGCCTGGGTGGCGTTGTTGGCCGGGGCCGAGGAGGGTTTGCGTCGGCGGCCGCGGCCGGGGGTGTGGTCGGGGCTGGAGTACGCGTGCCATGTCCGGGACGTGTTCCGGCTGTTCCGGGTCCGGTTGGACCTGATGCTGGCCGAGGACGACCCGCTGTTCCCGAACTGGGACCAGGACGAGACGGCGGTCGCCGAGCGGTACGGGGAGCAGGTGCCGGCGGTGGTGGCCGGGGAACTGGCGGCGGCCGCGGAGGCGCTGGCGGCGGCGTTCGGGCGGGTGGCGGGCGAGCAGTGGGGGCGGACCGGGGGCCGTAGTGACGGGGCACGGTTCACGGTGGAGTCGTTCGCCCGTTATCTGATCCACGACCCGGTGCATCACTTGTTCGACGTGACGGGTGAGCGGGTCTGAGGGGGCTCACCAGCCGGAGGCCTCCCACAGCATGGTGCGCCGGAGCCGGCCGGCGACGCTGGCGGTGTCGGTGCCGATGACGTCGGCGATCTCGGGGGCGGCGAGGCCGACGACGTAGTGCAGGATCGCCAGGTCGTCGTCGGCGGGGTGGCGGTCCGGTGCGGCGGGCACGTGCCGGGTGTGGTCGGCGACGGTGCTGCGCAGGATCTGCCAGGCGTTCGCGGTGGGGTTGGAGCTTCCCAGCAACTCGCGCCATTGGACGGCGATTTCGGCGAACGCCTGTTGGACGGCGGTGGCCGCGCTGCTGTGCTCGGTCAGCCACACCCGGGCGTAGCTGAGGTACCGGGGGCGGTGGAGTTCGCAGAAGGCGGCGAACTCCAGTGGTACGTCCTCCGGTTCACCGGGCCTCGGGGGCGGCTCGGCGGAACTCGCGTGACGGTTGGTCATCTCGGCTTCTCGGAAAGGGAGATGGGTGGCTGACGGTCGATCATCTGCGCTCACTCTACGATATGCCCTCGGTGCGCTGGGTTACCAATCGGATTGAATGCCCGGAACCCGCCGCCGCTCGGCCGGTTCCGGTGTCGACCGGTGGGGCGTGGTGGTGCGGCGGTGGTGGGGCGGCCGGGCGGGGGATCGGTGGGGGAGGGTGGCGCAGTGGTGCGGGGGGTGTAGTTGCGAGCGCGTCGCGGCTGGTCAGGGGGTGCAGAAGGGCCGTGGTTGCAGGACGGTTGATGTGCCACCGTAGGGCTTATGGAGGCTGGCGTCCACGCCCACGGCGCGAAGCTGCGGCCGCACAACCGTCCGCGCAACCACACCTTCGGTCGCGCCCGTTCCGGCGTGGCGTGACGGGCCGGGTGGACTCCGACGTGCATGTCTCCACCGGGGGCGCGCAGCCCGGGTGCGGGCGGTGGGTGCGGACGGTGGATGCGCGCGGTGGATGCGAGGTGGACGCGCTGCGCGCCGAGGTGGGCGTGGCAGCAGGGGTGGTGGGTGGGCGGTGCGCTCGCCGTGGCGGCGGCGCACCGGGTGGCCGAGGGGGCGGAGCAGGCGCTGATCCGGACGGTCCCGCGCCTGCTGGCCGCCACCGTGCACGTCGGCCACGCCTCGGCGGCCTGGGGCCGTCCGGCCCGGGGGTCGAGGCGCGGGTGGGGTGGTCTGCCGTCAGGACTGCGGTCGGGCCTCCGTCGGGGAGAGGCGGTCGTCGACGGCGCTGCTCCGTTCGACCTGGGCGGGGAAGGACTCGATGGCCAGCCGCCGGGCGAGTTGGGCGGCGGTGGCGGCTGCGACCGCAGTCGCCGCAGCGGCCTCGGTGGCAGCCTCCTCGCGTTCGCACCGGTGCGCGGCGCCGCTGGGGTGCCCGGCGGTGGCAGGGTGTGCGGTGCCGGTGGGGTGTCCGGTGGCGGGGTGTCCGCCGGCGGTTCGTCGGCGGCGGCCGAGCGCGGTGCGGGCGGCGTGTTCCTCGGCCGCCTGTCTCGCGGCCAGGTAGGCCTGGACGGCGGCCATGCCGTAGACCGGCTGGATGAGCTGGTGGCCTTTGAAGAAGGGTCTGGCCGGGGCGAACCCGGCGGCGACCACGAGGTCGCGGATCTCGGCTATCTCGGCCTCGCTGCGGGCGGTGAAGCGGACCTCCCAGCCCTTCTTGTACGTATGGCCCTGTTCGCCGCTGCGGCGGGCCGGGTCCGGGCGGCGGACGTATCCGGGCAGACGGCCAAGGCGGAGCTGGGCCGCGCGGAGGCCGGCGGTCTCGTCACGTGACATGACGCAAGCCTAGGCAATTCCCGGGGCGGGTTTGACGCCTGAAGGGTCTCCCGGCGTATGCCTTTGGTCACTCTGGGTCAGGCGGCCTGGTGGGCGATCGGGTTCGATCAGATATGACAACCTGACGACCGTCAATTACTCCGATTGAGTGAGGGTATGGGGACTTTAGTGCGAGCTGATCCCGGTTTCGCGACGGTTGGGTAACAGTGCGTCAGGTGGCCGGTGGCGGGTCGGAGCGGTTGGGGATGGTGTCCGCATGAGCTACCGGATTCCCACGCCGCCGCCGTCCCTGGAGGAGCTGGCGAAGCGTCAACAGAACGTCGTCACCGCGAGCCAGTTGCGCGCCCGGGGCGTGCCGGCCCGGGTCATCACCGAGCACTGCCGTCGCGGCGGGCCCTGGCGGCGGCTGCTGCCCCGGGTGTACCTGCTGCAGTCCGACGGGCCGACCCCGGAGCAGCGGATGTGGGCCGCCCTGCTGTACGCGGCGCAGAACGGTCGCGAGGAGGGCCGCCGCGAGGGCGCGGTGATCACCGGTGCGGCCGCGCTCGCGCTGTACGGATTCGCCGCGGTGCCCCGGCTGCCGGCGGTGACCGGGGTGGACGTCCTGGTGCCCCGCCAGCGTCGGCTGAAGGACGCCGGGGAGGTGCGGATCCGGCGCACCGAAAGGGAGTTGGTGGCCCGCTCGGTGCACGGCCTGGCCTGCGCGCCGGTCGCCCGGGCGGTCGCGGACGCGCTGTGCGAGTGGACCGCGGAGGAGGGTGGCACCCCGGTGCCGGTGCGGGCGCTGCTGCGCGAGGCCGTCTCGCGGCCCGACGGCCCGTGCACCGTACGGGAGTTGGCGTCCGAGCTGACCGATTCCGGGCTGACCGGCGAGCCCCGGGTGCGCGCGGCCCTGGACGAACTGCTGGCCGGTGAGCGGGACTTCGTCCTGGAGCGGGTCGGCGAACTGGTGGACGAGTGCCTGCTGCCCGTCCCGCTGGTCGGCCCCGAGCTGCGGATGCGCGGCGGCACGTACATCGCCGTCCCGGACCTCTACTGGCCGGAGCAGGGCGTCGCCGTGGAGGTGGACTCGGACCTGCGCTGCGTCAGCGAGGGCGAGGCCGCCTGGGTGCGCGGCGGCCAGCACCGGATGGAGTACCTGGGGATCCGGGTGGTGTACGTCTCCGGCGCCCGGCTCGCGGCCGACCGGGACGCGGTCGGCGCCGAACTGCGCGAGGCCCACCGGGTGGGCGGTTCGGACGTGGTGGAGTTGATGGTCGGTTAGCTCCGGGCCGGATCCGTCCGCCCCCGGATCCGGGGCCGCGCCCGAGCCGCGCCCGGGGCCGCTCCCGAACCGGAGCCGGTGCTACGCCCGAACCACCGGGGCGCCGACCAACTCGACCCCGGCGGCCCGCAGTTCGGCGAGCGCGGCGGTGGTGGTCGCCGGCGCGACCCCGGCGGTGAGGTCGAGCAGGACGCGGGTGGTGAAGCCGGCCCGGGCGGCGTCCAGGGCGGTGGCCCGGACGCAGTGGTCGGTGGCGATGCCGACCACGTCGATCTCGTCGACCTGCCGTTCGCTCAGCCACTCCACCAGACCGCGGTTGTTCTCGTCCAGCCCCTCGAAACCGCTGTACGCCGCCGAGTAGGCGCCCTTGTCGAAGACCGCCTCGACCGCACCGGAGATGACGGACGGGGCGAAGTTGGGGTGGAAGCCCACGCCTTCGGTGCCGGCCACGCAGTGCACCGGCCAGCTGGTGACGTAGTCGGGCTCGGTGGAGAAGTGGTCGCCCGGGTCGATGTGGTGGTCGCGGGTGGCGAGGATGTGCTGGTAGCCGGGGGAGGACTCGGCGATCAGGTCGGTGATGGCGGCGGCCACCTCGGCGCCGCCGGCGACGGCCAGACTGCCGCCCTCGCAGAAGTCGTTCTGCACGTCGACGACGATCAGTGCCCGGTGCATGGCTCGCATCCTCGGATGTGGGGGGCGGCCGTGGTGGCGCCCTGGTGGGGGGAGCCCTCGGGAGTACTCGGCCCGCGGCGGGGCTCGGGGGTTCTCGGGGAGCTCCGGGGGAACTCTACGGCTGACTCTAGGGAGTGGCGTGCGGGGGCGGAAGGCCTGGGGCGGACCCCGGGCCGGCGCCCGGCGCGAACCGGCGAACCGCGGCGAACCGCGGTGAACCGGTGAACCGGCGGACCGGCGGACGGCCCCGGGGTCGTCCGCCGGTCCGCGCGGGTCGGCCGGGGCGGGGTCAGAGCACGAGTTCGGTCGGCAGCACCGGGTCGCCCTTGGAGAGCTGGGTGGCCGACAGCGGCAGTGCGGCCCGGGCCCGGATGTGCCGTTCGCGCGCGGCGGTGAGCGGTTCGCGGCCGACGGCCCGGCCGGCCCGCACCAGCGGCACCTGCATCAGGTGCGGCTCCAGGTCGGCGGGGACCGCTCCGGTGCCGACCACCTCGGCCTCGGCGACGCCGTCGGCGTCGGGCCGGCGGGCGGCCCACTTGCGGCCGCCGATGCTGGTCTTGCCGCCGGCCGCGCGCTTGGCCACCGGCACCAGCGGCCCGTCCGCGCTCTCGGCGCGGGCGACCAGCTTGTAGACCATCGCGCAGGTCGGGTGGCCGCTGCCGGTGACCAGGCTGGTGCCGACGCCGTAGCCGTCCACCGGGGCGGCGGCGAGCGCGGCGATGGCGTACTCGTCGAGGTCGGAGGTGACGATGATCCGGGTCTTCGTGGCGCCGAGGTCGTCCAGCTGGCGGCGGACCCGGTGGGCCAGCAGGGTGAGGTCGCCGGAGTCGATCCGGACGGCGCCCAGTTCGGGGCCGGCCACCTCGACGGCGGTGCGGACGGCCTCGCGCAGGTCGAAGGTGTCGACCAGGAGCGTGGTGCCCTTGCCCATGGAGGCGATCTGCGCGCGGAAGGCGTCCCGCTCGCTGTCGTGGACGAGGGTGAAGGCGTGGGCGGCGGTGCCGGTGGTCGGGATGCCGTGGGTGAAGCCGGCCTCCAGGTCGGAGGTGGCGGCGAAGCCGGCGACGTACGCGGCCCGGGCGGCGGCGACGGCGGCCTGCTCGTGGGCGCGCCGGGCGCCCATCTCGATCACCGGGCGGCCGCCGGCCGAGGCGGTCATCCGGGAGGCGGCGGCCGCGATCGCGGAGTCGTGGTTGAGGATCGAGAGGATCACCGTCTCCAGGATCACCGCCTCGGCGAAGCTGCCCTCGACGGTGAGCAGCGGCGAGCCGGGGAAGTAGACCTCGCCCTCGGGGTAGCCGTGGATGTCGCCGGCGAAGCGGTAGTCGGCGAGGTAGCGCAGGGTGTCGTCGTCGACCACGCCCTGGCCGGCCAGCCAGTCGAGCTGCGGGGTGGTGAAGCGGAAGTCCTCGATGGCGTCGAGCACCCGGCCGGTGCCGGCCATGACGCCGTAGCGGCGGCCGCTGGGCAGGCGGCGGGTGAACACCTCGAACACGGAGCGGCGGTGCGCGGCCCCGCTGCGCAGGGCGGCCTGCAGCATGGTGAGCTCGTAGCGGTCGGTGAGGAGCGCGGTCGAACCGGCCGCGCGCACTGAAGTGGCGTCCATGCGGATGATGCTACTACCACTTAGCGTCAGAGTGACGATTTCTCGTGCTGCGAGCCGGGCCGGAATCGCCCGGGGATCCCCCGGATGGCAGCATGGGGCTGAAGAGGCGTGGACGGACTGCGCAGCGAGGAGGATCCGGCGGTGAGTGTCGCGCCCGTGGAGATCGAGCGCCCGGAGGTCGAAGGACTACCGGTGGTGGAGCCGGACACGCCCTGGGTGACCATCGTGCACAACGACCCGGTGAACCTGATGAGCTACGTCCAGTACGTCTTCCAGGCCTACTTCGGCTACCCGAAGGACAAGGCCAGGAAGCTGATGATGGAGGTGCACACCAAGGGCCGGACGGTGGTCTCCAGCGGCTCCCGCGAGGAGATGGAGCGCGACGTCCAGGCGATGCACGGCTACGGCCTCTGGGCGACGCTGCAACACGACTGACCGCGGCACGACTGACCGCCGCACGACTGACCGCAGTGCGACCGGCGCAGTGCGGACCGCGGCGCGACCGGCCGCGGAGCCGGTACCCCACCCGAGACGACGAAGACGGGCTGACCGATAGACATGGCTGGGTTGTTCGAGAGTGCCGGCGGCGGGAGCGCGGCGATCGCGCTGGACGAGGTGGAGGCCTCCATCCTGCGCTCCCTGGAGGTGGGGATCCTGCAGCTGATCGGGCCCGGCCCGGGCGGGGACGGCGGCGATCCGCTGGCCGCGCTGTTCGCCGAGGGCCCGACCGAGGCGCCGGCCAACCCGATGCTCGCCCGGCTCTTCCCGGACGCCTACGGCGACCCGGCCGGGCCGGAGAACGAGGAGAGCCGGGCCGCCTCGGGCGAGTTCCGCCGCTACACCGAGGTGGACCTGCGGACCCGTAAGCGCGAGGACGCCCTGCACGTCGTCCGGATGCTCGACCGGCTCGGCGGTGAGGGCGGGGTGGTCAAGCTGGACCCCGCCGACGGCCTGCGCTGGCTGGGCGCGCTCAACGACCTGCGGCTGACCCTGGGCGTCCAGCTGGAGGTCAGCGAGGACGACGAGGAGCTCTACGAGCTGCCGGACGAGGACGACCGCAAGCCGCTGGTGATGGCGTACGTCTGGCTGGGGGCGCTCCAGGAGACGCTCCTGGAGGCGATCGCGGACTGATCGTGCCCGCTTCCGGGCAGGCCCCGGTCGATTCGTCCAATATGTGGACGGACGGCCGGGGCATTTCTCTTTAAATCGGGCAAAACATAGCAGGTCATGCTCAAATAACGCTCAGATGAACACCGCTATCCGAACCCTGCGTGGTACGACTTCTCCACCCCACGAGACCCACCCAGGACGGTGCACCATGGCCGAGCAGCTGTACGACGACGTGGTCGACGCGAAACCGGACGAGGAGGGCTATCACCGGGGGCTGGGAAGCCGCCAGATCCAGATGATCGCGATCGGCGGTGCCATCGGCACCGGACTCTTCCTCGGCGCGGGCACCGCGATCTCCCGGTCCGGCCCGAGCCTGATCCTCTCCTACGCCGTCGCCGGCGTGGCGATCTTCGTGATCATGCGCGCCCTCGGCGAACTCCTCACCTACCGCCCGGTCTCCGGCAGCTTCGCCGAGTACGCACGCGAGTTCCTCGGCCCCTTCGCCGGCTACGTGACCGGCTGGACGTACTGGCTGTTCTGGGTGGTCACCGGCATGGCGGAGACCACCGCCGCCGCCGTGTACGTGAGGTTCTGGGCGCCCGACATCCCGCAGTGGGCCAGTGCACTGACCTTCCTGGTGATCCTCTACGCGGCCAACCTGATCTCGGTGAAGCTGTTCGGCGAGATCGAGTTCTGGTTCTCGATGGTCAAGGTCACCGCCATCATCGGCATGATCCTGATCGGCATCGGGGTGCTCACCCTCGGCTTCAGCAAGGCCGGTGACACCGCGTCGATCACCCACCTGTGGCAGGACGGCGGCTTCTTCCCCAAGGGCATCGGCGCCACCGTGATGACGCTGCAGATCGTCATGTTCGCCTACCTGGGCGTCGAACTCGTCGGCGTCACCGCCGGGGAGAGCGAGAACCCCGAGAAGACCCTGCCGCGCGCCATCAACACCCTGCCCTGGCGCATCATGCTGTTCTACATCGGCGCGCTGGTGATCATCCTCTCGCTCGTGCCGTGGACCGAGTTCCAGCCCGGCGTCAGCCCGTTCGTGGCCGCCTTCGGCAAGATCGGCATCCCGGCCGCGGCCGGCATCATCAACTTCGTGGTGCTCACCGCCGCGCTCTCCTCCTGCAACTCCGGCATGTACTCCACCGGCCGGATGCTGCGCGACCTCGCCCTGCGCGGCCAGGCCCCGGGGCAGCTCACCAAGCTCAACACCCACCGCACCCCGGCCTTCGCGATCACCCTCTCCTGCCTGCTGATGGGCGTCGGCGTGGTGCTCAACTACCTCGTCCCGGCCAAGGCGTTCGAGTACATCACCTCCGTCGCCACCGTCTGCGGCCTGTGGACCTGGGCGGTGATCCTGATCTGCCAGATCCGCTACCGCAAGGCCTGGCGGGCCGGCCACCTGCCGCCGCCCACCTTCAAGGCGCCCGGCGGCGCCTGGACCAGCTGGACCGCGCTCGCCTTCCTCGCCCTGGTCGTGGTGCTGATCGCGTTCGACGCGGACAACCGGATCTCGCTGTACGTCTTCCCGGGCTGGGCCGTCCTGCTGGTGATCGGCTACCAGGTGCTCAAGCGCCGCAACCCGAGGGCCGCCCACGGCGTCGCCCACGACCACCTGCACGTGCGCAACGGCGGCTGAACCGCCGGGACCTGGCCGCCGCGCCCAGGTGGCGGACACCCGGTGACCGCGCTCCGGACGCCCCGGCGGACACCCGCCGGGGCGTGGCTATCCTGACCGCATGCTGACCATCACCCGAGAACTCCGCGACCGGATCGTGGCCCACGCCCGCGCCGACCACCCGGACGAGGCCTGCGGCGTGGTCGCCGGACCGGCCGGCAGCGGACGGCCCGAGCGGTTCGTCCCGATGCTCAACGCGGCCCGCTCGCCCACCTTCTACGAGTTCGACTCGGGCGACCTGCTCAAGCTCTACCGCGAGATGGACGACCGCGACGAGGATCCGGTGATCGTCTACCACTCGCACACCGCCACCGAGGCCTACCCCTCGCGCACCGACGTGAGCTACGCCTCCGAGCCGTTCGCCCACTACGTCCTGGTCTCCACCGCCGACGGCAATGGCGAGGACGACCCGTTCCAGTTCCGCTCGTTCCGCATCGTGGACGGCGAGATCACAGAGGAAGACGTCCAGGTCGTCGAGGCCCACCCGGCCTGACCAGCACCCACCTGGGCGCGGGGGGGGGGGGGGGGGGGGGGGGGGGGGGGGGGGGGGGGGGGGGGGGGGGGGGGGGGGGGGGGGGGGGGGGGGGGGGGGGGGGGGGGGG
>NZ_JBWKEQ010000052.1:0-54999 GCF_056435365.1 Kitasatospora sp. NPDC043949 | reverse complement strand
GCTCCACCAAGCCCCACTCGGCATCGGAGAGTTCATGGCGACGTATCACCACACCATGATCCACTAGCCAAGATCACTTTGACGACACTGCCTAGCCGAACCGCGGCAGCTTGCGCCCCGCCGCCCGGTCCCACACCTGGGGCAGCCTGGCCCGGGCCGTCTCGGCGGCGGTGAGCTGGCGGGCGTAGAGCGCCCCGAGGCCGAAGGGCTCGCCGCTGTCGGCGGCCTGCCCGGCGAGGGTGTCGGCGGCGATCACCGCGTCCTGGTGCTCGCCCAGCAGTTCCTGGACGGCCTTCATCCGGTCCGTGTACCGCTCGGCGGCCGCGCCGACCGCCGGGGCGGCGGTCTCGCCGGCGTAGCGGGCGCGTTTGGCGGCCTTGCGGGCCTCGTGCAGGGCGCGGTCGCGCTGCTCGGCGGGCCCGGCCCCGGCGTCGAGGGCCGCCCGGACGCGCTCGCCGGTGCGGTGCTGCTCGCGCTCGGCGATCCGGGCCAGCTCGGGGACGGCGTCACGGCCGGCCCGGCGGCGCAGCGGGGGGTCGGCGAGGAGGGTGGCGAGGGCGTCGGCGAGGGCGCGGCGGCGCGGGCTGTCGAGGGCCGCGAGCACCTCGGGCCAGGCCTGCCGGTACTCGGCCCGCCCCCACCGCTCCAGCTCCGCCGCGACCCGCTCCGGCCGGCAGACGGCGGGCAGTGCCCGGGCCTGGGCGGCCAGCCGCTCGGCGAGCACCTCGCCGTCCCGGGCGCGGCCGAGGGCGGCTGCGAGCCAGCGCAGTTCGGCGACCAGGTGGTCGGTGGCCCCGGGGGCGAACAGCCGCCGGAAGGTCCGCAGGGCGCTGCGCAGCCGCCGGCAGGCGACCCGCATCCGGTGCACCGCGTCCGGTTCGTCCGCCCGGACGGCGTCGTCGAGGCCGGCCAGCACCGCCGCCTGGGCGCCGAGGCGGTCCAGCAGCACCTGCCCCACCGTGGTGGCGGGTCGCGCCATGAGCGCTCACCCCCTCATCGGGGTCACCGGGAACGCATTCCAGGCTACGGGCCCCGGTGCCCGACGACGACCAGGACCGCGACGGGGACGAGCAGGCCCGGGCGGGGACGAGCAGGCCCGGGACGACCGCGCGGCGCACAGGACGCCGACCCGCACGAACAGCGAAGCGATCCCGGCTGAGCGCGCGTCAGGCGGGTGAACGAACGGCCTCCGGCGGACAACGCTTCCACTCCCCGGGTACGCGCCCTCGTGCCGGATGTAAGCGTCGTGGCATACTCCGGGACGTGACGACCTCCACCCATGCGATCAGGGCCCTGCGGGCCGCGGTGTTCACCGCGCTCGCCGTGCCGCTGTCCGCGCTGGGCCAGGTGGTCATCACGGGTCGCCCGCTGCCGCTCTCGCTGGTGGCGGCCGCGACCGCCGTCGTCTTCCTGGTCGCGGCCGCGCTGGCCGGCGGGGAGCGGCGGCTGCTGCACATCTCCGGTGTGCTGGTGCCGGTCGAGCTGCTGCTCAACACGACGTTCAACCTGGGGCAGGCCGGCTGTGGGCCGATCCTGTCCGAGCACGTGCCCGCGCGCGGCGTGAACCTCCTGGTGTGTGGCGGCGGTTCGGTGGACGGGTCGCTGCTGGCCGGTCCGCTGGGCCACGTGGGGCCGCTGGCCCCGGCGGCGACCCAGGTGCTGCTCCTGCTGGTGCACCTGGTGATCGCACTGGCCGCCGCTGCCTGGCTGCGGCTGGGCGACGCGGCCCTGTCGGGCCTGGCCCGGTCGCTGCGCGCGCTGCGCCAGTCGCTGGCCCGCCCGTTGCGCGCCCTGGTCCTGCTGCTGCTCCCGGCTCCGGTTCGGCCGGTGCTGCGGGTGCCGCTGCCGGTGTCGGACCGCGTGCGGCCGCGCCGCGAGGACGTGGTGCTGAGCCCGGCTCCCCGGCGTGGTCCGCCGGTTCTCGCGCCTGCCTGCTGACCCGCCCGAGGCCTTCCCGAGGCCTTTTGGGGCCGCCGCGCACGTTCGTCCGCAGGCAGCGCGCACAACTCCCGCGTTCACTCGATCCCGCCGCACCCGGTGCGGTTTCCCGCGCGCATCCGCGCGCCGCGTACAGGAGTTGACCTTCCATGGCTCAGACCCCCAGCAAGCAGCAGGCCAAGCGCATCAGTGCCCGTGAGCGGATCCAGGAGGCGCAGCGCATCGAGCAGGCGGCCTCGAAGCGCCGTCAGCGGATCGTCGTGGTGGTGTCCGCCGTCGCGGTGCTCGCCCTCGCGGGCGGAGCGGCGGTCGCGATCAACTCGGCGTCCGGCAAGAAGGACTCGAAGGCGGCCGCCGATGCGGCCGCGCCGACGGAGCTGGTCGTCCCGGCGAACGCCTCCGGCCCGGACGGCACGGTGATCACCTACGGCAAGGCCGACGCCCCGCACACCATGGAGGTGTACGAGGACTTCCGCTGCCCGGTCTGCAAGCACTTCGAGGCGGCGAACGGCGAGGCGGTCAAGAAGCTGACCGAGGACGGCTCGGTCAAGGTGGAGTTCCACCTGGCGGCGTTCCTGGACAACGCCCTCGGCGGCAAGGGCTCGCGCACCGCGCTGGCCGCCGCGGGGGCCGCGCTGAACGAGGGCGTGGACAAGTTCAAGCAGTTCCACGACGTGCTGTACGCCAACCAGCCCGACGAGCGGAAGGACGACTTCGGCAACGTCAACCACATCCTCGACCTGGCCGGCCAGGTGCCCGGGCTGAAGACGGACGCCTTCGTGAAGGCCGTCACCGACAAGACGTACGCGCCGTGGGCGGCGAAGGTCGCGGACGCGTTCAACGGCAGCGGGGTGACGGGCACCCCGACGGTCAAGGTGGACGGCAAGCCGATCACGCTGTTCAGCGGCCAGTCCACGGTGACGCCGGAGCAGTTCACCGCCCAGGTGAAGCAGGCCGCCGGCCTGAAGTAAGCACGGCACCACCGGCCCGGCCGAACCCCGGCCGGGCCGGCTCCTCCCAGCCACCGGAGTGTGCTGCCATGTCCGCCGCTACCTCTGTGCACCCCTCCCCTCCCGCCCCCGGCGCCCCCGGCCGTGCGCCGGTCGGCGCGGGCCGGGCGTTCTCCCTGCTGCTGTTCCTCGGCGGGCTGATCGGGCTGGCCGCCTCGGCCGTCCTGACCTTCGACAAGCTCCGCATCCTGGAGAACCCGTCCTACGTCCCCAGTTGCAACCTCAATCCGGTGATCAGCTGCGGTTCGGTGATGCGCACCGAGCAGGCGGAGGTCTTCGGGTTCCCGAACCCGCTGCTCGGGCTGGCCGCCTTCGGCGCGCTGGCGGCGGTCGGGGCGGGGCTGCTGGCCGGTGCCGCGTACCGGCGCTGGTTCTGGCTGGGCCTGCACGCGGGCACCCTGCTGGGGGTGGTGTTCGTGCACTGGCTGATCGACGAGGCGCTGTACCGGATCGGCGCGCTGTGCCCGTACTGCATGGTGGTGTGGGCGACGGTGGTGGTGCTGTTCTGGTACACGACGCTGCACAACCTCCGGACGGGGGTGATCCCGGTGGGCCCGCGGCTGCGGCCGGTCGTGCGGGAGGCGGCGCGCTACCACTGGGCGGTGCCGGTGCTGTGGGCGGCGGTGATCGCGCTGCTGATCCTCAATCGGTTCTGGTACTACTGGAGCACGCTGGTCTGACGGGTCTGACGGACTGGCATATTTGATGGATCGTCAGCCTACGTATCCCGTGGAGTGCAGCAGCGCGGTGGCGCCGGTGCGCCGGGCCGCCAGGGCCCGGGCGAGTCGGCGCGCCGCGCAGGGGTGCAGCAGTGCGGCCGCCCGGGCGGGGGTGAAGTACCCGTACTCGGCGATCTCCTCGGCCTGTACCCGGATGGTCGCGCCGGCCGGGACCGTTCCGCCGTCGAACATGAACTGCACGGCGGGGTGGGCGTGTTCGCCCTGGCCGGGGATCGGATCGCGCCACTCGACGACGAGCAGCCGCAGCTCGCCGGCCACCAGCCCGGTCTCCTCGCGCAGTTCGCGGGCGGCGCATTCGGCGGGGCCCTCGCCCGGGTCCATCCCGCCGCCGGGGAACTGCCACTGGGCGCGGTAACTGGCCTTCAGCAGCAGGACGTCGCCGCCTTCGCCGGTGAGCAGCACGCTGCAGCCGACGTAGGCGCGCAGCAGTCCGGCCAGCCAGTCCTGTTCCGAGAGCCAGGTGTCCGTCATCGCGCCTCCTCCGCCGGTGCCCCGTCGCGGTGGCCACTCTGCCGCAACCCCCGTGCCGGATCCGGCGGTTCGTGCCCTAATCCACCCGATCGGGTACTCGACGCAGGAACGGACCCAGGGGCTCTCTTTCGGATCACGCCGCGCGTCCGGCGCGATCCGAAAGAGAGCCCCTAACCGAAGACCGCCCGCCGGTAGGCGTTGCGCAGGTCGGTGAGCGGCTGGATGTCGCGGTCGTAGTGGACCTTGTTGGTGAGCAGCAGCGCCCAGCGGCCGAGCCGCCGGGAGATCCAGATGCCGGTGCCGGTGAAGCCGTAGTGGACGAAGGCGCCCTCGGCGGGGTCGGTGCCGGGGGCGTACAGCCAGGACAGGCCGCGGGCGGGGGCGAGGCCGCCGGTCTGTTCGCGCAGCGACTCGGCGATCCAGGCCTCGCCCCAAGGCAGTTGGGGCGGCGGGGCGAGCAGCGCGGCGAGGAAGCGGGCGAGGTCGCGGGCGGTGGAGAAGGCCCCGGCGTTGCCGGAGACGCCGCCGAGCAGCCGGGCCGAGGGGTCGTGGACGACGCCGCACAGGTGGATCCCGGCCCGCGGGTCGTACTCGGTGGGCGCGGTGCGGGCGGTGTCGGCGGGGCCGAGCGGCCCGTACCGGGTGTCGGCCATGGCGAGCGGCCGCCAGATCCAGCGGGTGGCGAGCTCGTCCAGCGGCGCGCCGCCGAGGTCCTCGACGAGGTAGCCGAGCAGGACGGCGGCGCGGTCGGTGTACTCGACGGCCGCACCGGGGGCGCGGTGCAGCGGGGCGGCGATCACCCCGGCCCGGATCGCCGCGAGGTCGCGCCCGTAGAGCTGCTCGAATCCGGTGCGAGGGAGCATTCCGGCGGTGTGCGCGAGGAGTTGACGGACCGTCACCGCACCGGCAGGGTGCCCGGAGGCGGGCGGCCACCAGTGGCCGAGCGGTGCGTCGAGCGGGAGCCGCCCGGCCTGCCGGAGCACTCCGGCGCAGGGCCAGAGGGCGATGATCTTGGTGAGGCTGGCGAGGTCGTACCGGGTGTCCGGCCCGGGGGCGAGCCGGGCGTACGGGCCCTGCCCGAGCATGCCGTGCGCGCCGCCGCCGAGCGTCCCCCCGGCATCGCCGACGGCCCAGACGGCGCCGGCCCCGACGGTGCGCACGCCGCCCCGGACCAGCCGGTCCAGCTCCCCACCGGGCGCGGCCAGGGCGGGGAGCCGGTCGGCTCCTGGCGGTTGCTGGCTCATCGTCCCCCCTCAGAGGTGTCGTGAGCCTACCCGGCGGGCGGGCCGGTCAGGCCGCCGCGGGAAGTTCCTTGCCGAGGCAGATGCTCTGCGGGTGGTCGCGGTAGATGCCGAACTTCCGGATCGCCGCGTACCCCTCGGACCCGTACAGCGCCACGGCCTCGGGCTGCTCGGTGCCGGTCTCCAGGATGACGCGGGTGCGTCCGGCCTCGGCGGCGGTCTGCTCCAGGCGGCGCAGCACCGCCCGGGCCAGGCCACGGCCGCGGGCGGCGGGGACCACGAACATCCGCTTCAGCTCGACGTCGCCGTCACGCAGCCCGTCCGGCCCGGCCTGCTTGGCCCGCCAGCCCCCGCAGGCGACCGGTCGGCCGTCGAGGTAGGCGACCAGGAACAGACCGGCCGGCGAGTCGAAGTCATCGAGGTGCAGCACGGTCTCGTCGGGGTCGCCGTAGCGGCGGACGTACTCCTGCTGCACCTCCGCCGACAGGGCCTGGGCGTCGGGGTGGGCGTAGCCGGTGACGCGGAACTCGACGGTTCCGGCCTCCATGGTGGTGCTCTTCATGAGGGAAGAGCCTACGACCTGGATCAGCGGGCCTCGAAACGGGCGACCAGCTCGTTCTTGCCGAACATCCGTGCGGTGTCGACGGCGTTCGGGGTGCCGGCGGCGGGGTCGGCGCCGCCGTCCAGCAGGACGGTCAGCACGTCCTCGGCGCCCTTGAAGACGGCGCCGGCGAGCGGGGTCTGGCCGCGGTCGTTGGCGCGGTTCGGGTCGGCGCCTCGCGCCAGCAGGGCTTCGACGGTGGCGGCGTGGCCGTGGTAGGCGGCGAGCATGAGCAGGGTGTCGCCGCGGTCGTTGGTGAGGTCGGCGGGCGCGCCGGCGTCCACGTAGGCGGCCAGGGTGTCGGTCTCGCCGGCCCGGGCGGCGTCGAAGAGCTTTCCGGCCAGGGCGATCACCTCGGCGTCGGGGGCGCCGGGGGCGTCGGCGGGCTGCTGGCTGGCGGCGTCGGTCATGGCGGGCGGCCTTTCCGGTCTGCGGGCTCTGCGGGTCCTACGGGTTCTGCGGGTTCCGCAGGCGGCAGAGCCACGGTGGAGGAGTGTCGCTGGCGGAGTGCGGCTGGAGGAGCCGCGCGTACCGCACCGTAGCGGCCGGGCGCCGGGCCGGGCCAGCGCGCGTCCGGATGGCGGATGGCAGCCCTCGAACGGCGGCCATCCGGGCGAACTTCCCCGACCCCCCGGAAACCTCCCGCCCACCCGGCGGGAATGCCTCGCCGCACTGGAACTGCGCGGGACACGGCCCCACCCCGGCCGGTCCGCCCGCCTTCGCCCGAACTCCAGGGCGACGTTGAACGGGAAACCACCCATTTGCACCGTTCCATCATCTATTACTTTTTGTCACGATTAGCGCACTTTCCGTAACACGGTCCCCGTCCCCCCTCCCCGAGGAGCAGAACGTGATCCTCTCGATTTCCGGCATCGTCCTGTTCGGCACCATCGCCTTTCTGTTCTTCCGCAGGGACGGGCTGAAGGTCTCCCACGCCGTCGTCTGCGCCCTCTTCGGCTTCTACGTCGCCGGTTCCTCGATCGCCCCGAGCATCACCGCCGGCGGCGCCAGCCTGGCGAGCCTGCTCGGCGGCCTCAAGTTCTAGCGGTCCACGTTCCAGGCGCTGCCACTCCCCCGCACGGGCCCGGGCGCGGATCCCACCGCCCCGGGTCCCGTCGTACCGGCTCCGCCCCCGCCACCCGACCCGTCCCACTCGCCCGGGGAGTCAAGGAATGCCGCTCCAACGCCATCTCAGCAAGGGCCGCGAGATCGCCCGAACCGCCGGGGACCACGCCTCCGACATGTTCGCCCCGCTCTCCGTGATCGGCCGCGGACTGCGCCACCACGCGGGCTGGGCCAAGGACCGCTGGAACGCCACCCCGAAGGAGCGCCGCGGCCCGACGCTGTTCCTCTCCGCCGCGATGCTGGTCGGCGTCTACCTGCTGCCGCACGGCCTGCTGTTCGCCCTGATCGCCCTGATGGCCAGCTCCGCCTGGGCCGGCCGGGCCCCCAAGCCCGCACCCGCCCCGCCCGCCCCGGACGTCGCCGACATCAAGCTCGGCGCGCTCTACGCGGCACTCACGCCGTACCTGTGCGGCCCCGAGGACGCCAACCCGCTGTACCACTACGAGGGCCACTACAAGAACGCCTTCGGCTCCTGGGAGTTCGACGACGAGGGCCGGCTCTCCCGGCTGGAACTCGGCTACCCGGCGTACTTCACCGACACCGAGCCGATCGCGCGGGCCCGGATCGAGCAGGTCGTCCAGGGCAAGGCCGGCCGGGCCCGGGAGTACCGCTTCGACTGGGACGAGGAGTCCAACCGGCTGCGGATCGCCGCACTCACCCCGCTGCCCGCCGACATCGTCGCCCAGCGCTTCGTGGCCGCCCCCGGCGAGATCGTGCTCGGCTTCACCGACGAGGACGGCACCGCCCGGACCATCCCGGTCACCCAGGGCGGCGCGATCGCCCAGCAGCCGCCGGTCGTCTGGCGCACCGGCCCCCGCTCGGCCGAGCCGCACCTGCTGGCGCTCGGCGTCACCGGCTACGGCACCTCCAGCCTGATCCGCTCGATCGCGCTCCAGGCGCTCCCGTACGGGGACCTGGTGGTGGTCGACGGCGCGGGCACCGGGGAGCACGCCTGCCTGGTCAACCGACCCGGCGTGCACACCGTGGAGACCAGCCTGCACGGCGCGCTGGCCGCGCTGGAGTGGGCCGCGCAGGAGACCGAGCGCCGGCTCGCCGCGCTGAACGCCGCCCGGCACGCCGGCACCGCGCCCCCCGAGGACGCCACCCGCCCGCTCTGGCTGCTCCTGGACCACCCGACCGAGCTGAGCGAGCTCGCCCACGCCGAGGGCCGCCCGGACCCGCAGGACCTGCTGGAACTGCCGCTGCGGCACGGCCGCGCCGCCCGCGTCACCGTGGTGATCGCCGACGACGTCGAGGCCAGGGGCCGGATCACCTCGACCGTGCGCTCCACCACCCGGGCCCGGGTGGTACTCGGCCCCACCGGGCCCGAGGAGGGCCACGCCGTGCTCGGCGCGCCGCTGGACATCGTGCCCGCCGCGCACGCCCCCGCCGGCCGCGGCTACGCCCGGATCGGCAACAGCACCCCCGTCCGGCTCCAGGTGCCCGCCACCGTCGACCCGCTGGACGAGGAGGCCCCGGCCCAGCTGCGGGACGCGGTGATCGCCCTGCTGCCGCACCGCGACACCCGCACCGAGGCCGCCGCCGACCTGCCGCCCCGGCCGGAGCGCCCGCCAGTGGTCCTGCCCGCCGATCCGGCCCCCCTGGCCCACCCGGTCGACCTCGCCAAGGGCGAGCCGATGATCCGTTCCCGCCCGATCTCCTGACCGCGGCGGACGGGGGCGGCGACGGTCGTCGAATCCCGCCCCGGTAGGCTCGTCACGGAAAGGCCGACCGATCACCAGATGTGAAATAGGTGACACCTAGGGTGATATCCACGGCCAGATGTGACAAATCGGGCGCCGATGGGTACAAACAGGGGCGGCACGACAGACGACGCATGTCCCCGGACGGGAATCTTCGTCGGAAGCCGAGCGTTGACCGAACGACGAAGAACAGCGACCACTAGTCCTGTGGGCCATAAGCCCGGGAGGCACGATTCATGAGCGAGCGAGCTCTCCGCGGCACGCGACTCGGGGCCACTAGCTACGAGACCGACCGCGGTATCGATCTGGCTCCCCGCCAGACCGTCGAGTATGCATGTCAGAACGGACACCGATTCGAGGTTCCTTTCTCGGTCGAGGCGGAGATCCCCCAGGCCTGGGAATGCCGCTTCTGTGGCCAGGAGGCGGTACTTCTCGACGGCGACGAGCCGGAAGAGAAGAAGGTCAAGCCGACGCGTACCCATTGGGACATGCTGATGGAGCGCCGGACCCGTGAGGAACTGGAGGAGGTACTGGCCGAGCGACTGGCCGTGCTCCGCTCCGGCGGAATGAACCTCGCGGTACACCCGCGGGACACCCGCAAGAGCGCCTGACCTCGCTCCCGCCACGGCGGGAGGACGCGAAAAGGGACCCTGGTCACCAGGGTCCCTTTCGCGTTCCCGCCTCGCGTTCCCACGCGCTCCCGGGAAGGCGAGGCGAGGCCGGCTCTCGCGTTCCCGGGAGGGGCGGTCAGCCCGAGATCGGCGGGCGGTAGGTGGTGTCCGGGCCCTGCGGACCGCGCGGGCCATCACCGGGCTCCACCACCTCGCCCTGGATCACCTTGCCGTCCGGGCGGTGGATGCGCAGCTGCTCCTGCAACCGCATCGCGTCCGCGAACGGATCAGCCCCGGCGGCGACGGTGCTGCGCAGCGCCTTGTCGGCCACCCGGCGGCCACCGGCCCGCCAGAGCGCCCGGGTGGGCGGGAACAGCAGGGTGAGCGCCACCAGGTCCGACAGGAAGCCCGGGACGATCAGCAGCAGGCCCGCCAGCACCGTCAGGCTGGTGCCGGTCTCGGGCTGCTCGGACTTCGGGTCCTTGCTCTGCTCGATCGCCGCGGACAGCGCCTTCAGCCCGGCCCGCTTGATCAGCGAACCGCCGATCAGCGCGCCCGCGACGAGCAGCAGCACGACGACGAATCCACCCAGCCACGAGCCCACTTGGACCAGCAGCCAGATCTCCAGCACCAGCCAGGCGGTGATCAGCAGCGGCAGCACCCGGCGGAGCTTGCCGCGCGGGGCCGGACGGGCGGGGGTAGCTTGCTGGGTCACGGTACGAATCCACTCCAAGCAGTGCTCTGCGCGCCGCACGGGAGGTCCGGGCCGGCTACGGCACCACCTGGTCCAACGATTCCCCCGCGGCCGGTGTTCCGGCGCCGGTCTTCCGTCGGCGGCCGACCAGCACGCCCGCGCCGCAGGCCAGCAGGCCCGCGAGGGCCAGCGTCCACTCCGGCGCGGCGCCGACCCGGTCGGCGACCGTGGTGCCGTCGCGCAGCGGGACGACCGCCGACAGCTCGGCCGCGGTCAGCTCCTCGGTACGCTGCTGGACCGTGCCGTCCGGGGCGATCACCGCGCTGATGCCGCTGGTGGCGGCGATCAGCACGGCCCGGCCGTGCTCGACCGCGCGCAGCCGGCTCATCGCGAGCTGCTGCTCGGGCTGGCCGGTCTTGGCATAGGTCGCGTTGTTGGTCTGGACCACCAGGACGCGGGCGCCGCTGTCCACGGTGTCGCGGACGATCTCGTCGTAGGCGACCTCGAAGCAGATCACGTCGCCGATCCGGGCCGGGCCGAGCTGCATGACGCCGTTGTGGTCGCCGGGGTAGAAGTCCCGGGCGACCCGCTGGAGCCGGGTGATCACCTTCATCAGCTGGGCGCGGAACGGCACGTACTCCCCGAACGGGACGGGGTGCTGCTTGGTGTAGGAGGCGCCGGGGCCGGTCTTCGGGTCCCAGACGATGCCCTCGTTCTGGACGTGCTGCGCGTCCGGGCCGTCCACCAGGGTGCCGACCAGGGTGGGCACGCCCACCGTCTTCACGGCCTGGTCGATGCGCTGGTAGGCGAGCGGGTCGCTGAACGGGTCCAGGTCGGAGGAGTTCTCCGGCCAGATCACGATGTCGGGGCGCTCGGCCTTGCCGGCGGCGATGTCCGCGGCCAGCCGCTCGGTCGCCACCGCGTGGTTGTTGAGGACCATCATCGGGCGGCCCAGGAAGTCCATGCCCGGGTTGGGCACGTTGCCCTGGACGATGGCGACCTTCACGGTGTCGGCCGGCGCGGTCGGCACCGGCACCAGGTACCCGGCCAGCAGCGCGGCCACCGCGCCCAGCCCCGCCAGCGCGGCGGCCCGGGGCGTCTTGCGCGGCCCGCGCAGGCGCAGCGCGGCGCCGGCGAGCAGGGCTCCCGAGAGGGCGACCGCGAAGGTCACCAGCGGTGCGCCGCCGAGCGCGGCCAGCGGCGTGAACGGGGTCGCGGTGTTGGCGAAGGCCAGCCGCCCCCACGGGAAGCCGCCGAACGGCAGCCGGTCGCGCGCCCACTCCTGGGTGATCCACAGGCAGGCCGCCCAGAGCGGCCAGGCCGGCAGCCGGGAGGTGAGGGCCAGACCGCCGCCGAGGACGGCCAGGAACAGCGCCTCCACGACCGACAGGCCGACCGTCGCGTCCCAGCCGACCACCCGCAGCCAGCTGAGCAGCAGCAGGAAGAACGGCAGGCCGAAGGCGAAGCCCGTCCAGACCGCCTGGCGGACGGTGCGGCCCCGGGTGAGCAGGGACAGCGCGGCGACGCCGGCCAGCGACAGCGGCCACAGGTCGAAGGGCGGGAAGGCGAGTGCGAGCAGCAGACCCGCCAGGGCCGCGAGGCCGGTGCGGGGAAGGCCCGCCCGGACCTTGGCGACGGCGCGGGCGGCCCGGCCGGGCCTGGGCGCCGACTCCGCCGGCTCGGGTGCGGCCCCCGGCCGCTCCTGGGTGACGGGCATGGCCACCGGCGCACCATCTTCCTGGATCTTGCTGTTCGGACGCTGTCCGAAGAAGGTACCCCGGAAGGTCAGGGAAGCGTGAGGTCAGGGTGGTAGCAGGGTCAGCGCCTCACGGCCCGGCGGGCCTTGCCGCACACGCCCCCGACCGGGCGGCGGGGTCGGCGGCGCGGTGCTGCCCGCCCAGGGGCTCCGGGCGGAAGTCCGGGGCGGGCAGCTCGCGGGGGACGGTGAAGCCGGCGGGGACCAGCGGGGCGGTCGTCCTGGGGGTCGCCCCACGGCCGCCAGGCCGCCGCTTCGGCCGGGTTCACGCGGGTCTGCTCGGCTCTACTCGGCGGCCCGGTGGACGGTGCGGCCGCGGACGACGGTGCGCAGGCAGGCCGGCAGCGGGTGGCCGGGGGTGAGGTCGGGCAGGCCCGGGGTGCCGGAGCGCGGGTCGGTGGACCAGCCCGCCACCCGGGAGTCCGGGGCCTGGACGACCAGTTCGTCGGCGGCCCAGATCGCGTAGCTGGCGACGGCGCCGGGCACGAGCACGCCGTCCTGGTCGCGGCCGATCGCGCGCCAGCCGCCGCGGGTGTGCGCGGTGAAGGCCGCGCGGACGGAGATCCGGTGGTCCAGGGTCTGGTGGAAGGCGGCCGCGCGGACGGTGCCCCAGGGGTCGAGCGGGGTGACCGGGGCGTCCGAGCCGAAGGCCAGCGGCACACCGG
This sequence comes from Kitasatospora sp. NPDC043949, assembly GCF_056435365.1. Lineage (NCBI taxonomy): Bacteria > Bacillati > Actinomycetota > Actinomycetes > Kitasatosporales > Streptomycetaceae > Kitasatospora > Kitasatospora sp. NPDC043949. Next base: position 42,444 of record NZ_JBWKEQ010000052.1, on the reverse strand, counting down.
CCCGCAGCAGGGCGGCGAAGGGGTTGAGCGCGGCGGCCCGCTCGGCGCCGAGGCGCTGGACGTACATGCCGTCCGGGCCGCCCCAGGCGGCGTCGAAGGCGGGCTGGACGGAGGCGGTGAGGCCGAGTTCGGCGAAGGCGGCGACGGACTCGTCGTCCAGCGCCTCGGCGTGCTCGACGCGGTGGCGCAGCGCCTTGACCCGCCCGGCGCCGACCCGCTCCCCGGCCGCCCGGACGCCGTCCAGGACGGCGGCCACGGCCGCGTCGCCGATGGCGTGGAAGCCGGCCTGGAGCCCGGCCTCGGTGCAGGCGGCGACGTGGTCGGCGACCTGCTCGGCGGTCAGGTAGGCGGTGCCGGTGTGCTCGGCGTCGGCGTAGGGGGTGTGCAGGCAGGCGGTGTGCGAGCCCAGCGCGCCATCCGCGAAGAGGTCGCCGCCGGCGCCCACCGCGCCGAGCCGGCGGGCCGTCTCGACGCCGCCCAACTCACCCCAGTAGCCGAAGACTTCGGGGCCTTCACCCTCGGCGGCGAGGGCCAGCAGGGCGGCCAGGTCGGCCTCGGAGGAGATCTCCGGGCCGGCGCACTCGTGCAGCGCGCCGATGCCGAGTTCGGCAGCGCGGGCGAGGGTGGCGCGCTGGGCGCGGCCGCGCTGCTCGGGGGTGAGGTGGGCGAGCGCGGTCCGCCGGACGGCGTGGTGGGCGTCCTTGGTGAGCGGGCCGTCGGCGGTGTGGCCGGGGCGCTCGGCCAGGCCGGGGGCGAGGGTGCGCAGCGCCGTGGTGGCGAGCGCGGAGTGCACGTCGGTGCGGGAGAGGTAGAGCGCGGCGCCGCGGGCGGCGGCGTCGAGTTCGGCGAGCGTGGGCGGGCGGCCCTCGGGCCAGCCGGTCTCGTCCCAGCCGTGGCCGATGAGCACCCCGCCGGGCTCGGGCCGGGCGTCGACGAAGGCGGTGACGGCGGCGAGGGCGTCGGCCAGCGAGGGGCTGCCGGTGAGGTCGAGGCCGGTGAGCGCCAGGCCGGTGGCGGTGGCGTGCACGTGGGCGTCGACGAAGGCGGGGGTGACCAGGGCGCCGTCCAGGTCGACGATCTCGTCGGCGGTGGCGGCGTACGCCTCGGCGGCGCCGTCGCTGCCGACCCAGGCGATGTGCTCGCCCTCGACGAGCATCGCGGTGGCGAAGGGGTCGGCGGGGCTGTAGACGGCGCCGCCGCGCAGCAGGACGGTCCGGGAAGTGCGTTCGGTCATGCCGCTAAGTCTGCACCTGCGGGGTTCGTCCTCAGAGCCTCGGGGGTCGCGCCTCGTAGGGGGTGGAGAGGACGACGGTGGTGCGGGTGGAGACGCCGGCGGCGCTGCGGATGCGGGCGAGCAGGTCCTCCAGGTCGCCGGGGGCGCCGACGCGCACCTTGAGGATGTAGTTCTCGTCGCCGGCGACGCTGTGGCAGGCCTCGATCTCGGGCAGGCCGGCCAGCCGTTCGGGGGTGTCGTCCGGGGCGCTGGGGTCGAAGGGCTTGACCGAGATGAACGCGGTCAGTGCCAGGTCGACGGCGTCGGGGTCGATGATCGCGGTGTAGCCGCGGATCACCCCGCGCTGTTCGAGGCGGCGCACCCGCTGGTGCACCGCCGAGGTGGACAGGCCGGTGGCCTTGCCCAGGTCCGTGTAGCTCATCCGGCCGTCCTCTAGGAGCAGCTGGACGATGCGTTGGTCGAGATCCTCCACAGTGCGCAAACCTACCCGGTCGGGGGCACGGGGGGCGCACGCGGTGTCACATCGGGTGCCCGCAGGTGTCACGCGGGCAAATGCCAGGCGAATGTGGCAGTGGATGTGGCCAAGGACACACCCGGTGCATCACGGTGCACCGGACCGCAGGGTTATGAGCCCGAATCGAAGGGAAGTGCTGGTTGTGGCCCCGGGCGACCACGCCGGGCCCGATCCGAGGGGGATCCTCATGCCGACTGACCAGCGTGCCCTGGGCGCCGACGAGACCGACGATACGACCGGCCGCGACGACCTCGCGGTCGATCACGGCCACGTCCCGGGCATCGACCCGGGCGAGGCCGAGACCTGGGACATCTTCCGGGTGCACTGCCCCGAGTGCCGCCGCCCGATCGCCCTGGTGGCCGACGAGGAGCGGCTGCCGCAGCACGCGCTGCTGCCGACCGCCTGGAACCCCTTCACCCCCGCGCTGTGCCCGGGTTCGGGCACGCCGACCGACGACCTCGCCGAGGTGGAGACCCCGGAGGACGCCCAACCCGCCGGACTCGACGCGCTGTTCAGGCTCCCCACCGAACTCGACTGGCGCACCCAGCCGTTCTCGCACGCGGTGGCGCACCGGCCGACGCGGACCGCCGTCGTCGCCCCGGCCGTCCCGGTCATCTCGGCCATCCCCGAGCAGCGCCGCCGCCTGGTCCGGCGCTGATCCGCCGGCCCGCGCGGGCGGGTTGCTGATCCGCCCGCCCGCGCAGGCGGGTTGACGCAGGATCGAAGACGCCTCCGGCCGTCACTCCGCACCCTGGAGTGACGGCCGGAGGCCGTTTGTGGGGGGCTCAGCCCTTGGTGAGGTGACGGCCGATCACCAGGCGCTGGATCTGGTTGGTGCCCTCGACGATCTGCAGCACCTTCGCCTCGCGCATGTAGCGCTCGGCCGGGAAGTCCTGCGTGTAGCCGTAGCCGCCGAGCACCTGGACCGCGTCGGTGGTCACCCGCATCACGGCGTCGGTGCAGAACAGCTTGGCCATCGCCGCCTCCTTGGAGAACGGCAGGCCCGCGTCCCGCAGCCGGGCGGCGGACAGGTAGAGCGCCCGCCCGGCCTCGATCTGGGTGGCCATGTCGGCGAGCATGAAGGACAGGCCCTGGAACTCGGCGATCGGGCGGCCGAACTGACGGCGGGTGCGCGCGTAGTCGACCGCGAGGTCGAGCGCGGCCTGGGCGACGCCGACCGCGCAGGCGGCGATGCCGAGGCGGCCGGAGTCCAGTGCGGCGAGCGCGATCTGGAAGCCCTGGCCCTCCTCGCCGATCAGCCGGTCGCGGGAGACCCGGGCGCCGTCGAAGTGCAGTTGCGCGGTCGGCGAGGAGCGCATGCCCATCTTGTGCTCCGGCGGGGCGGCCGACAGGCCCTGTGCGTCGCCCGGGACGAGCAGGCAGCTGATGCCCTTGGAGCCCTCGCCGCCGGTGCGCACCAGGGCGCTGTAGAAGTCCGCCCGGCCGCCGTGGGTGATCCACGCCTTGGTGCCGTTCACCACGTACGCGTCGCCGTCGAGGTCGGCGCGGGTGCGCAGCGCGGCCGCGTCCGAACCGGACTGCGGTTCGGAGAGGCAGTAGGCGCCGAGCTGCTCGCCGGAGAGCATTCCGGGCAGCCACCGGCCGCGCTGCTCCTCGGTGCCGAAGCCGGCCAGCGCGTGGCAGGAGAGGGTGTGCACGCTCACCCCGAGGCCGACGGCCAGCCAGCCGGACGCCAGCTCCTCCAGCACCTGCAGGTACACCTCGTAGGGCTGCCCGCCGCCGCCGTACTTCTCGTCGTAGGGGAGGGAGAGCAGGCCGGCCTCGCCGAGGGTGCGGAAGACCTCCCGCGGGAAGCGGCCGGCGGCCTCGTCCTCGGCCGCGCGGGGCTGCAGCTCGCGCTGGACCAGGTCCCGGGTGAGGCTCAGCAGCTCGTGGGCCTCCTCGCTGGGCAGCTGGCGCTCCACGGCTTTCACTGGGGACGGGGTCATGGCGGCGGTCGCCTCCTCGATCGGGCACCGGAGCGTGGTGTGGCTGGTCCGGCGCGGGTGTGGCAGGTCGGCCCGACCGGCACCGGATTACGGTGAACGGCCGTTCACAGGCATGGCGATGCGAGTATGCCGGAAACCCGCGCCGCCGTCACGATCACCCAGGAGTAACTGGACGGACTGGTGGGCTACGGCACCGTAGGGTTGCCGTTGTGGCTGCTTCCCGACCCCTCTTCCCCGCCCTTCCACCCGTTCCCGGCGACGCGGTGGCCTCGCTCGCGGCGGAGCTGCGCGCACTGCCGCCCTCCTGCGGGCCGGTGCGGCTGGTCGCGGTGGACGGGCACGCGGGCTCGGGCAAGACGACCTTCGCCGGGCGGCTGGCGGCGGCGCTCGGCGGGGCGCCGGTGGTCCACCTCGACGACCTGGCCACCCACGCCGAGCCCTTCGGCTGGACCGGGCGGCTGCGCGAACAGGTGCTGGAGCCGCTGGCGGCCGGCCGGGACGGCGCGTACCGGGTGTACGACTGGACGCTGCGCCGCTTCGCGGGCACGGCCGCGGTGCCGGTCGCCCCGGTGGTGCTGGTGGAGGGCGTCGGCGCCGGACGGCGGGCGGTGCGGCCGTGGCTGGCCCGGGTGATCTGGCTGGAGTTGGACGCCGCCTCGGCCCGGCGGCGCGGCGAGCAGCGGGACGGGCCGGATCTGGCCGAGTTCTGGGCCGGCTGGGCCCGGGCCGAATCGGCGCATTTCGCCGCGGATCCGAGCCGTCCGTTCGCCGGGACGCGGGTCGACGGGGTGACCGGACGAATCACGCCGGGCACCGTGGGTGAACCTTCAACAAGCCCTTGACCTGCGCTGTCGCCAGGATTTAGGTTCTCCTCAGCCGCCGGAACGGGATGTTCCGGCCGCCTCGGACCCGGCGTCCCCGGCTTGTTCCCCCGTGAGCCGGGGGCGCCGTCCGGTCCTTTCCGAATCGCGCTCCCCCACCCCCGGTCCAGGCCCCCACCCGCTCAACGACCGCTCACACGATCGCATTTGACTCCGTGGGCGCCCTTCCGGATCAGCGCCACGCCGGTACGATTCCTCGCAGGCGCAGATGCGCCCGGGGGCTTTCGACCACCGGCCCGGCTGCACGCAGGCGACCTGCCACCGAGCCCCGGGCCAAGCCGCGGGGGGCGTGAGTGACGACGGTGGACAGTTCGGACAGCAACGCGGGCGGCCCGGACCGGCTCGCCGAACGCGCGTGGCTGCGTGCCATGGACGCGTACACGGCGGGCGCGTACGCCCGTGCCGAGGAGGAGTTCCGCGCGGCCGTCCGGCTGGACCCGGGCATGGCCGACGCCTGGCTCGGCCTGCACGCGCTGCGCAGCGACACCTCGGCGGCGCTGCTGGCCATGTACCGCAACCAGAAGCGGTTCGGCGAGCAGCGGCGGCGCCACCGCCGCCCGCTCAGTTCCTGGTACTGGCTGGGCTGGTGGGTGCAGCCCGTCCTGGAGGACGCCCGCGACCTGGCTCTGGCGCACGCCTCGCACTGGCTGGACGGCCGCCACCTGGCCGAGCTGGACCGGGCGCTGGAACAGTGCCCGGCGCCCAGCGAGGACCCGTCCGCCCAGTTCCTGTACGCCTGCCGGTCCTATCTGCTCAAGGACTGGGAGCAGTTGATCCGGGACACCGACCGGCTGCTGGACGACCCACTGCTCGGCATCGAGGCCGGGCTGTTCGCCGGCATGGCACGGGTCCGGCTGGACATGTGCGCCCAGGCGCAGGCGCCGCTGGCCGCCTCGCTGGCCCGCTGCCGCTCCGAGCAGCCCCAGCGCAAGGAGCTGCGGTACTGGCTGGCCCGGGCGTACGAGGGGGCCGGGCGCAGTGCGGCCGCGCTGCCGCTCTACCGGGCGGTGCACCGGGCCGATCCGGTGTTCATGGACACCGCCGCGCGGCTGGCCGCGATCGCGGCGGAGGACGGGTTGGCGGACGACCTGCCGGACGCCTTGCTGGACGGCGGCCTACCGGCGGGCGGTCGGTCGGCCGGGTACGAGGACACCGCGCCGGACGAGGCGGACGAGGCGGACTTCCAGGACGGGGCCGGGTACGCCACGGCGGGGGGCTTCGGCGACGCGGCCCCCGGGTTCACCGAGGGCGCCGGGTACACCGAGGGCGCCGGGTACACCGGCGGGGTCGGATTCGTCGAGGGCGTCGGGTTTCTCACGGGGCCCGGCCCGGGCGACGCCTCCACGGCGGACCCCGCGCCGCAGGCGGCCGGCGAGCGGTCGGGTTCGCCGGGCGGCTCCGCCACCCCGCTGCCGGCTCCGGTCCGCGCCGAGGCCCAGCCCCGCACCGCTCCACTGCCCGCCACCCAACCGGTCGACGACGAGCGCGAGTTGGACGCGGCGCTGGCGGAACTCTCGCTGATGGTGGGCCTGGAGCCGGTCAAGCGCCAGGTGCGGGCGCTGTCGGCGCAGCTGCGGATGTCCAGACTCCGGGCCGCGCAGGGCCTGCCGGTCCAGCCGCCCAAGCGCCACTTCGTCTTCTCCGGCCCCTCCGGCACCGGCAAGACCACCGTGGCCCGGATCCTCGGCCGGGTCTTCCACGCCCTCGGGCTGCTCTCCGGCGACCACCTGGTGGAGGCCCAACGGGCCGACCTGGTCGGCGAGTTCCTCGGCCAGACCGCGGTCAAGGCGAACGAGCTGATCGATTCGGCGCTGGACGGCGTGCTGTTCATCGACGAGGCGTACAGCCTCTCCAACTCCGGCTACACCAAGGGCGACGCCTACGGCGACGAGGCCCTACAGGTGCTGCTGAAACGCGCCGAGGACAACCGCGACCGTCTGGTGGTGATCCTGGCCGGCTACCCCGAGGGCATGAACCGGCTGCTCGCCACCAACCCCGGCCTCAACTCCCGCTTCACCACCCGGGTCGACTTCCCCAGCTACCGCCCGAACGAGCTGACCGCGATCGGCGCCGCGCTGGCCGGCCGGGACGGCGACGGCTGGGACGAGGACGCGGCCGAGGAACTGGCCAGCATCTGCGCCCACGTGGTCCGCGAGGGCTGGATCGACGAACTCGGGAACGGCCGGTTCATCCGCACCCTCTACGAGAAGTCCTGCGCCTACCGGGACCTGCGGCTCTCACTGCTGCGCGAGCCGCCGGGCCGGGAGGACCTGGCGACCCTGCGCCTGCCCGACCTCGTCCAGGCCTACGGGGAGCTGATCGACGGCCGCGGCTGAGACCAGCTCCCCGGGATCGCGCCGGGATCAGCCCCGGAGCAGCTCGGCCTCGCGCTCGGGGTCGAGTCCGACCTTCGGCCGGTCGGCGCGCTGCGGGGCGACGCCGCCGATCGACCGCAGCCAGGCCCAGGTGTCCTCGACCGTCTCGCCCACCGGCCGGCAGCGCAGCCCGGCGGCGACCGCCCGGTCCACGGACGCGCCGTGCAGGAAGTCGTTCAGCTCGCCGGGCGCCAGCCAGATCGGCAGCTCCGTCCAGGGCTCGACGCCGGCCGCCAGGATGCGCTCGGGGTCGGTCCAGCGCAGGTCCGCGTCCGAGCCGGTGACCCGCACGCAGGCCTCCAGCAGCTCGCCCGTCGTGGTGTGGCCCGCCGGGCTGACCACGTTGCACGCGCCGCCGAGCCGGGCCACCGATGCCTCCAGGAGCCAGCCCGCGAGGTCGCGGACGTCGATGTACTGCAGCGGCAGGTCGTACGGGCCGGGGGCGAGCACCGGGCCGCCCCGGGCGATCCGGTTCAGCCACCAGGGCAGCCGGCCGATGTTCTCGTGCGGGCCGAGGATCAGCCCGGCCCGGGCGAGCAGGGCGCGCCCGCCGAACTCCGCCTCCAGGGCCAGTTCGGCCCCGCGCTTGGCCTCGGCGTAGGGCACCTCGCCCTCCGCGTCCGGGGACGACTCGACCACCTTCGCCGACTCGTCCGCCCCGCGCGCCAGCGGGTAGTCGTACACCGACCGGCTGGAGACGTACGCGTAGTGGCCGACCCGGCCGGCCAGCAGCCGGGCGCTGTCGCGCACCGCCGTCGGGGCTCCGGACCAGGTGTCCACCACCACGTCCCACTCCCCCGTGGCCAGCGCCGCGAGCCCGCCCTCGGCGGTGCGGTCGCCCAGCAGTGCGGTCACGCCCGCGGGCGCGGGCTGCGTACCCCGGTTGAGGGCCGTCACCTCCCATCCCCTGACCAGCGCATCCTCGGCGACGACCCGTCCGACGAAATTCGTTCCACCCAGCAGGAGAAGCCTCATGCCGACCACCCTGCGCCCAGGGTGGTCGGCATGGGAACGGCTGAACGCTGAGAGCAGAATCGCCCGCGGCGGACACGCCGTCAGCGAAAGGGGGAACCTCAGGCGGCGGAGCGGTGGTCCGGGTCGTGCATCTCGCCGACCAGCTCCTCCAGCACGTCCTCCAGCATGACCACACCGAGCGTGCGGCCGTCCTGGTCCAGCACGGCGGCCAGGTGGCAGGTCGCCCGGCGCATCGCGCCGAGCGCGTCGTCCAGCGGGAGGCTGCCGCGCAGCACCGTGATCGGACGCCACAGCCGGGCCGGGACGGGCGCGGACGGGTCCTCCACGTCGAGGATGTCCTTGAGGTGCAGGTAGCCCAGGTAGCCGTGGCCGGCCGGGTCGCCGTCGGTGACCGGGAAGCGCGAGAAGCCGGTGCGCAGGGCGAGTTCCTCGACCTCCGCGGCGGTCACCTTGGTGTCCACGGTGACGAGTTGCTCGGGCTTGAGCAGCACCTCGGTGACCGGGCGGTGGCCCAGCTCCAGGGCGTCCTCCAGACGCTCCTGACGGCCCTCGTCGAGCAGGCCGGCGTCCCGGGAGTCGACCAGCAGGTACATCAGCTGCTCGGTGGTGAACACCGACTCGACCTCGTCCTTGGGCTCGACCCGGAACAGCCGCAGCACACCGTTGGCGATGGCGTTCAGCAGGCTGATCACCGGGGCCAGCCAGCGGGCCAGCCGGTCCAGCGGCGGGCCGAGCCAGAGCGCGGCCTTCTCCGGGCCCGCCATGGCCATGTTCTTGGGGACCATCTCGCCCATCACCATGTGCAGGAAGACCACGACGGCCAACGAGATGCCGTACGAGAGCGGGTGCATCAGACCGGACGGGACGCCGATCGCGTGGAACGGGCCCTCCAGCAGACTGGCGATGGTCGGCTCGGCCAGGGCGCCGAGGCCCAGCGAGCAGACGGTGATGCCGAGCTGGGCGGCGGCCAGCATCGCGGACACGTTGGACAGCGCGTGCAGCACGGTGCGGGCTCGCTTGTGGCCGGCCTCGGCGAGCGGTTCGATCTGGCTGCGGCGCACCGAGACGACGGCGAACTCGGCGCCGACGAAGAAGGCGTTCCCGAGCAGGAGCAGGACGGCGACGGCCAGTTGGAGCGCGGTCATCGGGCGTTCTCCTGGTCGTCTCCGAACGAGGCCGGCGCGCTGGTGCGCTCGACCCGGACCTGGCTGGTGCGGTGCCGGTCGACACCCGTCACGGTGAAGCGCCAGCCCGGCAGCTCCGCCTGCTCGCCGACCTCGGGCAGCTTGCCGAGCAGGTCGGCGACCAGGCCGGCCAGCGTCTCGTACGGGCCGTCCGGGGCGATCAGGCCGATCGCCTCCAGCTGGTCGATCCGGGCGCGGCCCTCGGCCTCCCAGGCCGGCAGGCCGTCCACCGGGGGCAGCGGGAGCAGCTCGGGGCGGTCGGCGGGGTCGTGCTCGTCCTGCACCTCGCCGACGATCTCCTCGACGATGTCCTCGACGGTGACGACACCGGCGGTGCCGCCGTACTCGTCGACCACGATGGCCATCGGCTGGAGGCGGCGCAGCTGGTCGAGCAGCCGCTCGGCGGGCAGGGTCTCGGGCACCAGCAGCGGCGGCGAGGTGAGCTCGCTCACCCGGACCAGGCCGCGCCGGGCGGCCGGGACGGCGAGGGCGTCCTTGAGGGTCACGATGCCGGTGACCTCGTCCAGGCTGTGGGTGTACACCGGGAAGCGGGACAGGCCGGTGGCCCGGGTCAGGTTGATCACGTCGGAGGCGGTGGCGTCGCCCTGGAGGGAGGCGACGTCGATCCGCGGGGTCATCACGGACTCGGCGGTCAGCTCGCCCAGGCCCAGGGTGCGGACGAACAGGGTCGCCGACTCCTCGTCTATCGCGCCGGCCTTGGCCGAGTGGCGGGCCAGCGAGACCAGTTCGGCCGGGGTCCGGGCGTGGTCCAGCTCCTCCTGCGGCTCGACGCCGAAGGCGCGGACCGTCCGGTCGGCCGCCCCGTTGAGGAAGCTGATCAGCGGGCGGCAGGCGAAGGAGAAGGCCATGTGCGGGGCGGCGACCGCGCGGGCCACCTGGAGCGGGCGGGAGATCGCCCAGTTCTTCGGGACCAGCTCGCCGATCACCATCTGCACCACGGTGGCGAGCACCATGCCGACGACCACGGCGACGCCGCGGGCGGCCGACTCGGGCACGCCGATCCCGGTCATGACGGGGCTGAGCAGGGTGGACAACGCCGGCTCGGCGAGCATGCCGACCACCAGCGAGGTGACGGTGATGCCGAGCTGGGCGCCGGAGAGTTCGAACGAGAGGTGCCGCAGGGCCCGGGAGACGCGGACGGACTTGGCGTCTCCGGCCTCGGCGGAGCGTTCGACAGCCCCGCGCTCGACGGTCACGAAGGCGAACTCGGCGGCCACGAACAGGCCGTTGGCGAGGATCAGCAGGAGGGCTGCGAGCAACAGCAGCCAGGCGGTGATCACAGTGCCGCCTGCCTTCCGCTGACAGGAAGGTGGGCGGCGCAGGTACTACCGGACGGATCGTCCATCGAGGGGGGAAGTCACTCCTCAAGTCGTCTTTCGGGCAGGACGGAAGTTTTGCCCTGCTTTTACCAGCGTAGACCATACCCGGACGATGGTAGGAAGAGTGTTCGGACCCGCCGGGCCGAGGATTCGCAGGCCCGGCGGGGACCGGAGGGGTGTCGGCGGGCCGGCGGTGCCGGTGTGGAACGGGCGGGCGCCGACCGGCGGCGGCGCTGCGGGGCTCAGGCCCCGGCGTGGTGCTCGACCAGGTCGCGCAGGGCGCGGGCGTGCGCGATCGCCTGGTCCTTGCCGACGCCGGACTGGATGCCGACCGCGGCGAGCGAGGTGCCGTCGGCCAGGTCGAGGGTGGCCCACGGGTCGCCCTGGCGGAAGTTGACCCGGACGATCTCGGCCCAGGTGAGCCGGCGGCTGCGGACGAAGTTGACCACCGTCACGCCCTGCGCGTCGGCGCTCACCCGGGGGCGGGCCAGCATCAGGCCCACGCACGCGAACAGCACGCCGCTGCCCGCCATCATGATCCGGTCGTTGAGCTGCCAGTTCTCCGGGAGCGCCACGGCCATCACGGCGAACAGCACCACCAGCAGCGCGCAGACCGGCAGCAGCACGGCGCGGGTGCGGCGCGGCGCCCAGGTGACGGGGAACTCGACGGGCGGCGTGGACACGTGGGGTCTCCGGTGGGGTGGTTCGGGGGGAACGGTCGTTCCCGGGAACGACGGTTCCGGGCAGCGGGCGGATCCGGACGAAGGGCGGGGACGCCGGTCAGCGTCCCCGCCCCATTCAACCGTTCCTTACCCGCACCACGGCGGGCGAGGTCGCCGCCGCACCGGTCAGAGGCGGCAGGCGTGGATGTTGGTGACCAGGATGGCCCGGGCGCCGATGCCCCACAGGTCGTCCATGATCTGCTGGGCCTCCTTGCGGAGCACCATCGAGCGCACCGCCACCCAGCCCTCGGTGTGCAGCGGGGAGACGGTCGGCGACTCCAGGCCGGGGGTGAGCGCCACGGCGGCACCGACCTTCTCGGCGCGGATGTCGTAGTCCATCAGCACGTAGCGGCGGGCCACCAGCACGCCCTGGAGGCGGCGCAGGAACTGGTCCACCCGGGTGTCCTCGCCCGCGCCCTTGGGGCGGATCACCACGGCGTCCGAGATCAGGATCGGCTCGCCGAACACCTCCAGGCCGGCGTTGCGCAGGCTGGTGCCGGTCTCCACCACGTCGGCGATCACGTCGGCGACGCCCAGCTGCACCGCGGTCTCCACCGCGCCGTCCAGCTTGGTGACGGTCGCCTTCACGCCGTGGTCGGCGAGGTGCTGCTCGACCAGGCCGGTGTAGGAGGTCGCGATCCGAAGGCCCTCCAGGCCCTTGACGTCCTCGACGGCCACGCCTTCGGGGCGGGCGAAGCGGAAGGTCGACGCGGCGAAGCCGAGCGCGAGCACCTCTTCGGCGTTGGAGTGCGAGTCCAGCAGCAGGTCGCGGCCGGTGATGCCGATGTCCAGGCGGCCGGAGCCGACGTAGACGGCGATGTCGCGCGGGCGCAGGAAGAAGAACTCGACCTCGTTGTTCGGGTCGACGAGGACGAGCTCCTTGGGGTCCTTCCGCTGGCGGTAGCCGGCCTCATGGAGCATCTCCGCCGCGGGACCCGAGAGAGAACCCTTGTTGGGGACGGCGATGCGCAGCATGGGAGGTTGGTTCCTTACCTGTGGGGAGGGGCGTGCGGTTCGGGTTTAGAGGTACTTGTAGACGTCGTCGAGCGTCAGCCCGCGGGCGATCATCATCACCTGAACGTGGTACAGGAGCTGCGAGATCTCCTCGGCGGTCTGCTCGTCCGACTGGAACTCGGCGGCCATCCAGACTTCGGCGGCCTCCTCGACGACCTTCTTGCCGATCGCATGGACGCCCTGCTGGGCGAGCTGCGCGGTACGGGAGGACGAGGGGTCGCCGGTGGCGGCCTTCTGCTGGAGCTCGGCGAAGAGCTCCTCGAATGTCTTCGAAGCCATGATGGGACTCACCTTACGGCGTGCGGGCTGACCGGCGGTAAACGGTCCCGGACCGTGGACAGTCCGTTGGACGTCCACGGTCCGGGTCTGGGCGGTGCGCTCAGAGCGCGGCGCGCAGCACCGCGGCGGTCGCGACGGCCGCGGTGACGGCCTCGTGGCCCTTGTCCTCCGCGGAGCCGGGCAGGCCGGCGCGGTCGAGTGCCTGCTGCTCGTTGTCGCAGGTCAGCACGCCGAAGCCGACCGGGACGCCGGTGTCGACGGTCACCTGGGTGAGGCCGGCGGTGGCCGCCTGGCAGACGTAGTCGAAGTGCGGGGTGCCGCCGCGGATCACCACGCCGAGGGCGACGACCGCGTCGTAGCCGTGGTCGGCGAGGCGCTTCGCGGCGACCGGCAGCTCGAAGGTGCCGGGGACGCGCAGCACGGTCGGCTCGGTGACGCCCAGTTCCTTGAGCGCCCGGTGGGCGCCGTCCAGCAGGCCGTTCATCACGACGTCGTGCCACTGGGCGGCGACGACGGCGACCTTGAGGTCGGCGGCGCCGTCGATGGTCAGCTCGGGGGCTCCGTGGCCGCTCATGTTCGTTCTTCCTGTCCGTCGTGGTGGTGCGTGGGGCGTGGGGCGTGAAGCGTGAGGCGTGAGGCGTGGGGAGGGTTCAGGAGTCGAGGCCGGGCAGGTCATGGCCCATCCGGTCGCGCTTGGTGCGCAGGTAGCGCAGGTTGTGCTCACCCGGCGCGATCTCGACCGCTTCGCGCCCCTTGACCTTGAGACCGTGCTCGGTGAGCGCGGTGAGCTTCTCCGGGTTGTTGGTGAGCAGGGTGAGCGAGCGGACGCCGAGGTCCACCAGCATCTGCGCCGCGATGCTGTAGTCGCGGGCGTCGGCCGGCAGGCCGAGGTCGAGGTTGGCGTCGACGGTGTCGCGCCCCTGCTCCTGGAGTTCGTAGGCGCGCAGCTTGTGGGCCAGGCCGATCCCCCGGCCCTCGTGGCCGCGCAGGTAGAGCACCACGCCGCGGCCGGACTCGGCGACCTTGTGCAGCGAGGCCTCCAGCTGGGGGCCGCAGTCGCAGCGCAGCGAGCCGAACACGTCGCCGGTCAGGCACTCGGAGTGGACCCGGACCACGACGTCCTCGCCCTCGGGCAGCCGGCCGTCCGCGCCGAGGCCGCCGGCCACCAGCGCGAGGTGCTCGACGCCGTCGATGGTGCCCTGGTAGCCGACGGCCGTGAACTCGCCGTGGACGGTGGGCAGGGCGGTCACGGCGGCCCGGTCGACGTGCAGTTCGGTGCGGCGACGGTAGGCGATCAGGTCCTCGATGGAGATGATCGCGAGGCCGTGCTCGCGGGCGAAGGCGACCAGCTCGGGCAGCCGGGCCATGGTGCCGTCGTCGTTGACCACCTCGGCGATCGCACCGGCCGGCGGCAGTCCGGCGAGCCGGGCCAGGTCGACGGCGGCCTCGGTGTGGCCGGGGCGCACCAGCACGCCGCCCTCGACCGCGCGCAGCGGGAACACGTGCCCGGGGCGGGTGAGGTCGCCGGGCTCGGTGCCGGGCGAGGACAGCAGCCGGACGGTGCGGGCGCGGTCGGCGGCGGAGATGCCGGTGTCGACCCCCTCCCGGGCGTCCACCGAGACGGTGTACGCGGTGCCCTTGCGGTCCTCGTTGACCTGGGTCATCGGCGGCAGCTTGAGCCGGTCCAGTTCCTCGCCGGTCAGCGGGGCGCAGATCACGCCGGAGCTGTAGCGGATGGTGAAGGCCATCAGCTCGGGGGTGGCGGCGGAGGCGGCGAAGACGATGTCGCCCTCGTTCTCGCGGTCCTCGTCGTCGACCACGATCACGGCGCGGCCGAGGGCGATGTCGGCGATCGCGCGCTCGACCGGGTCGAGGACGAGTTCGGGTGCCGCCTCGCGGTCGCGGTCGGCGGTGTGGTTCTCGGTCATACCGTGACTCCCTGCGGGACGGTGGCGGAGTTGACGCGCGGCTCACGACTGCTCAGCCACCAGGAGCGCAGGCCGAGCAGCACCAGGACGAAGTAGATCGAGTAGGTGAGGCCGGAGAAGGGGTAGCCGTTGTTGAAGGCGAGCGGGACGCCGACCACGTCGACGGCGATCCAGGCGAACCAGAACTCCAGCCAGCCACGGGCCTGGGCGACCATCGCGGCCAGCGTGCCGACGAAGATGTAGGCGTCCGACCAGGGGCTCCAGGACAGGCTGGGGTGGGCCGTGAACAGCCAGGCCAGCGCGACGGTGCCGGCCGCGGTGCCGACCACGAGGGCGGCCCGCTCGGGCCAGGTGGCGAAGCGGACGGCGATCGTGCCGGTGTCCCGGCGGCCCCGCCGCCACTGGGCCCAGCCCCAGCCGGCGGTGACGAGCACGATCAGCTGCTTGCCGATCAGGCCGGGGACGTGGCCCCCGAGGTAGGCGGCGATCAGCACGGCGCCGGACAGGAGTTGGAGCGGCCAGCTCCAGACCGAGCGGCGCCAGCCGAAGGCCAGCCCGGCCAGGCCGAGCAGGTTGCCGAACATGTCGGCCCACTTCACGTGCTCGCCGAAGACGGTGAACGCTTCTCCGCTGAGCCAGTTCACTTGGACTCTCCGGCGATCGTCGGGGGAAGGGTGCGGGAGTCGAGCAGTCGCTCGACGTACTTGGCGAGCACGTCCACTTCGAGGTTGACGCTCTCGCCGACGGCCTTGGCGCCGAGCGAGGTCAGCGCGAGGGTCGTGGGGATGAGGCTGACGGTGAAGCTGTCCCGGGCGGCCTCCACCACGGTGAGGCTGACGCCGTCGACCGTGATCGAGCCCTTCTCCACCAGGTAGCGGGAGATGGTGCCGGGCAGCGAGAAGCGCAGCACCTCCCAGCGCAGGTCGCCGGCCGCGTCGCGCTCGCCGGGCTCGCGGCCCAACAGCGTGCCGGTGGCGTCGACATGGCCCTGGACGAGGTGGCCGCCGAGCCGGTCGCCGAGCGCCATGGCGCGCTCCAGGTTGACCCGGGAGCCGGGCTTCAACTCGCCGAGGCTGGAGCGGTGCAGCGTCTCGGCCATCACGTCGGCGCTGAACTCGCCCGTATCGGCCGCCAGTTGGTCCGGGCTGTCGACGACGGTCAGGCAGACGCCGTTGACCGCGATGGAGTCGCCGTGCCGCGCACCCGTACAGACCACCGGGCCGCGCAGGCGGATTCGCGAGGAGTCGCCGATCTCCTCGATCGACACGACCTCGCCGAGCTCTTCGATGATGCCGGTGAACACCCGGGTTCTCCTCGCGCTTGGGGGCGCGGACTCCGGGGCGGCATGGGAGATGACACGGACGGGCAACGGCGCGCGAGCCGACGGCACGACCCGTCGCCGGGATGCCGAGGCTGCCGGGAGATCGCTCGCCCGGCACGGGAGACACCTCTCCCGCCGTTCACCTGGCCGTGGTCCACCGGGGGACCACGGATACTGCTCTTCGTCCGCCCGCGCACGCCTCCCATCCGGACTTTAACCGTCGGTCCAGGAATTTCACCTGGTCAACCGGCCGCTGGCTGCGGACGGGTCGCGGACTGTAACCGCCGGTTCGGATTTTCACCGACCCCGGAGTGCGCTGAACGTCACTGCTGTTGGGGTCATTCTGCCATGGCGTGCGCAAGCCCAGGGAGAGCCTTCCGCTGTGGCCTGTTTCACGCGGATGCGGGGAATGTGCGGCCGGGTGGTAGGTGACGCCCACAACGTGGCGGGCGCGTACGGAAAGTGGCGGGCGCGTACGGAAAGTGGCGGGCGCGGTCAGAGCGTGGCGGGTGCGGCGATCGACGTGAAGTGGGTGACCACCGGCGGGTGCGCGAGGTAGCACAGCTCGCCCTCCGACCAGACCGGCCGGATCCGCCACATCGGCCCCGCGTACCCGCGCAGGGCCGCCTCGTCGCGCCAGCGGCTCACCACGAGCACCCGGTGTCCGTCCTCGGTCACCGAGCGCAGCAGTTCACCGCCCAGGCAACCGTCGGTCCGCCCGAGCTGCGGGATCACCTGGGTTGTCAGCAGCACACAGAATTCCTCGATGCGACCGGCCAGGACCTGCCCGGCCCAGATCCTCACGATCACGACCACCACCTCCGAGCGGAGCGCCTGGCCCCATTATCACGGTAAAACCGCTGGTGGGGAGGGGTGGCGGGGAAGCTTTACCGAGGACTGCACCGGCTGGCGGCCGGGGGCTCCGGGAAGGGGCTCGGCTAGATTTCCGGTATGACCAGCACACCGGAATCTGTCATGTCGTCAACCGCAGCTCCGAATGCGCCGGGCAGCCTGTTCGCCGCTCTCGGCGCAGGGGCGCTGACCGACCCGGCGCAGCTGCGCGAGATCTACGAGCAGCCCGGCGACCACGCGCGCCGCAAGCAGGTCGACCACCTGCACGAGGTCGCGCGGCGGCTGATCGCCTGCTCCTCGCTGGTGTTCGTGGCGAGCTCGGACGCCGCCGGGCGCTGCGACGTCTCCCCGCGCGGCGGGCCGGCCGGGGTGGTCTCCGTCCTCGACGAGCACACCCTGGCCATCCCGGACGCCACCGGCAACAAGCGGTTGGACACCCTGCACAACATCCTGGAGAACGGCCGGGTCGGGCTGCTCTTCGTCGTTCCGGGCCGGGACACCACGCTCCGGGTCAACGGGCGGGCCTGCGTCTCCACCGACCCGGAGCTGCTGCGGCAGCTGACCGCCGTCGGGAAGCCCCCGCGCAGCGCGATCGTGGTGGCCGTCGAGGAGGTGTACGCGCACTGCCCGAAGTCCTTCCTGCGCGGCTCGGCGTGGAAGCCGGAGAACTGGCTGGCCAAGGACGCGCAGCCGACCTCGGCCGAGATCACCCTCTCGCACCTGCGGGACGACTCGCTGACCATCGAGATGATCGAGCAGACCGAGCGGGAGGCGCTGCTCCACCGCTACGAGTGACGACCGCGGCGCGGGCGGCGCCATCCGCCACACGGCGTGCTGCCGCGTGGCGGGCGGCGCTCGATGCTCGGTGCTCGACGCTCGGTGCTCGGCACTCGGTGTCGGCACTCGGCGCTCGGTGCTCGGTGCTCGGCGTGCTCAGGCGGCCTTGGGCACGTCCACCACCGGCGCGTCGCTGGCCGCCCGCTGGACGGCCTCGACGCCCTTGTGGGCGGCCTCCTTGCTGGAGTAGCCCTGGCCGGTGGCGACGATCTCGCCGTTGCCCGCCTTGAGCCGGAACCGGTACTTGCCGCCGGCGTCCTCGTAGACCTCGAACTTGCCCGCCATCGGGCCACCTCCTCGTGCGGCGCACGGCGCGCCTCTGGTCGACCCCCTCCAGCACCGTGCGCCACCCGCCCCGGCGGCCGCACCCGCTCGAGGCCGGACGGGTGACGCCCCGCAACCGCGCGATCGCGGAGGTGCCGGGGCGGGCGCCGGTGGTTTGAATGGGCGGATGGACTGCGTCTTCTGTGCGGTGGTGGCGGGCGAGGAGCCCGCGCACCGGGTGCTGGACGACGAGGCGGCGGTGGCCTTCCTGGACCGGCGGCCGCTGTTCCCCGGCCACGTACTGGTCGTCCCGCGCACCCACCACCGCACCCTGGCGGACCTGCCGGCCGCCGACGTGGGGCCGTTCTTCCTCCAGGTGCAGCGGGTGGCCGCCGCGGTGGAGCGCGGATTGGGCGCGGCGGGCAGCTTCGTGGCGGCGAACAACCGGATCAGCCAGTCGGTGCCGCATCTGCACGTCCACGTGGTGCCGCGCAATCCGAAGGACGGGCTGCGCGGCTTCTTCTGGCCGCGGGGGAAGTACCCGGACGAGGCGGGGGCGGCGGAGGTCGCGGCCCGACTGCGCGCGGCGCTCGGCGACTGAGGGGGCTCGCGGGGGCTGAGGGCGACGCTCGGAGGCCGGGAGGGCCCGCGGGGGCGCCGGGGGGCGTGCGCACCGCATTTGCGAGCCGGTTTCACCCACTCTCTTGACAGGTATAGAACACTCCGCTTGAGTCGCCTTCACGGCCCCGCACCGGCCCACACCCCGGTCGGCCGCCTTCCCCTGGCGCACCCCCGCACGGGACCCGGATCCCCTGCCCGCTCAAGTCCCTGTCACGACGACGTGCGGCCCCCACCGCACAAGGGGTGATGACGTGTCAATGAAACGCCTGCTCGCGCTGCTCTCCGCCGTGGTCACGGCACTGGCGGTCGCGGTCCTCCTCCCCGCCTCCGCCAGCGCCGCCGCCTGCGGCACGCCGTGGAGCGCGGCCACCGCCTACACCGGCGGCGCGGCCGTCTCGTACAACGGGCACAACTGGGCCGCCAAGTGGTGGACCCAGAACGAGCCCCCGAGCACCAGCGGCACCGGGGTCTGGGCCGACCAGGGC
This sequence comes from Kitasatospora sp. NPDC043949, assembly GCF_056435365.1. Lineage (NCBI taxonomy): Bacteria > Bacillati > Actinomycetota > Actinomycetes > Kitasatosporales > Streptomycetaceae > Kitasatospora > Kitasatospora sp. NPDC043949. The sequence continues at coordinate 23,669 of NZ_JBWKEQ010000052.1, read as the reverse complement.
TCCTGCGGCGGGTCCACCGACCCGACGCCGACCCCGACGTCCGGCACCTGCGACTACCCCGCCTGGGTCGCCGGCCGCGCCTACGTCGCCGGCGACATCGTCCGGTACACCAACGGCGGCTACTACCGCGCCACCCACGACAACCCGGGCTACGACCCGGTCATCAGCACCTGGTACTGGGAGCCGTACGGCTGCGGCTCGACCCAGCCGCCCAACCCGGGCGGATTCCCGGTCAGCCAGGCCCAGTTCGACCAGATGTTCCCGGGCCGGAACTCCTTCTACACCTACCAGGGCCTGCTCGACGCGCTCGGCGCCTACCCCGGCTTCGCGGCCACCGGCAGCGACACCGTGCGCCGGCAGGAGGCCGCCGCGTTCCTCGCCAACGTCAGCCACGAGACCGGCGGACTGGTGTACGTGGTCGAGCAGAACACCGCCAACTACCCGCACTACTGCGACGCCTCGCAACCGTACGGGTGCCCGGCCGGGCAGGCCGCGTACTACGGGCGCGGGCCGATCCAGCTGAGCTGGAACTTCAACTACAAGGCCGCCGGCGACGCGCTCGGCATCGACCTGCTGCACAATCCGAACCTGGTGCAGACCGACCCGGCGGTGGCCTGGAAGACCGGCCTCTGGTACTGGAACACCCAGAACGGGCCGGGCACCATGACCGCGCACAACGCCATGGTCAACGGGTACGGCTTCGGTGAGACGATCCGCAGCATCAACGGCTCGCTGGAGTGCAACGGCAACAACACCGCCCAGATGCAGCACCGGATCAGCCTGTACCAGAGCTTCGTCCAGATCCTCGGCACCGTCCCCGGGGGCAACCTGAGCTGCTGACGGCTCGCCCCCGCCCCACCACGCGCCCCGCTACGCCCGGACCGGTCATCACACCGTGGTGTCCGTACGCTGCCGAGCGTAGCGGGGCGTACTCATGTGGGGGCGTACTCCCGCGGGAGCAGCGGAGGGCGGTTGAAATCGTCGTTCCGGCGGACGACTTCGCAGGTCGCGGCCCCCTACGCTCAAGGCATGAACGAACTCGCCCGCCTCGTGCAACAGACCGCCGACCGGCTCGCGGGCCAGCACGTCGGCGCGGTGGTCGCCGGGCTGGCCGGCGGCGCCGTGGAGATCCGCGGCGCCGGGCGGACCGGTCCGGGCGGCGCCGCGCCCGGGCCGCACACCCTGTTCGAAGTCGGTTCCGTCACCAAGGTGTTCACCTCGCTCGCCCTCGCGCGGCTGGCGCTCGCCGACTCCGGCGGGACCGCCACCGGGCTCGACGACCCGCTCGCCGAACCGCTCGCCGACGTGCTCGCCGACATACGGCCCGACGGTGCCGCCGTCCCGGCCAGGGGCGGGCAGCCGATCACCCTGCGGCACCTCGCCACCCACACCTCCGGGCTCCCCCGGCTGCCCCGGGGCATGCTGGCGACGGCGCTGCTCAATCCCAACAAGCCCGATCCGTACGCGCATTGCAGCACCGAGTACGTCCTCGCCGGGCTGGCCCGGACGAGACTGCGGGCCACCCCCGGGCGCGGCTTCCGCTACTCCAACCTCGGCGCCGGGCTGCTCGGCCTGGCCCTCGCCCACCGGGCCGGCACCGGCTACGAGGAGCTGGTGGCGCGCGAGATATGCGAGCCGCTGGGGCTGGTGGACACCCACGTGCGCTCGGGCCGGGAGCAGTCCGAGCGGCTGGCGCACGGGCACACCTCCGGCGGGCGACCCGTGCCGTACTGGGACTTCGCGGACATTTCCGGCATGGGCGGGCTCCGGTCGACCGCCTCCGACCTGGCGATACTCCTGCGGGCCCAGCTGGCCGCCGACCGCGAACCGGACGCACCGCTGGCGCCCGCGATCACGCTCACCCGGGAGACCCGGCACCGGGTCAACCCGTTCGCCTGGACGCACCTGGGGTGGCTCGGCCACCGCCTGCACAGCCAGCAGGGCGGCCACCTGCAGATCTGGCACAACGGCGGCACGGGCGGGTTCCGCTCCTTCGTGGCCTTCGATCCGGAGAAGCAGGTGGGGGTGGTGGTCCTGGTGAACACCCGCCGCTCCACCGATCCGACCGGGACGGCCCTGCTGCGCACGCTGCAGAACGAGTACGCGACGACGAGCTGACGAGCCGAGGCCGGGGCGTGGCGGTGAGCGGGCCCGGCGGAGGACCGGGTGCGGCCGTCGGCGGAGTGAGGTGGAGGATGGGGTGAGGTCGTTTCAGGGCCAAGAGGTACGAATTGGCCCTGTTCGAGGGCGCGGCGGTCGGTCGATGCTGAGGATCTGACAGTCGCGGTTCCGGTTGTGGTGTTCGCTCAGCGGGAGGTGGCCGAGGTGGCGGTGGTGTGGCCCTTGTCGCGGGCTCGGTCGGTCGCGGACGGCGACGGGCGGCTCGGCCGCGCGGTGCGGGTGTACCGGCGGTTCCGGCCGCTGCCATGGCCGACGCGGGCCTGGCTGGACGCGGCGGCGGCCGTTGTCGCCGGGGCGGCCTGGCTGGCGAGCGGGGAGTGGTGGCCAGCACCCGTGGTGGCCGCGGCGGCGATCACGGCCGCGAGCGGGTACGGGCGGCTGCGGCCGGCGCCGGGCCTGCGGGCCGTCCGGGTGCACGAGCGCGGGCTGGTGCTGGTCGGGGCGGACGGCGCGGAGCAGCCCCTGCCGTGGAGTGCGGTGGAGGCCACCGAGTACTCCCCCGGCGGGCGGCACGGAGTGGGCGAGCAGGGCCGGATCTGGCTGGTCGGCGCGGACGAGCCGCTGGCACTGGCGCAGCTGCGACGGCTGGACGAGCTGTTCCGGGAGCTCGACGAGCGACTCCGCCCGACCCTCCGGGCCGCACTGCACGAGGCGCTGCGCACGGAGGGCGGCGTCCGGTTCGCCCGGGGGCAGCTGACGCTGACGGCCGGCGGGCTGGTGCACCGGCCGCCGCACCCGCTCGGCGCGACGGAGTCGTTCCGGTGGACGGAGGTGCAGTCCGCGCGGGCCTCGGAGCTCGGGGAGCTGGAGATCCGGACGCACTCGGCCGGCCTGCCGCTCACCCTCCCGGTGCCGAACGCCGGTGCGGCGGCGGCCTTCGTCGAGGAGGTCCGGGCCCGGAGCCTCTGACCGGCGGACGATCCGAGGGGTGGACTCCCGAACTCACTGCTCCGCGGTGAGTTCGAGTTCGATTCCTCAACGACTCCGGTTCGGTCCGGTCCGGCCGGCGTCCATTCGGCCGACCCCTAAGGGTCCCCTCCCGCACGTCCCGGAAGGGATCTCTACGCCGCTGAGTGGACGTCAACTTCCGCTCCCCCGGCCTACCGTCCCTCACATGAACCGACTTCGCACCACCACGGCCGCGGCAGCCCTGCTGCTCACCCTGCCGCTGTCCGTCGCCGCCGCCGCGCCGGCCCTGGCCGCTCCCGCCGCCCTGACGAACGCCTCCGCCCCCGCCGCCGTCCACGTCGACCTGCCGCGCCCGACCGGCCCGTACGAGGTCGGGCAGGAGATCCTGCACCTGGTGGACCGGGACCGCCCGGATCCGTGGGTCCCCTCCGCCGGTCCGCGCCAGCTGATGGTGTCGATGTACTACCCCGCGAAGGCCGGGACGGGCAGCGCGGCCCCGTACATGACCCCTGCGGCCGCCCGGATGCTGCTGGACGGGAAGCTCCCGGGCAACACCATCCCGACCGAGACGGTCACCGGCACCCGGACCTGGGCGAAGTCCGACGCGCGCCCGCAGGGCGGCCACTTCCCGCTGGTGGTGCTGTCGCCGGGCTTCACCATGCCGCGGGCCTCGCTGAGCGGCCTCGCCGAGGACCTGACCAGCCGCGGGTACGTCGTCGCGCTGGTCGACCACACCTACGAGAACACCGGGACGACGTTCCCCGACGGGCAGACCCTCCCGTGCCTGCTGTGCGACAAGCTGACGACCCCGGAGTCCTGGGCGGCCGTGGACAACAGCCGGGCGAAGGACGTCTCCTTCGTCCTCGACCAGCTGACCGCCCGCCCCCACCCGGCGTGGCACTACGCCCGCATGATCGACCGCGACCGGATCGGGATGGCCGGGCACTCGGCCGGCGGCGCCTCGACCGTCCCGTCCCTGCTCGCCGACGACCGGATCCGGGCCGGGGTGGACCTGGACGGCACCATGGACGTCACGGTCCCCGCCTCCGGGATCGGCGGCAAGCCCTTCCTGATGATCGGCCACCCGCTGCCCGACGGCGCCGAGGACAGCAGCTGGACGGAGAGCTGGCCACACCTCGACGGCTGGAAGCGCTGGTTGACCTTCGCCGGCTCCAACCACGGCACCTTCACCGACTTCCCGCTGTTCTTCGAGAAGCTCAACCTGCCCCAGCCTCCCGGCACCACGATGTCGGGCGAGCGGGGCGCGGAGCTCACCCGCTCGTACGTGGCGGCCTTCTTCGACCTCCAGCTGAAGGGCGTGCGGCAGCCGCTCCTCGACGGGCCGACCGCCGCCAATCCGGAGGTGACGTTCCACCCGTGACCCGGGTGTGGTGGGCGCGGCCGTCGGCAGCCTGCCGGCGGCCGCGCCGCCGTCCGTCGCCCGCCGTTCGCTACGCGGCCGGCGCCGCCGAGGCGATCGGTTCGAGCAGCCGGTGCGGGCGGACCAGGGAGCGGGAGACCGGGTCGTCCCGGTGCGCGTCGCCGCGGGCGGGGTTGGGGCGCATCGCGATCTCGGCCGGCGGGACGGGTGCGCCGCCGCACCGCGGGCAGGCGCCGACGACGTCCAGGTCGGTGCCGCAGACGGCGTGCGCGAACAGGTGGTGCGGACCGCCCGCGGTCGCGTGGCGACCGCCCCAGCGACTCAACTGGTAGAGCGGCCCCCACAGTTCGAGGCCGGTCTCGGTGAGCAGGTAGCCGTGGCGCAGCGGCGCCTGCTGGTACGGCTCCTTGCGCAGCACCCCCGCCGCGACCAGGGCGTTGAGGCGGGCGGTGAGGACGGCGCGGGGGATGCCGAGGTGGGCGAGGAAGTCGTTGAAACGCTGCACTCCGTAGAAGGCGTCGCGGAGGATCAGCAGGCTCCAGCGTTCGCCGACCACCTCCAGGGCGCGGGCCAGTGCGCAGTCCTGCTGCTCGTAGTCGGTTCCCAGCGCCATGCGGGTCAGCGTAGTCCACCCGAACAGCGGGTTCAATGAACAGACCAATGGTGGTAGCGTGCCGATCGAGACGAAGGTTCATTCACCAGACCTAAGGTCCGCGCTCCGGAGGAACACCCCATGTCCCCCGCACCACCCGGCTCCTCCCCCGTCACCGCGCCCGTCCGGCCCCGCGCCACCCTGGCCGCCACCGCAGCCGCGACCGCGCTGGTCACCGTCGCCTACACCGCCCCCACCGCCTCGCTCGCCGCCACCGCCCAGGCCGCGCACCTCGGGGCCACCGGCCGGACCTGGATCCTCACCGGCACCCTGGTCGGCATCTCCGCCCTGCTGCTCACCGCCGGAAGCGCCGCCGACGACCACGGCCGCAAGCGGGTCTTCACCTTCGGCGTGCTGCTGTTCGCGGCCGCCGAGACGCTGGCCGCGCTGGCCCCCGGCGGCGCCGTCTACCTGGCCGCCCGGGTGCTGCTCGGCGTCGCCTCGGCCGCCGTCCTGGCACCCGCGCTCGGCCTGATCAGCCACGCCCACCCGCCCGGCCCGGGCCGGATCCGGGCACTCGGGGTCTGGGGCGCCGCCGTCGGCCTCGGCATCGCCGTCGGCCCGGTGTACGGCGCGCTGGTCGGGCAGTGGGCCGGCTGGCGCGCGGTCAGCGGCGGGATCGCGGTCGTCTCCGCCGCCGTGGCGGCGTACGCGGCCGCCGTCCTCACCGAGTCGCGGGCCGAACGGCCACGCGCCCTCGATCCGTACGGGGTGCTGACGCTGGCCGCCGGGACGTCCTGCCTGATCGCCGGGCTGGCCGAGGGGCGCGGCGGCTGGGGGCGGCCGGTGGTCGTCGTGCTGCTGGCGCTCGGGGTGCTGCTGCTGGCGCTGTTCGGGCTGGTCGAGGCGAAGGTCCGGGAGCCGATGCTGGACCTCGCGCTGTTCCGCAGCCCCGGCTTCGTCGCCGCCACCGGCGGGGCCCTGTTCACCGGGCTCTCGCTGGTCGGCTTCATGAGCTACCTGCCGACCCTGCTCCAGGGCGTCCTGGGCCTGCCCGGCCTGGCCGCGGGCGGGGTGCTGGCGCTCTGGTCGGGCCTGTCGGTGCTGTCCGCGCTCCAGGCGCGGCGGCTGGCGGCGCACCTGTCGGCCACCGCGCAGGTCGCCGTCGGGCTCGCGGTCTGCGGCCTCGGCGAGGCGGGCCTGTACGGGCTGGCGCCCGGCTCCGGCTGGCTGCGGCTGGCGCCGGGTCTGGCGGTGGCGGGCGTCGGCAGCGGGGTGCTCAATGCGGCGCTGGCCCGGCTGGCCGTCAGCAGCGTCCCGACGCACCGGGCGGCCATGGGCTCGGGTGCCAACAACACCTCCCGGTACCTGGGCTCGGCACTCGGCGTCGCGGTCACCGTGGCCGTCGCGGGCTCGGCCCGACCGGGCGGCCCCGGCCGGGAGGCCGCCGCCCGCGCCCTGGCGGCGGGCACCGACCGGGCCGTTCTGGTCGCCGCCGCCCTGTGCCTCGTCGGCGCGCTGCTCGCCCTGGCCGCCCGCACCGCCGAAGCCCGGGGCGGCGGAGCCCCGGAGGCCGCCCCGGCCCGCGAGCGGGCCGCGACCCGGTGAGGAGCGGGGGGGGGGGGGCGCGGCGGACCCCCCCCCTCCCCCCCCCCCCCCCCCCCCTTCCTCACCTCGGCCCCTCCCCCCCCTTCCCCCACACCCCCCCCCCCCCCCCCCCCCCCCCCCCCCCCCCCCCCCCCCCCCCCCCCCAACCACCCCCCCCCCCCCCCCCCCCCCCCCCCCCCCCCTCGACCGCCGCCAGCGCCGCGGTGCCGCCGGGAGCTCGACGACTTCTTCCCGGAGCGCCCGCCGCCGCTCCGGTGAGCCGCTACGGTGAGCGGCCCGCCGGGGCCGCGTGCGAAGATGGCAGGGCTGGTGGGGACGATCTCCGGACGGTTCTCTGGCCATGGTGAACGACAACGAACACCACCTGGGCGAGCCGCAACAGGACGCCCTGCTGATGGTGCCGATCGCGACGGCGCTGATCGAGGCCGACGGCCGGATCCTGCACTGGAGCGGCGACGCGGAGGCACTGCTCGGCTACTCCCCGGGGCAGGCGATCGGGGCCAAGGCCGCCAAGTTGCTGACCTCCGAGGAGCAGCGGCCCGAGGTGCTGGAACTGTTCCAGCAGATCCTGCACGGCCGGGCCTGGTCCGGTGTGTTCCCGGTCCGGCACCGGGACGGGCATCTGGTGAACCTGGAGTTCCGCACCCATCCGATCACCGGGCCGGACGGCCGCACGCTGGTGCTGGCCGTCGCCTCCGACGTGACCACGCTGCGCCGGATCCAGGCGGACCTGGCGGTGCTCGACGGCTTCTTCACCCAGTCCCCCGTCGGCATGGGCGTCTTCGACCCCGAGCTGCGCTTCGTCCGGCTGAACGAGGCGCTGGCCCGGGCCAACGGCCTGCCCGTCGAGGAGCAGCTCGGCCACCGGCTCACCGAGGTGCTGCCCGGGATCAACGGCGCCGAGGCGGAGGCGGTGATGCGACGGGTCCTGGAGAGCGGCGAGCCGGTGGTGGACACCCGCTCGCACGGCCGCACCCCGGGCGACCCGCAGCACGACCACGCGTGGTCCGCCTCGTACTTCCGGCTGGAGGAACCCGGCGGCCGGGTGCTCGGCGTCAGTTCCACCGTCATCGACGTCACCGAGCGGTTCCGCGCCGAGGCCCGGGCTGCGCGGGCCCAGGAGCGGCTGGCCCTGCTGGTCGACGCGACCGCCTCCATCGGCACCACGCTCGACCTCCGGCAGACCGCCCGGGAGCTGGCCGACACGATGGTGCCCAGGGTCGCCGACATCAGCGGGGTGTTCGCGCTGGAGGTGCTGGTGACCGGGCGGAACGTCGAACCGCCCGACCCGGACGCGCCGCAGCTGGTCCGCCGGCTGGCCCTGGCCACCACCGACCCGCTGTACCCGGCCGAGTCACTGCCGGTGGAATCGCTGTACGAGCTGACGCCGGACTCGCCGTACGCCCGGGCGCTGGCCACCGGGCGGACGGTGGTGGTGCCGTCCTGGGAGCTGCCGCTGCTGAGCGAGGCCATCACCGAGAGCCACCGCCGGGCCTACCTCGGCGACCGGCCGCGCTCGGTGCGGATCACCCCGCTGGTGGCGCGCGGCACCACGCTCGGCATGGTGGTGTACTCGCGGCGCGGCGACCGGGAGTCGTTCGCCGAGGCCGACATCACCCTCGGCGACGAGCTGGCCTCGCGGGCCGCCGTCGCGATCGACAACGCCCGGCTGTACCTGCGCCAGCACCAGACCGTCCTGGCCCGGCAGCAGGCGCTGCGCGAGGCGAAGGCCGCCCAGGAGCGGCTGGCGCTGGTCAACGTGGCCTCCACCCGGATCGGCACCACGCTCGATCTCGCCCAGACCGCACAGGAGTTGGCCGAGGTGGCGACGCCCAGGCTGGCCGACTCCGTGGTGGTGGAGGTGCTGGAGGACCTGGTCCGCGGCGAGCGCGAGGCCCGCGCCCCGGCGGACGGTTCGGCGCTGCTGCGGCGGATGGCCTTCCACTCGGTACCCGGCTCGACGCTGCGGCCGGTCGCCCGACTCGGCGGGGTGCACCGCTTCGCGCCCGGCACGCCGTACGCGTGGAGCCTGGCACACCGCAAGCCGGTCCTGGTGCCGCGGATGGACGCGGAGGGGATGGCCTGGTTCGCCGACGACCCGGTGCGCGCCGCGGCGGTGCGGGAGCAGAACGTCCACTCCTTCATGGTCGTCCCGCTGATCGCGCGCGGCACCGCGGTCGGCGTCGCGGGCTTCTACCGCACCCTGGTGGAGCGCCCCTACGAGGAGGACGACCTGGCGCTGGCCGGCGAGTTGGCGGTGCGGGCCGCCGTGTCCATCGACAACGCGCTGCTGTTCACCCGCGAACGCGACGCGGCCGCCGCCCGGCAGCGGGCTTTGGACGAGGCCCGGGCCGCGCAGCAGCGGCTGTCGCTGCTCAACGAGGCCAGCACCCGGATCGGCACCACCCTCGATCTGCACCGCACCGCCCAGGAGTTGGTGGAGGTGGTGATCCCGCGCTTCGCCGACTTCGTCACCGTGGACCTGCGCGACGCGGTGCTCGGCGGCGAGGAGCCCGGCCCCGTCCCGGAGAACGATTCGATACTGATGCGGGCGGTGGCGGTCGGCGAAGCGACCCGGGGCGGCGGCATGACGGCGGCCTCCGACCAGGTCGGCGAGACCTCGCAGTCCGCCCAGCTGTACGCCCAGAGCCTGCGCACCCGGCGCTCGATCCTGGTCTCCGAGGTGACCGAGGAGGAGATGCGCCGGATCGCCGCCTCGCCCGACCGGGTCCAGCCGGGGCTGGCCGCCGGGGTGCACTCGTACCTGATGGTGCCGCTGGTGGCGCGCGGACTCGTGCTGGGCGGCGCGGAGTTCGTCCGCACCCGCAACCCGGAGCCGTTCGGCCCGGAGGACCGCTCGCTGGCCGAGGAACTCGCCGCGCGCACCGCCCTCGCGATCGACAACGCCCGGCTCTACCGGCGCGAGCGGGACACCGCGCTCACCCTCCAGCGCAGCCTGCTGCCGCAGGAGATCCACCGCACGCTCGGCCTGGACCTCGCCTACCGCTACCTGCCCAGCAGCGTGGTCAGCGAGGTCGGCGGCGACTGGTTCGACGTCGTGCCGCTCTCCTCGGGGCGGGTCGCGCTGATCGTCGGCGACGTGATGGGCCACGGCATCCGGGCCGCCGCCACCATGGGCCAACTGCGCACTGTCGCCCGGACGTTGATCACCCTGGACTTGGCCCCTGAGCGCGTCCTGCACCGGCTGGACGAGGCCTCCAGCGCACTCGGCGAGGGCCAGTTCGCCACCTGCGTCTGCGTGGTGTACGACCCGGTGGACCGCCACTGCACCGCCGCCTGCGCCGGCCACCTGCCGCCCGTCGTCGCCGATCCGCAGGGGAGGGCGCACCTGGTCGAACTGCCGCCCGGCGCACCGCTCGGCGTTGGCGGGGTCCCGTTCGAGAGCGTGGAGTTCACCCTCCCCGAGGAGGCCATCCTGACGCTCTACACCGACGGGCTGGTCGAGCGCCGGGGCCACGACATCGACGAGGGACTGCAGTTGCTCTGCCGGACGGTCGCCGACCGGCGCCGCTCGCTGGAGCAGACCTGCGACGCCGTCCTGGCCGAACTCACCGGCCCCACCAGCGAGGACGACATCGCCGTCATCATGGCGCAGGTCCGGCCGGTCGGCGCGGACCGGATCGCCAGCCTGCCGCTCACCGGCGACCGCGCGATGGTCGCCCACTCGCGCCGCTTCACCCGCGAGACGCTGGCCGCCTGGGGCCTCGAACCGCTCGCCGACTGGGCCGAACTGCTCACCAGCGAACTGATCACCAACGCCCTGGTGCACGCCGGATCCCCCACCCAGCTGCGGCTGTTCTGCAACCGGGCGCTCACCGTCGAGGTCGCCGACCAGGAGAGCGAGACGCCCCGGATCCGGCGCGCCCGCGCCGAGGACGAGGGCGGGCGCGGCATCCACCTGGTCAACGAGCTCGCGCACCGCTGGGGCAGCCGCCGCACCGGGGACGGCAAGGTGGTCTGGTTCGAGCTGGAACTGCCCCCGGGCAGCCCGTCCGAGTAATTCGGCCCGCGACCGAGTGATCCGGCCCACGACCGGGCGGCGCGGCGCGCGGGCTCAGTCCGGCAGGAGCAGGTTCACGTCGCCGAACTCGTGCCAGAGGTAGCGGTGCTGGACGGCGGCCCGGTAGCACTCGGCGAGCAGGGGCCGCCCGGCGACGGCGGCCAGCATCAGCAGGTGCGAGGCGCGGGGCTCGTGCCAGCCGGTGAGCAGGCCGTCGACCGCGCGCACCCCGCGCTCCGGAGTGATCACCAACTCCGTCCAGCCGTCCGCCTCCTGGACGGTGCCGTCCGACGCGGCGGCCGACTCCAGGGCGCGCACCACCGTGGTGCCGACGGCGATCACCCGCCCACCGCCGGCCCGCACATGGCCGACCAGACGGGCGGTGGCCGCCGGGACGTGGAACCGCTCGGCGTACGGCGCCTCGTGCGCCTCCGGCGAGGCCACCCCGGTGTGCAGCGTGACCGGCGCGACCAGCACCCCGCGACCCGCCAGGCGGGCCACCACCTCCGCGCTGAACGGCCTTGCGGCGCTCGGCATCTCACTGCTGCCGGGGACGGCCGCGAAGACCGTCTGGTAGGCCTCGATCGGCCAGTCGCGGTCCACGTAGCCGTAACGGATCGCCTTGCCGTGCACCTCCAGGTACGGCAACATCCTTGCCGGCAGCGCCAGTTCGGCGTACCAGAGCCGGGCGGTGAACGGTGCGACCAGCTCGGCCGCGCCGCCGGCGGGCAGCGCCACCCGCAGACCGGGGCGGGCCGGGGAGTCGGCCGGCGGGTAGTAGGCGGCCGCCGACCCCGGCACCACCCGCCGCAACTCCACCAGGTAGGAGCCGCGTTGGTCGGGCTGGGCGGAGGACAGGTGCAGCGCGACCGCCGTACCGTCGGGCAGCCGGCCGGGCAGCGCGGCCGGCAGGGTGGCCGAGTTGTTGACCACCAGCAGGTCACCCGCGCGCAGCACCTCGGGCAGCTCGGTGAAGCGGTGGTGCTCGACGCTCCCCCGGTCGCGCCGGCCGACCAGCATCCGCACGCCATCCCGCGCCCCGCCGCGCGCCTCCGCCGGTGCCCGGGCGGAGAGTTCGGGCGGCACGGCGACGTCGAGGCCGAGGTCCACGAGTTCGGTCATCGCCCACCCCGGGCCGCGGCCCTCAGGTCCTCGGCGCGGTAGCGGCCGGAGGCGGCCCGGTCGTGCAGCAGTCCGAGCAGGACCGGCACCACCTCCTCGGGCAGCGGCTCGCCGGAGATGTCCTCACCGGGGCTGGCCTCCTGCAACATCCCGGTGCGCATGCTTCCCGGGTCCACCGCCCACACCCGCAACTCCGGCTCCTCGCGGGCGAGTACGGCGGTGGCATGGTCGAGCGCCGCCTTGCTGGCGCCGTAGCCGCCCCAGCCGAGGTAGGGCACGACGGCGGCGTCCGAACTGATGTTGAGCACGCTCCCGGCGCGGGCACGCAGCTGAGGCAGGAGGAGCTGGGTGAGGGCGATCGGGGCGAGCGCGTTGACCTCGAAGGTCTCCAGCAGGTCCGGCAGCGGGAAGTCGGCCAGCCGGGGCAGCGGCTCGGCGCCGGGCGCGGTGGCGCCGTTGAGCGTACCGGCGTTGTTGACCAGCAGGCTCGCGCCGCCGAGCCCGTCGGCGGCCGCGGTCAGGTGGGCACGGTGGTCGTCGTCGACGATGGAACCGGAGAGGGCGACGACCTTGGTGACGGCGGCCAGGGCCGCCTCGGCGGCGGCGAGTCCGGCCGCGCCACGGGCGCTGATCACCAGCTGCCAGCCGTCGGCGGCGAGGGCCCGGGCGAGCGCCAGGCCGAGCCCCCGGGAGGCGCCGGTGACCACGGCGACGGGGGCGGGGGCGGTGTGCTGTGCTGCGTTCATGTCCCCACCCTCGCCCCGCAGGGGGCGGCGGCGGATCGGGCGCCGGAACCGGGACCCGGTCGTCCGTTGGGCCTAGGGTGTCCGGGTCGCCGGACCTGGGCCGCCGGCCCAGGCTTGCGGGTCCGTCCAGGCGGCGAGGGTGCGGCGGGTGTCGAAGCGGCGCTCCCGGCCGGTCAGCGGGTCGGTGAACTCGACCACCGAGGCGAGGAGTTGGAGCGGGCGACGGAAGTCGTCCGGGGCCGGTTCTGGCAGCACCACCGGATACACCGGGTCACCGAGGATCGGCACGCCGAGGCCGCACATGTGCAGCCGCAGCTGGTGGGTGCGCCCGCTCAGCGGCCGCAGCCGGTAGCGGGCCAGGCCGTCGCGGCGTTCCAGGAGGTCGATCCGGCTCTCGCTGTTCGGCGGCGCGTCGAGCTCCCGGGCCGCGATCACCCCGCGCTCCTTGAGGATGTGGCTGCGCACGGTGCGCGGCAGGTCCAGCGCCGGGTCGTACCGGGCGATCGCCTGGTACTCCTTGCGCACCAGCCGGTCGCTGAACAGCGTCTGGTAGGCACCGCGCTCCTCGGGCCGCACCACGAACATGGCCAGGCCCGCGGTGAGCCGGTCGAGCCGGTGCGCGGGGCTGAGGGCGGGCAGGTCGAGACTGTGCCGCAACCGGGACAGCGCCGTCTCGACGACGTGCCGGCCGCGCGGGGTGGTCGCCAGGAAGTGCGGCTTGTCGACGACGACCAGGTGCTCGTCGCGGTGCAGCACCTCCAGTTCGAACGGGACGCGGACCTCCTCGGGGAGGTCCCGGTAGAACCACAGGTGCGCGCCGGGCCGGAACGGCTCGTCCGGGGCGACCGGGCCGTGCTCGCCGACGATCTCGCGGCCGCTCAGCGCCGCATCGATCCGCGCGGCGGCCACGGCCGGCAGCCGCTCGACCAGGTAGGCACGGACGGACGGCCAGGGGCCCTCGGGCGGCAGCCGCAGGTGCACCGGGTCCACACCGTGGCGCTGCGGGAGGGGGGAGGCCGGGCGGCGGCTCTTGCGTCTCATCTCCCGGCCAGCGTAGTCCGCCCGCTCGGGGCGGCCTCGGCCGAGGTCCCCGAGCCGCCCCGGTCCCCCGAGGTGCCGCTCACGGGGAGTGCGGAGCACAGTGGACGGTAGGTCGCCAATCCGCCGGGAGCAGCCGGGAGGACGTGTGAGCGCAGACGGCCCGGACGGTGTGCCACCGCTGCACCTGCCGCGGCGCACCCGGATGCTGCTGGTCGGCGCCTTCGGGCTGCTGGTCGCCGCCGTGGTGGCCGACCTGGTGACGGGGCCGGGGACGACCCTCTCCCCCGTACTGGCCGTCGCGCCGGTCCTGGCCGGGGCGACCACCCGCAGCGCCCGGGTGCCGCTGGCCGCCGGGGGCATCGCCGTCGTGGCGGTCGGGCTGCTGGAGACCACCAACACCGAACTGCCGGCCGAGGTGCACATCACCGCGCTGATCACGGTGCTCGCGGCGACCCTGGCCAGCGCCGCCAACGTCGTCCTGGTGTCGGCCCGGGAGCGGGAGCTGTTCCACGTCCGGACGGTCGCCGAGGCGGCACAGCGGGCCCTGCTGCGCCCGCCGCCGGAGCGGATCGGGCGGCTGCGCACCGCGGTGCGCTACGTCGCGGCGGCGGCCGAGGCACGCATCGGCGGGGACCTGTACGCGGTGGTCGACACCCGCTACGGCACCCGGATCCTGCTCGGGGACGTGCAGGGGCACGGGCTGCCGGCGGTGGAGACGGCGGCGGACGTGCTGGGGGTGTTCCGCGAGGCGGCCCGGACGGAGCCAGATCTCGCGCGGCTGGCCGAGCGGCTGGACGCGGCGCTCGCCGCCCGACCGGACGAGGGGCGCTTCGCCACCGCGCTGCTGCTGACCGTGCCCGCGGAGCGGGGGCCGGCCGGCGTGGTCAACTGCGGGCACCCGCCCCCGCTGCTGCGCCGCGCGGGCCGGGTGCGCGCGCTGACGCCGCCGTACGCCGCGCCGCCGCTCGGGCTGCGGGGGCTGACCGGTGACGGGTATCCGACGGTCCACTTCGAGCCGCTGCCGGGGGACCTGCTGCTCCTGTACACCGACGGCATCACCGAGGCCCGCAACGCCGAGGGGCGGTTCTACCCGCTGGAGGAGCGCCTGCCGGAGCTGCCCGCGGGGAACCCGGCGGACCTGCTGGAGGACCTGCTCGCGGACGTCGACGGCTGGGTCGGCGACGCCGGGCTGACGGACGACGCGGCGCTGCTGGCGCTCCGCTGGGAGCACTGACGGGCGGAGGGCGGACGGCGGACGGGCAGGCAGCCAGGGGGCAGGCGGGATGGGCGGGCCGGCGGGAGCAGTGACGGCCCGGCCGATTGTCAGAGCCGTGTGCAAGGCTTCGCACACGGTCGGTGAGGAGCCGGCCGGGTAGCGATCGTCGAAGGGAGAGCGCCATGGGGGACAAGGCCAGCGGGTCGTTCGAGCTGACCGGCTTCGAACCGGTGGAGACGGAGGAGCGCGAGGGTGCGGCCTTCGGGCGGGTCCGGATCTCCAAAAACTTCACGGGTGGGCTGAGCGGCACCAGCGAGGTGCGGATGCTCTCCGTCGCGGGCCCCTCGGGCGGCCCGGCGTCCTACGTCGCGGTGGAGCACGTGACGGGCGAACTGGACGGGCGTAAGGGCTCGTTCGTGCTCCAGCACGCGGCGTGGGACACCGGCGGGACGACCATACGCGTGGTGCCGGGCACCGGGTCGGGCGAGCTGGCCGGGCTCACCGGCGAGTTCCGCCTGACCGTCGACGAGGCCGGCACCCACACTTACGTCCTGGAGTACGAGCTGGGCTGAATCACCTGGTCTCAGCCGCGCGCCGCGCGCCGCACGCACCGGGCTGCCGTCCGCGCTGCCACGATGATGCGATCAGTGCACGATCGACATCGGAGGGTGGCGCATGCCCGGTACGACGATGGCGGCGGACGGCACGCCGGTCGCGGTGCTGGCCGCGAACACGGTCACGGCGCCTGTCGCGACACCCGTCACGACTCGGGTCACGGCGCCAGTCACGGTCGAGGAGGTGGTCGGTCGGCTGCGGGAGATCGGGGCGGTCCTGCCCCCGGCGGACGGGGTGGCGGTCTTCAACCGGCTCTACCTCACCGTCACGGAGGCCGTCCGCGGCCGGCTCGGCGGCTCGTACTTCGCCGATCCGGCGGCGATGGCCGAGCTCGACACGGTGTTCGCCGGGCGCTACCTGCTGGCCGTGGCCGCCGACGCGGCCGGGCAGGAGCCGCCCGCCTGCTGGCGTCCGCTGTTCGCGCTGCGCGCCCACCCGGGGGTGCACCCGCTGCAGTTCGCGTTGGCCGGGATGAACGCCCACATCCAGCACGACCTGCCGCTCGCCGTCGTGGACACCTGCCTGCGTCGGGGCTGCGAGCCGGCCGGGCTCGCGGCGGACTACCACCGGATCAACGGCCTGCTGGCAGAGGTGGAGACGGCCGTCCGGGAGCAGCTGATGCCCGGCCCGGACGTGCTGGAGCGCGCCGAACCGCTCACCCACCTGCTCGGCGTCTGGTCGGTGGAGGCCGCCCGCGAGGGGGCGTGGTCCGCCGTCCAGGCGCTCTGGGAGCTGCGCGCGGTGCCGACCGCCGCGCGGGCCTTCGCCGCCGCCCTGGACTGCTCGGCCGGCCTGCTCGGCCACGCCCTGCTGCTCCCGCTCGGCCCGCACCCCGCACCGGACGCGGCCGACGGCTCACCACGCACGGCGGACGCCCCGGGCACGACGGCGGGCACGCCGGACGCACCGGGCAAGGCACCGCATGCACCGGGCACGGCGCCGGACGCACCCCACAAGGCACCGGACGCCCCCCGCACGGCGGCCGGCCGGCTCCCCGAGGCGAGGAACCGGCCGGCCGGTGAAGGAGCGGGCGCTCAGGCCCGACCCGATCAGGCCCAGCTGGAGTGCAGCGGCTTGCCCTCGGCGTAGCCGGCCGCGCTCTGGATGCCGACGATCGCCTTCTCCTGGAACTCCTCCAGGGTGTTGGCGCCCGCGTAGGTGCAGGAGCTGCGCACACCGGCCACGATCGAGTCGATCAGGTCCTCGACGCCCGGGCGGGCCGGGTCGACGAACATCCGGGAGTGCGAGATGCCCTCCTCGAACAGCGCCTTGCGGGCCCGGTCGTACGAGGAGTCCTGGGCGGTGCGGTTGCTGACCGCACGGGCCGAGGCCATGCCGAAGCTCTCCTTGTACTGGCGGCCGTCAGCGGCGGTCTGCAGGTCACCCGGGGACTCGTAGGTGCCGGCGAACCAGGAGCCGATCATCACGTTGGAGGCGCCGGCGGCCAGTGCCATCGCGACGTCGCGCGGGTGGCGGACGCCGCCGTCGGCCCACACGTGCTTGCCGAGCCGGCGCGCCTCGGCGGCGCACTCCAGCACGGCGGAGAACTGCGGGCGGCCGACGCCGGTCATCATCCGGGTGGTGCACATGGCGCCGGGGCCGACGCCGACCTTGAGGATGTCGGCGCCCGCCTCGACCAGGTCGCGGACACCGGCGGCGGAGACCACGTTGCCGGCCACGATCGGGATCCGCGGGTCGAGGCCGCGCACCGCGCGCAGCGCGCTGATCATCGATTCCTGGTGGCCGTGCGCGGTGTCCACGACCAGCACGTCGGCGCCGGCGTCGATCAGGGCCTTGGCCTTGCCGGCCACATCGCCGTTGATGCCGACGGTGGCGGCGATCCGCAGCTTGCCGGCGGCGTCCACGGCCGGGGTGTACAGGGTGGCGCGCAGCGCGCCCTTGCGGGTGAGGATGCCGACGAGCCGGCCCTCGGCGTCGACGACCGGGGCGAGCTTGCGGTGCGCCTCGGTGAGCTTGTCGAAGGCGGTGCGCGAGTCGATGTCCTCGTCCAGGAGCAGCAGGTCGCGGGACATCACGTCGGCGAGGCTGGTGAAGCGGTCCACGCCCTGGCAGTCGGAGTCGGTGACGACGCCGACCGGCTTGCCGTCCTCGACGACCACGAGGGCGCCGTGCGCGCGCTTGGGCAGCAGCGACAGCGCCTCGGCGACGGTGGCGCCCGGGGCGAGGGTGATCGGGGTGTCGTGCACCAGGTGGCGCTGCTTGACCCAGGAGACGACCTCGGCGATGACCTCGGTGGGGATGTCCTGCGGGATGGCGACCAGGCCGCCGCGGCGGGCGACGGTCTCGGCCATCCGGCGGCCCGCGATGGCGGTCATGTTGGCGACGACCAGCGGGATCGTGGTGCCGGTGCCGTCGTTCGAGGAGAGGTCGACCGCCTGCCGGGAGCCCACGGCGGAACGGCTGGGGACCATGAAGACGTCGTCGTACGTCAAGTCGTACGAGGGCTTGAGGTCGTTCAGGAAGCGCATGAAGGGGGCTCTCTGGCTGGGAGAAATTACACCTCGGGTGCGGTTGCGGCACTGCCGCCGGGCGCACTCGGGCGCCCGGCACCCAGCATTCAATTCTCCGGGACGGTGGGATCAAAAGCCAGTTCGAGCCCCATTGCTGGCACTGTGTACAAACCATGATCAATGCTCCGCGCGTAGACTTGGACGATCATCCAAGGCCGACGGTTTTCGCCCCGGCCAGGGCCGCTCCCGTAGCATTCACGCGGTAACGGCGAGGCGAGCGGGAAGCGGCGACAGGCAATGACGGCGGGCGTGGACATCAAGCAGGACCAGAGCGGCACGGACACCGGGGAGGAGATCGACTACGGTCCCGGCCTCGACCCCGAGCGGCTGCGGCTCTGCCTGGACGTGCTCGCCGAGCTCGACCAGCTGCACGTCGACCACCCGGACGCGATCACCGTCCGCCAGGCCGTCGGCGGCATATTCCGGACGCTCAAGCAGCGCCGCCGCCAGGAGACCCGGGCCCGCAAGACCGCCAACGACCGCGAGGTCACCGCGCGCACCGCCACCGGCGCACCCACCCGGATCGACGACGAGACCGCCGGCGCCTTCGGCCTGACCACCGTCACCAGCACCGAGATCGCCGGCATCCTGGAGCGGCCCCGCTCCTGCTACACGTGCAAGCAGCGGTACGTCGAGGTCGACGCGTTCTACCACAACCTCTGCCAGGACTGCGCCGTCAAGAACCGGGCCCACCGGGACGCCCGCGCCGACCTCACCGGCAAGCGCGCGCTGCTCACCGGCGGCCGGGCCAAGATCGGCATGTACATCGCACTGATGCTGCTGCGCGACGGCGCCCACACCACCATCACCACGCGCTTCCCCAACGACGCCATCCGCCGCTTCACCGCGATGCCGGACAGCGCCGAGTGGATCCACCGCCTCAAGGTCGTCGGCATCGACCTGCGCGACCCGGCCCAGGTCATGGCGCTCGCCGACGAGGTCGCCGCCGACGGCCCGCTGGACATCCTGATCAACAACGCCGCGCAGACCGTGCGCCGCCCGCCGGAGTCCTACCGCGAGCTGATCGCCGCCGAGTCCGCGCCGCTGCCGGCCGGCGAGCTGCCGCAGGCCACCACCATCGGCCGCTTCGGCAGCGGCAGCGTCGACCTTCCCGCCCTCCCCCACCAGGCGAGCGGCGACGCGCAGCGGATGGCCGCCGAGGACGTCACCTCGCTCGCGCTCGTCACCGGTTCCGCCACGCCCGCCCGGATCGAGGCCGGCACCGCGATCGACGCCGGCGGGCTGGTGCCCGACCTCGCCCCCACCAACAGCTGGGTGCAGACCGTCCAGGAGGTCGGCCCGGTCGAGCTGCTGGAGGTCCAACTCTGCAACTCCACCGCGCCGTTCATCCTGATCAGCCAGCTGCGCCCGGCGATGGCCGCCTCCGCCTCCCGCCGCAAGTACGTCGTCAACGTCTCGGCGATGGAGGGCGTGTTCCAGCGCGGCTACAAGGGCGCCGGCCACCCGCACACCAACATGGCCAAGGCCGCGCTCAACATGCTCACCCGCACCAGCGCGCACGAGATGTTCGAGACCGACGGCATCCTGATGACCGCCGTCGACACCGGCTGGATCACCGACGAGCGGCCGCACCCGGACAAGATGCGGCTGGCCGACGAGGGCTTCCACGCCCCGCTCGACCTGGTCGACGGCGCGGCCCGGGTGTACGACCCGATCGTCCGCGGTGAGCTCGGCGAGGACCTGTACGGCTGCTTCCTGAAGGACTACGAGCGCTCCAACTGGTAATCCCCGATCCTGGCGAGGACCCCCGCGAAGGAGATGGCGAATTGACCACCGCACCGCTGCTCGGCGCAGGAATCATCGTGCCCACCGGGGACGGCCGGGTGCTGATCGGCCGGCGCACCACCGCCGGCGAGCCGCCGACCTGGAGCCTGCCCGGCGGAAAGGTCGATCCCGGCGAGTCCTTCGAGCAGACCGCGGCCCGCGAACTCGCCGAGGAGACCGGCATCGTGCTGCCCGCCGAGCAGATGCGGGTGCTCGCGCTCCTGCTCGACCACGAGCTCGGCCGGCCCCGGCTGACCGCCGCCGTGCTGGCGCCGCCGAGCCTGGCCGAGGCGGTCGTCACCGAGCCGCACTCCTGCGGCGGCTGGGAGCGGGTCGCGCTGGACGCGCTGCCGGAGCCGATGTTCTACCCGTCCTCGCTGGTCCTCGGCAGCTGGCTGCCGCAACGGCCGTCGGTGGTCCGGGCCGGAACGACCGGGTACCCCGTCACCCGCTGAGGGCGCCGGGGTACCCGGCGGCACTCGGACGCCGAGAGCCCACCGCCCGGGCGGCCCATGCCGAACGGCGACGGGCCGTCAGCCGTTGCGGGCGTCCTCAGGACCGGTGATCCGCTTCAGCGAGTCGAGCGCGCCGGTCGGCTCGTCGGCGAACAGCACCTGCGGCCGGGCCGCCAGACCCCGGGCCGGCGCCACGCGCCGCGCCTGACCACCCGACAGTTCGCCGGAGCGGCGCCGCTCCATGCCGCTCCATGCCGCCCAGGCCGAGCCAGGCCGAGCCGGGCCGGCGCGTCCAGGCGGGCGGCGGTGAGGTCGATCCAGCGCAGGCCGGCGTCCAGGTGGAACAGGCCGTGGTCGGCGAGCAGGGCGTCCACCAGGGCGCCGGTGCGGCGCAGTTCGGTGCGTTCGCGCATCCGGCGCAGGTGGGCGGCGCGCTGGGTGTCCAGGTACTCCTCGGCGTCGCGGCCCAGCGTCAGGGCCAGCACCACCTTGGTGAACAGCACGCTCCGCAGGCTGGGTTCGGGCGCGTCCGGACCCCGGAGCCAGGTCTCGAACTCCGTCGCCCCGCGTCGGTGATCACGTAGCGCTCGCGTTCGGGTCCCTCGCCGGGAACCCGGTCAGAACGCGGCCAGAACCCGGGCGGAGACACCGTCACCCGGGTGCGGGCGGGCAGGAGGCAGCCCCACGCTCACCCCCTGCACCGCACCACGGCCCGGCACCCCCACGGTCAACCGGGCCAAGCCGTCCCCTGGCACGAAGGATGCGGCCGGACCCCAGCCTGCCCGCCCGCCCGGCCGCTGCCGAGGGTCGAACGTCCCGGGTGCGCGAAGGGGCGCCGGGCGGCCGCACGCCCGGGCGTGACCCGGAGCGCGACCGGCGCGCGGCGGCGCCGTCCGCAGGTCCCGGTGGTACGAGCCCGCACGACTCTTGTGCGCGGGCGGCCACCGGGTGGAAATTGGGTGACGAAGCCCCACGACCCCACCACCGCGCCGCCCCAACCCCCCTGAGGAGCCGTCGACGTGTCCAGCACACCCCGCCCCGCCCGGCCCTCGTCGCGCCCGCCGCGAACCGGCCGCCGGCTGCGGCGGGCCTTCGGTGCCCGGCACGAACCGCTGGTCCGGCCCGTCGACCGGGCCCGCGCCCGCGCCTGGCTGCTGAGCACCCTCGGGGCCCTGCTCGCCCTCGCCTTCGCCACCGGCAGCGCCCTGCTCGCCTACCACGCCACCGCACCCCAGGCCGACAGCGACCGCCTGCGCCTCCACAAGGTCGACGCCGTGGTGCTCACCCTCCCCGACCACGGCTCCGGCACCGGCACCGGCACCGGCACCGGCGGACGCTTCGGCGCCGGCTACAGCACCCGCGTCGACGCCGAGGCCGCCTGGACCTACCCCGACGGGCAGCCGCACACCGGCACCGTCCAGGCCCCCCGCACGGCCGTCACCGGCACCGTCGTCCCCGTCTGGGTCGACCCCGCCGGCGCCCTCTCCTCGCCCCCGACCAACCGAGCCTCCGTCGCCGTCTCCGCCGTCTGCACCGGCGCCGGCGCCCTTCTCGCCCTCCTGGCCCTGCTCACCCTCGCCCTGCGCCTTCGCCTGCACGTCCTCGACCGCCGCGCCGACGAAGCCTGGACCCAGGGCTGGGCCCACCTCGAACCCCTCTGGAGCGGCCGCGCCGGCCACCGCCAGGACGACTGACCCCTGAGGACGAGCGGGGGCCGGCGAGCGGAGGGGCGCGGCGCCGGGTCAGAGCGGGTGGGTCCAGGCCGGGGCGGGGTGGGATCCGGCGGCCCGGTGGGTGAGGGCCGCGACGGCGACGAGGAGGGTCAGGGCGAGGGTCAGGGCGACGGGGACGTCGGCCTGGCGGATGAGGAGGGCGCCGACGAGGGCGCCGACGAACATCCAGACGGCGGAGGCCAGACGGCGGGGGCCGGTGCGGTCGGCGGCGAGGGCCGTGATGGTCATGGTGAGCACCGTGGTGGTCAGGTCGGGGACCTTGAGGGAGCGGACCACCGCGTTCTGGCCGCCCATCGCGAAGGCCAGCAACCCGATGAGGCCGTAGCGGGCCGGGTCGGAGGTGTAGCCGGCCACGGCGGCCAGGGCGATGCTCGCGGCGACGAGCACCACCTGGCCGACCATCGCCGTGGTCAGCAGCCGCCCGCGGTGGTCGGGCAGCCGCCGGGCGAGGTGGCCCCCGACCAGGGCGCCGAGTACGAACGCGGCGAGGGCGCTCAGTGAGGCGGTGGCGGAGAGTCCGGCGGCACCGGCCAGGGCGAAGCCGAGGAAGACCACGTTGCCGGTCATGTTGGCGACGAAGACGTGGCCGAGCCGGAGGTAGCTGACCGCGTCCACCAGTCCGGTGACGACGGTGAGCACCAGCAGCATCGGCACCAGCGGCCCGTGCCTGGGGTCGGGGGTGAACATCGGGACCTCCTGGTCGGCCTCGTGACGGTGCCTCCGTTCTACCTCCCCCGGGCCGCCTACTAGGCGAGCGCGGGGCGGCTCGGGTCGTCGGGTTCGTCGTCGAGGTGCCAGTGCAGGTCGCGGACGCCGGGTTCGAGGGAGAGCCGGCTGACGACCTGTTCGAGGGCCGGGGCGACCTGCCCGGTGATGGCCACGGTGGCGCGCAGGCTGGTGGCGTCGCCGCTGTCGGTACGGCGGGCGCGCAGGCCGGTAGGGGCGAGGCCGGAGGCGGACAGGGCCTGGAGCAGCAGGGCCCGGATGTGGGTCTCGGCCTTGCGCTCGCATTCCAGGTGGACGGTGGCGCGGACGGTGGAGTCGGGGTCGCTGCCGGACTGCGGGGCGCGGTCGAGCATCCGGCCGGCCGGGCGCAGGATCAGGTGGACGGCGAGGACGCCGAGCGTGCCGAGGACGGCGAATTCGAGCTTCCCGGCGGCGGCGAGCACCCCGACGGCGGCCGAACACCACAGCGTGGCGGCGGTGTTGAGGCCGCGGACGCCGGCGCCGTCGCGCAGGATGACGCCACCGCCGAGGAAGCCGATGCCGGAGACGACGTAGGAGGCGACCCGGGTGGGGCTGGCGGCGTCGCCGACGGCCTCGCTGTACAACACGAACAGGGTGGCGCCGGCGGCGACCAGGGCATTGGTGCGCAGGCCGGCCATCCTGGCCCGCCACTGGCGTTCGACGCCGATGAGCGCGCCGCAGGCGACCCCGGTGGCGAGCCGGACGAGGAAGTCGGCGGTGGTCAGGGTGTGCACGACGGCACCTCCTTCACTGGGAGAGCTGGCAGAGCTGGGAGAGCGGGAAGGGCTGCGAGACCTGGGAGACGGACGGACGGGTGGCGGGCCGCTGCCCACCACCCGTCCGTCCGGGCTGCGGTCTGCGGCTCAGTGGTTGAGCGCGGTCTGGACGATCTTGATGATGACCATCACCATCGCGACCAGGAGGTAGGCGCGCAGGGCGCCCATGCCGACCTTGCGGGCGGTGGACATGACCGGCTTGCCGAGGGT
>NZ_JBWKEQ010000051.1:15462-55729 GCF_056435365.1 Kitasatospora sp. NPDC043949 | reverse complement strand
CAGTACCGCCCCGACATCCTCGACGGATTCCTCGCCGGGACCGGCCTCTCCCTCGACCTCCCGCCGCCATCACCCTGAAGCGCCAATGTCAGTAATGGCTCGTTGATGCGGGCATCGACATCCGCGGTCCACTTCGCACGTGCGGGACAGGCCGCCACCATGGATGCCGCTCGGCGCATCGCCGCCCTCACCCACGGCGACCGCGCCGCCTGGGAAGGCACCGCGATCTTCCACGAACTCATACGCGTCACGCTGGAAGACAACGACGCCCTCCGCGCGCTCCCTGACGTTCTGGCGCTCATCCATCCCGATCACCGCTCGCGGTACGCGACGGTCCTCGATCCCGACTGGCACCCGGACCAGGCAACCGAGTTCAACGGCGCCGTCTGGCCCTGCCTGGGGTCAGCGGTCTGGGCTCTGCGCACCACGACGAGCTTCGAGGGCGCGCTGCGCGCGGCCGTCGACCTGGGCGGCGACACGGACACCGTCGCCGCGGTCACCGGCGGGCTTGCGGGTGCCCGTTACGGACTGGACGCGATCCCCTCCCGGTGGACCGAGCCGCTGCACATCCCGCTACCGGGTTCCGGCGGACGGGTCCTGCAACTGTCCGATCTCCTTGATCTGGTGGACGGCCTCGGGGGCTGACCTCGCCCGAGAACCCGCGGCGCGCCACCGACCGGGTATGACGACAGGACCACGACCGGTCCGGCGAAGGCTCGCTGCGCACCCGGGCGCGCGGGGCGTTGTCATAGGGGCTTGGCAGGATGCTCCCATGCTCGCCATCCGCCCTGACCAACACCGTGACGACCGGTCCGGTCCTCCCGACCTCCGGGGTGACTTCGAGGTGCACCTGACCGTGGAGCCCGGCGCCGCCGAGGCGCTGGCCGGGTGGGCCGACGGTCATGGCCTGAAGTTCACCCACATCCTGCTGGCGCGCGGTGCGGCGCCCTCGCAGCCGATGCTCACCCTGCGCGCCAACGGCTCGTTGGACGAGGTCGCTGCGGCGACGTCCCACACCACGGGCCGGCTGGTTCGGGCCGGGTTCACGGTCCTGCGGACGAAGATCGAGGCCACTCCGTGGGCCGAGGGCGTTCCGGTCTCGGACGAGGACGCCGTACCGCACGGGGCGCGCCGGTACTTCGAGCACCACGTCAAGCTGCTGCTTCCGGGCCCGCTTCCCACGGCCGGCCTCACCTACCCCGCCCGCCTCGCGGACCTCGCCGAGTTGGCCGTCCGCCACGGTGCGCACCTGTCGCACAACCCGCGCCGGATACGCGACGACGGCCGGCGCGAGTGGTTCGTGACCCAGCGGTGCCGCCTGGTCGGCCTGAGCACCGCGGGCCGTCGGCTGGAGGCGCTGCTCCGCGGCCTTGCCGCCGGCGGTCGCGAGATGGTGTCGGTGGAGCGCGAGTTCGTCGCCGTGGACAGCGCCGAGGCCCTGGACGAGGGATGGATCAGCGAGCACGAGCAGAAGCACGAACGCGAACACGAACAGAGGCACGAGCACGAGCACCGTGCCGGACCGTACGGAGAGGGAGACCCGCGATGACCGAGGACCAGCCCCAGTCACCAGTGGCCTGGGAGGAACTGACATACGGGCCGTGGCAGGGTGTCCTGCTTCCCCGGCAGCCACCGCCGGAGGACGTCCGCGAGGACCGGGGCCTGCCCAGGAGCGTCCGGCCGATCGACGACGAGGCGGTGAGCCAGCAGCCGGTCTTCGACCCCGCCCTCGCCGGGTACACCCGGGCCCTGCGGCCCAGTGAACCCGCCTTCACCGACCCTCAGCTCGCCCAACTGTGGCTCGCCGCGCGGCGCGAGGCGCTGAACACCGTGCTGTCCGCCGTCGCCGGCTCGCAGTGGGCCGAGCACCTGGTCCTGCGCGGGAGCGTCCTGCTGCGGGCCTGGTACGGCGAGCAGGCGCGGGAGCCGGGGGACCTGGACTTCGTGGTCCGTCCGACGGACTGGCAGCTGGAGGACGAGCGCACGGACCGCATGTTCGAGGAGCTCGCCGCCGACGCAGAACGGCTCTCGGGCGCGGTGCGGCTGCACGCGGACCAAGCGGTCAGCGACGAGATCTGGACGTACAGCAGGATTCCCGGGCGTCGGCTCGTCCTGCCGTGGTCGGCACCCGGCGTTCCGGGCGGGACCGTCCAGTTGGACTTCGTCTTCACCGAACACCTGCCCGTCCCACCGGAGTCCTACCAGCTCCCCGGCGTCACGGGCCGGTTGTTCGCCGCCACGCCACAGCTCTCCCTCGCGTGGAAGATCCTCTGGCTGGCCTCGGACAACCACCCCCAGGGCAAGGACCTCTACGACGCGATCCTGCTCTCGCGCACCGACGAGGTGCCCTACGACCTGCTGCGGCAGGTCTTCACCCAGTCCGACGAGACCTGGTCGCGCTGCCCGCTCCTCCCGGAGCAGATCGCCGGACTCTACGTCGACTGGGACGAATTCGCCAAGGACTACCCGCAGTTCGCCGGACCCCTGGAGGAGTACCCTGCGCAGCTGCTCGCCGGGCTCCACGCGACCTTCACCGACCACGGCGAGTACGCACTGCGCGCCCAGTGGCTGGCCCCGCTGATCGAGGAACTGCGGGAGGTGCTGGCGCGCGAGGGCATGGACGAGGTCCAGCAACGGATGTCCCGGCGGTACATGGCCCCGGACGACTCCCTGGTGATCATCCGCGAACTGCTCGGCGGCGGCCTCGGGGGCAACCTCGGCGGCAACCTCGAAGACGCCCGCCGCGCCGTCGCCGCCCGCCTCGGCGACAAACCGGACCGGATGACCCGCATGCTGGCGGAGGCCGCCGCCCGCTACGCCGCCGAGCTCGCCGACGACCAACCGGCGGACGGCACCCACAACTGACACCGACCCGGGCAGTACCCGGCGCCGGAAGAGGAACCCGACCACCGAAAACCCAACTCGCCGACCGACCGTGGCCCGGTCGGTCGGTCAGTCAGTCGGTCAGTCAGTCGGTCAGTCAGTCAGTCGGCCAATCGGCGAGCCGGGGAACGGGAGGTTCAACGCGCCAGCAGCTCCCGGATCGCCTCCGCGATCTCGTCGGGCGCCTCCTCGGCCATGAAGTGCCCCGCTCGGGTCAGCCGGTGGTCGAGGTCCGGCGCCCACGCCTTCCACACCGCGGCCGCGTCGTAGCCCAGCTGCGCGCCCCAGTCCTGCTGGACGACCGTCACGGGCATGGCCAGCTGCGACCCCGCGTCCAGGTCCGCTCGGTCGTGCGTGACGTCGATGCCCGCCGAGGCCCGGTAGTCCGCGACGATCGACGTCACCGCCGCCGCGCTCGCCCGCAGGTACTCGGCACGGACATCCTCGGGAACGGCGGTCGCGTCATTGGCCCAGGAGTCGAGGAACGAGCCGAAGAACGCGTCCGCGCTGTTGGCGATCATCGCCTCCGGCAGGCCCGGCGGCTGCGCCATCAGGAAGAGGTGGTAGCCGACCGCCGCCGGGACGCCGTGCAGGACGTTCCACATGTCGAGGGTCGGCACGACGTCGAGGATGCCCAGGTGCGTGACGGTCTCAGGGTGGTCCAGCCCCGCCCGGAAGGCGACCAGGGCGCCCCGGTCGTGGCCGACGAGGGCGAAGCGCTCGTGGCCGAGGGCGGCCGCCAAGTTCACGACGTCGGCGGCCATGGTGCGCTTGGCGTACACCTCGGGGTCGGTGGCCGCCGGCTTGTCGCTGGCGCCGTAGCCCCGCAGGTCAGGGCAGATCACCGTGTGTTCGTCGGCGAGCCGCTCGGCAACGTGCCGCCACATCAGGTGGGTCTGGGGGAAACCGTGCAACAGCACGACCGGGCTGCCGCTGCCGCCGACGGCGGCAGCCAGCTCCACCCCGTCCGCGCCGGGCAGGCGGACGTGATCGAAGCCGGGAATGGTGAGCGTCATGAAGGGCCGTCCTTGTCGGTCGGGGGCTGACCGGACCAGCCTGGGCGACGGCGATCAGCAACGGATCAGTACCGGCCGCCAGTACCGGCCGCCAGTACCGGCCGCCAGTACCGGCCGCCAGTACCGGCCGCCAGTACCGGCCGCCAGTACGTGCCGGTCACTACGGACCGGTCGCTACAGACCGGTCGCTACAGACCGGTCGCTACGGCCCGATCAGCAGCCGATCAGTTCGGTCAAGCGCAGCCGACCCCCGACACGGAGGATGGGGGCATGCGAATCGACGTGCTCGGTGCCGTGCGAGCCCTCCGCGACGACGGCAGCCCGATCGACCTGGGCGGCCCCCGCCATCGTGAGGTGCTCGCCCGGCTCGTCGCCGCCGAGGGGCGGATGGTCACCACCGACACCCTCGTCGACGACCTGTGGACCGATCCACCGGCCCGCGCCGTGGGCGCTCTGCGTACGTTCGTCGCCGCGCTGCGCCGTGCCCTCGAACCCGACCGGCCGCCGCGCGATCCGCCGCGCGTCATCATCACCGAAGGGCCCGGCTACGCGTTGCGCCTGCCGCGCGAGGACGTGGACGTCCACCGGTTCCAGGACACCCTGGCCCGAGCCCGGCGTCGCCCTGACACGGTGACCGGCCCCGACGCGATGCCCGGTCTCGACACGGTGGCCCACCCTGACACGGTGGCCGACCTCAGCGCGGCGCTCAAGGACTGGCGCGGACCCGCGTACGCCGATGTGACCGGCGCCGCATGGGCGCAGCGCGAGCGGACCCGGCTGGAGGAATTGCGGCTGGAGGGGGTGGAACTGCGCGCCCGCCTCCTCCTCGACTCCGGTGAAGGGGCCGGACTCGTCGCCGAACTGGGCGCCCACGTCGCCGAACAGCCGTGGCGCGAGCCGGCCTGGGGGCTGCTGGCCCGCGCGCTGTACCGCGCGGGCCGCCAGGCCGACGCGCTGGCCACCCTCCGCCGAGCCCGCGCGATGCTCGTCGATCAACTCGGACTCGACCCTGGCGCCGAACTCCGGCGTCTGGAGACGGACATCCTCAACGGGGCCGCGCCCCTCGAAGGCGCCCGTACCGGGTGGAGCGGCCCCGGCGTCCGACTCGGCCCGCGCACCACCGTGGATCTGGCCCGCACCCTCGCACTGGCGGGTGGCGACGCGCTCGTCCACTCGCGACGCGACCGCCTCGCCGCCGTTCAGGCCGCGGAACGCACGGGAGACCTCTTCCTGACCGCCCGGATCATCGGCGCCTACGACGTGCCCGCCGTCTGGAGCCGGGCCGACGACCCCGAGCAGTCCCGCGCGGTCGTCGCGGCTGCCGAACGCACGCTCACCGCGCTCGGCCCCGACGGCCCCGCCGACTTGTCGGCCCGCCTCCTGGCCACGGTCGCCGTCGAGAGCCGCAGCGCCCACCTGTCCGCGGCCGAGTTGGGCCGCGCCCAGCAGGCGGCACAACAGGCGGAGGCGCTGGCGCGGGGCCTGGCCGATCCCGCCCTGCTGGTCTTCGCCCTCAACGGGGTGTTCCTGCAGTCCTTCACCCGCCCCGGGCTCGCGGCGGTACGGGACGGGATCGGCGCCGAGATCCTCGACCTGGCCGCCCGGCACGAGCTGCCGAACTTCGGCGTACTCGGCCGACTCGTCCGCCTCCAGTCCGCCTCGGCCCTCGGAGACCTCGACGCCGCGGCCTCGCACGCCGAAGCTGCCAACCGACTCGCCGCCACCACCGAGGCGCCCCTCGTCCCCGTCCTCACCGGGTGGTTCCGGGCCCGGGCCACGGCCGCCCGCAGCACCGAACCCGGCGGGCCGACCGCCGCCACGGCCGCAGCGCACTGCCGGGCCGCCGAGAACGCCCTCCAGTGGGCCGGAATGCCGGGGCTGCACCGCGGCCTGTTCGCGCTCGCCCTCCTCGGACTGCGCCTGCTGCACGACCGGCCCGCGCCCACCGACCCGCACCTCGACTGGGGCCCGTACCGGGCTTGGGCGCGCCCCCTCGTGCTGCTCGCCCAGGACCGGGTCGAGGAGGCCCGTACCGCGCTCGCCGCGGTGCCCGAGCCGGCGCGCGACCACATGCAGGAGGCCATGTGGTGCCTGACCGCCCGCGCCGCCGTTCGCCTCGGCGAGCCCGGTATCGCCGCACGCGCCGGGGCTTCCCTGCGCGGTGCCCGTGCGGAGCATGCCGGCGCCGCCAGTGGAATGCTGACGCTGGGCCCGGTGGCGCGGTACCTGGCGGAGGCGGAGGCTTGCGCCGGAGCGGGGTAGGCGATGGTGCCCGGGTACACCGCGCCCCCGGCCGGCACCTCGCCGTCTACCGGGCCGGGCCCGGCGCCGCCCGGCCTACCGCGCGGTCCTGATCACGCACAGGCGGCGGGTGGCACGGGTGAGGGCGACGTACAGGTCGCGTTCGCCGGCCGGGCGGGCGGCGGTGATCTGGTCGGGGTCGACGACGAGGACGGCGTCGAACTCCAGGCCGCGCGCCTCGGAGGCGGGGACGAGGCGGACGTGTCCGGGCAGGCCGGCGGCCTCCAGCTCCGGCAGGCGGGCGTCCGCGCAGACCACGGCGAGGAGGTCGCCCGGGTGGGCGGCCGTCTGGGCGCGCAGTTCGGCCAGGACGGCGGCGGCGAGGCCGTGGGCCGGGGCGGTGAGGGTGCGCGGGGGTTCGCCGTGGCGGATGGCGCGGGCGCGGGCCTGGCCGGGGGCGATGCGGGCGAGCAGGTCGGTGGTGGCGGCGAGGATCTCCTGCGTGGTGCGGTAGCTGACGGTCAGGGTGTGCAGGTCGAAGCGGCTCCCGGTGTGCGGGTGGAGGGCCTCGTGCCAGTCGCGGGCCTGGGCGGCGGGGCCGGCCTGGGCGAAGTCGCCGACGACGGTCATCGATCGGGTGGGGCAGCGGCGCAGCACGGCGCGCCACTGCATCGCGGTGAGTTCCTGGGCCTCGTCGACGACGACGTGGCCCCAACTGCGCTGCGGGGGGCCGTCGAGCAGGGCGGCGGCCTCGTCCAGCAGCGGCAGGTCGGCGTCGGTCCACGGGGCGTCGGGGGCGCGCAGCAGGCGGGCGCGCTGGTCGTCGGAGAGGTGGGGCAGGTGGGCGGTGAGGGCGGCGGGGTCGGTGAGCAGGGCGCGGACGGCGTCGTGCGGGGTGAGGGCGGGCCAGTGGGTGTCGAGGACGCGGTCGAGGTGCGGGTCGTCCAGCAGGGCCGCGCGGACGGCCTCGGCATCGAAGGTGCCGTCGGTACCCGCGGTGTCGCCGGTACCCACGGTGCCGCCGATACCCGGGGCGTCGCCGGTACCCGCGGCGTCGTGGGCACGTGAGCCGTCGAGACCGAGCCGGCGCAGATCGGCGGCGGCGACGCGGTCGAGGTTGAGGCCGGTGAGCTGGGCGACCTCGGCGTCGAGCTGGTCGAGGGTGTCGGCGGTGTCGCGTTCGAGGGCGCGGGTGAGGGCGTCGGCCAGCAGGTCCTTGAACAGGTCGCGGGCCCGGTTGTGGGCGAGGCCGTCGGCAGTGGCTGCGCGGGCGGCGGCGGCGAGGTCGGACTGCGGCAGGTGCACCTCCTCCTGGCCGACCCGTATGGCCAGGCCGTCCTCCGCCGGGGCCTGGTGGGCGCGGACCACGGCGGCCAGGGCGTCGGCGAGGGCGGGGTCGCCCTTGAGGCGGGCGGTCTGCGGCTCCTCGGGCGCCGCCGGGCCGGGGGTGGCGGGGGCGAGGTCGGCGCAGGTCGCCAGGGCGACGTCGTTCTCGCCGAGCGAGGGCAGCACCTGACAGATGTAGTCCAGGAAGCGGGTGTTGGGGCCCAGGACGAGGACACCGCGTTCGGCGGCGCGCGGGAAGGCGTACAGCACGTAGGCGGCGCGGTGCAGGGCCACCACCGTCTTGCCGGTGCCGGGGCCGCCCTGTACGACCGTCACCCCCCGGTGGCGGGAGCGGACGATCGCGTCCTGCTCGGCCTGGAGGGTGGCGACCGCGGCGCCCATGCGTCCGGTGCGCCGGGCCGACAGTGCCTCCAGCAGCGGGCCGTCGCCGATCACGTCCTCACGGGTGGGGTCGGAGCCGTCCAGCAGTTCGTCGCTGACGGCGGCGACGGTGCGGCCGTCCAGACGCAGGTGGCGCCGGCGTCGCAGGCCCATCGGGTGGACGGGCGTGGCCTCGTAGAAGGGCCTGGCGGCCTCGGCCCGCCAGTCCACCAGCAGCGGCAGTTCGTCCGCCTCGGTGTGCAGGCCCAGGCGCCCGATCCGCAGCGTGGTGCCGTCGGCGGTGTCGAGACGGCCGAACACCAGCCCGTGGCCGGCGCCTTCCAGGCGGCGTACTTCCCCGGCCCACCGCGCGGCCGCCACGTCCCGCTCGTACACGGCCCCGGCGCCGTCGGCGGGCGCGGCGAGGGTACGGGCCAGTTCGACGCGCGTCTGCTCCAGGCGCCGGTCGTACTCGGCGCACACGGCCCCCACCTGCACGTTTTCCGCCTGCACCTGGCACTCGGCACGGTCATCGCTGTACGGCACGACGGGCCTCCTCTCGGGTTCGGGCCGTCACTATGCGGGGGCGGGCGGGGGAAAGTAAAAGTTGACGAACGTACCGCCGTTGCGCCCTCCGCCTCACGCTTCCCCAACTCTCGTCCTGTGCACCGAATCTGACGAAACATCAGCCAGAGGCGTACGAGTGGTCGCTGAGGACGTCGAGGCCGCAGGTCAGCGGCCGGCGGCGGCGCACGACGGAACCGGCACGCCATAGGCCTTCCCTATAGCGTCTGCTGACACTTCGTCTTTGCCTCTCGCTCTTTTCCGGCCGTACCGTGAAACAGCTCGACGAGGCACCCACCACGATTTCCCTGAAGTATTCGCGCTCCCTGAGGAATTCGCACCCTGCGCGCCTGGTCGATTCCCATTCCGTCGAGCGGACGAACACCCGGACGAACACCCGGACGAACACGCGATCGAGAGGACCAAGGAAATGACCACGACCCAAAACGGACCAGGCACGCAGGAACTCGCAGGCAAGCGGGCCCTGGTCACGGGTGGTTCTCGCGGAATCGGAGCAGCCATCGTGCGCCAACTCCTGGACGCGGGCGCCAAGGTGCTCACGACCGCCAGGTCGGCGACGGGCACCGTCCCGGAGGAGGCCGCCTTCGTGGCGGCCGACGTGCGAACGCGGGCCGGCGCGGAGGCGCTCGCCACGGCCGCGCAGGAGGTGCTCGGCGGGGTGGACATCCTGGTCCACAACGTGGGCGGGGCGCAGCCGCACCACGGCGCCCTGGCCATCCCCGACGAGGAGTGGCAGAACGCGCTGGACCTGAACTTCCTGGCGTCGGTGCGGCTGGACGCGCTGCTGGCACCGGGGATGCGGGAACGGCGTTCGGGGGCGATCGTGCACGTCTCCTCGGCCGCCGTCCCCACCGTGGCACCGCCGTTCCTGCACTACGTGGCCGCGAAGGCGGCGCTGGAGGCCTACAGCCGGGGGCTGGCCGCCGAGCTGGCCCCGCACGGGATCCGGGTCAACACCGTGTCTCCCGGCCGAACCGCCACCCCCGGCGGCGAAGCGACGCGCGAGCAGTGGGCACGCCTGGACGCGGGGCCGGGCCAGGACACCACGACTCCCCCGCTGGGACGCGACGGCCGACCCGACGACATCGCCCACGCGGTCCTGTTCCTCCTGTCCGGCCGGGCGAGCTGGCTGACGGGGAGCAACCTCGTCGTGGACGGCGGCGAATTCCCCAGGGGCTGACGGCAACGCACAGCGGCCCCGGCTGGCGGCCTCGTCCGGCCGGCACGGCTACCTTGATCACATCGGCGGCCGACAGCAGGGCGTCCGATGCCGACCAGGTCGGCGAGCCCGGAAGAATCCAGATCCGAGACACCGAGGAACCAGAGATGCGTACCCTGATCAGCACCGCCTTCATCTCGCTCGACGGCGTTGTGGAAGGCCCGGGCGGGGAGCCCGGCTACCGGAACTCCGGCTGGACCTTCA
Organism: Kitasatospora sp. NPDC043949; assembly: GCF_056435365.1. Taxonomy (NCBI): domain Bacteria; kingdom Bacillati; phylum Actinomycetota; class Actinomycetes; order Kitasatosporales; family Streptomycetaceae; genus Kitasatospora; species Kitasatospora sp. NPDC043949. Next base: position 45,874 of record NZ_JBWKEQ010000051.1, on the reverse strand, counting down.
AGGACATCGAGTTCCTTCCCGAGGCCTTCGAGATCAAGGGGCGGGAGCAGCAGGAGGCCACCGCGATGCTGCTGGGGCGGGTCAGCTACGAGGCGTTCAGCCAGGTGTGGCCCGACATGGCGGACTTCGCCGACTACAAGGTGATGCCGAAGTACGTCGTCTCCAGCACCCTCACCGAGGACGACCTGGTGTCGAACTGGGGCGAGACCACGATCCTGCGCTCACTCGACGAGGTTGCCGCGCTGAAGCGGACCGAGGGCGGCCCGATCATCGTGCACGGCAGTGCGACCCTGAACCAGGCCCTCTCCGACGCCGGTCTGGTCGACCGCTACCACCTGCTCGTCTTCCCGCTCCTGCTCGGCGCGGGCAAGCGCCTGTTCAGCACCACGGACAAGGACACCCAGAAGCTGACGCTCGTCGAGCACGAGGTCTACCCCAACGGTCTGCAGAAGCAGGTCTTCGACGTCGTCCGCTGACGTTCCCCGCAGACCCGGAAAGCCCTCGCGCCAACGACTGCGCGGGGGCTACAGGTCCGCGAGCCAGGGATGCCCCGGGTGTACGCAGGCGAGCAGTTCGGCCAGGGTCCCGCGCTGGGCCGGGGTCATCAGCGGAACGGTCGTGTCGAAGTCCGCCTGGTCCTTCCGGCGGAGGTGCTTGGCCTTGAACAGCAGGACCAGCTCGGGCGCCAGGTACGGGATGCCGCCTGCCGTGTGGCGGATGATGTCGCCGTAGGGAAAGCGGATCCTCTCATCGCGCCGGCAGATCCAGACGTCGCCGTCGTGCGGTTCGCGGAACACATCGAGCAGGTAGTCACCGGTGGCCGGATCGCGCAGCCAGGTCTGATGGGTGGCGGCCAGCACCCCCGGTGCGGCGTCCTCCCAGATCCGGCCGCTGCCCGCCGCGTCGAAGACGTACCCGGGGAAGCGACTGCGGACCTCGGGAAGGCTCGCGGCCGGAATCGCGATCTCGATGTCCCCGTGCGCACGCGCCTGCCCGCCCCGGAAGAGGTCCAGCGCCCATCCCGCGGCCACACACCACGGCGTGCCGACCCCCGCCAACCGCCGCGCGACCTCGTCCGGCCTCCAGCACGACGACCACCTGTCGTCGAGGGCCGCGACCTCGTCGGCCGACAGCTCGATCCCACCGCCGGGCAGTTGCTCGCTCACGCGAGGAATCTACCAACAGGCCCGCAGGGCCGTGGCCGAGATCGGTACGCCCGGGCACGCCTCAGGGGACGGCCTCCACGGACTCGCCCGGCGGGTGGTGCAACCGGTGCAGGCCGGCGTAGGCGGAGCTGCGGAGGAGGAGCTCGGTGTGGGTGCCGTGGGCGACGATCCGGCCCTGGTCGAGCAGGACGATCTGGTCGGCGTCGCGGACGGTCAGCAGATTGTGCGAAATGATGATCGTCGTGCGATCGGCCATGAGCAGGCGCAACGGGCCCATGATCCGTTGGCTCGACTCCGCGTCCAGGGCCGTGGTGGGCTCGTCGAGGATGAGGACGGGGGCGTCCCGGACCATCGCGCGGGCGATCGCGAGGCGCTGACGCTGGCCGCCGGAGAGCAGCCGGCCGCGCTGGCCGACCAGGGTGTCGTAGCCGTCCGGGAGCCGGGTGATGAACTCGTGGGCGTCCGCCGCCCGGGCCGCCGCCAGGATCTCGGCCTCACTCGCCTCGGGGCGCCCGTAGGCGATGTTCTCCCGGACGGTGCCGTGGAAGACCAGGGTCTCCTGGAGCACCACCGCGACGTTCTCGCGCAGGTCGGTGAGGGCGAGGTCGCGCAGGTCGAGGCCGTCGAGCCGCACCGCGCCGTCGTCCGGGTCGTAGAAGCGCAACAGCAGCTTGGCGACGGTGGACTTGCCCGCGCCGCTGGCGCCGACCAGGGCCAGCGTCTCCCCCGGCGCCACCTCGAAGGACACCTCCGACAGTGCGGGCGCCTCCACGTCCGGGTAACGGAAGGTGACGTCGTCGAACTCGATCCCGCCCCGGGCGCGGCCGAGCGGCCGGGGGGTGGCGGGATCGGTCACCTGTGGACGCTGGTCGAGCAGTTCGATGATCCGCTCGGCGGCGGCGGAGGCCGCGTAGAAGGTGTTGCCGAGCCCGGACATGCTCTGGATCGGGCCGTAGAGCCTGCTCAGCAGGGTGAGGAAGACGATGAGGCCACCGAAGGTGAGCCGGCCGTGCACGAGTTCCCAGGCCCCGAGGCCCATCACCACCAGGCCGCCGAGCAGTTCGACGAAGTCGACCGTCGGCCCGTAGAGCGCTCCGATCCTGGTCGAGGCCATCGCCGCGTGGTACCGGCCGATGCTCTCGCGCTGGAATCGGGCGTGCTCCCAGTCCTGGCGGTTGTACGCCTGGACGAGCGCGATGTTGCCGAGCGACTCCTCGGCGACCGCGCTGATCGAGCCGCTGCGCCGGCGGCGTTCGCGCGAGGCCGCCCGGATCAGCTTCGCGAAGCGGCGGGCGGTGAGGAAGAACAGCGGCGCGGCGACCAGCGCGACCAGGGTCAGGTCCCAGCGCAGCACCAGCAGCAGGCCGACGTAGATGCCGAGCCGCGCCACCTGGCCGAGCGCGTTGACGATGCCGGAGAGCAGGAAGGTCTCGACCGCGTCCACGTCGCCGGTCACCCGGGACAGCACGTCGCCGAGCCGCCGGCGCTCGAAGAAGCCCAGCGACAGGCCCTGGATGTGCCGGAACACGTCCGACCGCAGGATGAGCAGGAAGCGTTCGCTGACCCAGGTGGAGATCACCCGGCGGGCGAAGCCCAGTACTCCGGAGAGCAGGGTCAGCCCCGCATAGGCGAGGGCGATCGGCAGGAACAGGTTCAGCCGGTGCGGAATGAGCATGTCGTCGATGACGATCTTGAACAGCCAGATCTCCATCGCCTCGATCGCCGGGCCCACCGCGACCAGGGCCAGCAGCACCACCAGCCACCGGCGGCCACCCTTGGTGTAGGGCCAGAAGCGCCGGAAGATCGCCATGAGCGGGACCGGCGGTGCCGCGGCGACCACATCGGAGGTCTCGGCGACCGTGAGCAAGCGTCGCAGAGCCGACCGAAGGCTGTGTTTCCTCGTCATCTCACGGTCTTCTCGCTCGTCCCCGAGCCCAGATCACTTCCGGATTGAGAGGAACTCCCGATCAAAGAGGCCCTGCTCCGGGAATGGAAGGTCTCCACACGCACGGCCGGCGCGGGCCCGCGTGGGGTCGCTCCCGGCCGACACGGCAAAGCCGGGCACACGTGCCCGGCCCGCTCTCACAGGGAAGCGATCCTTACCACCGGCCTCCGTAGCCGCCTCCGTAGCCGCCGCGGTCGCCTCCGTAGCCGCCGTAGCCGCCACGGTCGCCGCCGAAGTCGTCACGGAAGTCGTCGTAGCCGCCGTAGCCGCCACGGTCGTCACCGAAGTCGCCGTAGTCGCCACCGCGACCACCGCCGCCCCAGTCGTCACGGAACCGACCGAAGGACTGGAACTGTCCGAGGAATGACATGAGCAACCTTCTTTCGAAGTCCCCCTCGCTCCATCGTCATCCTCACCTCCGCAATGCACAAGCATCGAGTGCGCTAAATGTGAAAATTTGATGATTTTTCCGGATTGTCCAAATCGGCAGCCGCCTGCTTCGATTTCCTGGTCAAGAATCCCCCAAGAAACCGTGTGTGACGAGCCGCCACCCGATCTGCCGATTTCAGGGTGAACCATTGCTCCCGAGCAATCATTCACCTCAGGCAATAGCCATACAGCCATGCCGGGAGCGACCAGTTAGCGCAGCCCCAGGGCAGTAGCGGTACCACCGGTGTCGGACAGTCCGCGCCATAGCCTTCGCGCCACCCGAGGTACGCCTGCAGTACGGGCGGTTCGTCACGGTACTCGGTGAGGGACAGGGCACCGCCCCAGCGGCTGAACCCGCCATCGGCGACCTCGAGATAGATCCGTCTGAGCAAAGGCGGCATGGGGTGCCCCACAACTGCTTCGAGCCCGGACACAGCCTCCGGAAGCGCAGGCGAAGGACGCCCTCCGGCATTCTGCTCGATGAGCCGCTTGATGATCTCGTCCTCCGTCACAGGGCCTTCGTATCAGACACCACCGACACTGCGGTGCCCTGGCCCGAGCCCGCGGACGGATCGCTGACGGTACGGCTCGGGGCCCTCGAAGCTCGGTGGACGTCACCGTGACCGTGGCCGTGTTCGAGACCAGCGGCGGCCGCGTCAGCCGCATCTGGGCCGTCCGCGACCCGGAAACTCCGCGCGTGGACCGGGAACGAACAGACCTGACCGCACGCCACGGCGGAACGCACCAGCCGACACATCGTCAAATCGCCTTCCCCATGCGAACTTTCGGGCGGCCGAAACCATTCTCCGTCACCACCCGAGTCCGCGACGAGGCCTCCTCCGGGAGCACCGTCGTGGGTTATGGTCGGTCCCATGCTGACGGAGTGGGCCTGGATAGCAGCGAAGCTGGTGACGACTCCCGAGACGAAGATCAAGGTCGTCGACTACGGATACCGTCCGTTCGGAACGTACGCCGAGGCACGTCGCAACCTCCTGGAGCACCTTGAGGACGAGAAGTCCTGCCAGGACTTCAAGGACGCCGCGCGCCTCCTGCGGGCGAACCGGAAAGCGACCAGCGTGGTGTACAGCCCGCTCATCTGGCTGATCCACGATCTCCCCCAGGGAGATGACAGCAAGAGAGCGAGCTACCAACTCATCAAGCGGCTCGAGCCGAGCCTGACCGAGCAACTCCTGCCCGGTCTGGCGACCTCACAGGTCAGCCGGCACGCCCGCCTGGGCGTCGCCCTGCGGGTGCTCAGCGTCGAAGAGGTTTGCGTTCTGATGCGCTGCAAGCCGCAGAAGGCGAGGGCCCATACGGAGATCTGGCTGTCCGGTCGACTCAAGATGCGCACCCAGCACGTTGCCCGCGGCACGGTGTGCCGCAGCCACCGGGACGCCGCCTGCACCGCCTGCCGCGGTGGCACCCAGTGGGAGTGGGCGAAGCCGTTCCTGGCGAGCGACCTCGTACAGCACCTGCTGTCGTACCGCATGAGGTGCTATCTCCCGTACGACGGGACGCCTGTGCCGCCCGGGACGTACGAAGCCGGACTATGAGCGACGCCGTTCGGACGGCCGGGGAGGTCCACGTCTCCCTCCCGCACGCACCGGCGAGGGATGCCGATCCGGTGCCCGCCCCGTGCGAACGACGGGGCGGGCACCGGAGGTCGCGTCAGCTGTTGGTCGTCAGCAGACGGTTGGCCAGGGCGTCGGCGAGGCGGTAGGCCTCGTCGGCCGAGAGGGTGCGGCAGATGGCGTCGGCGAGTTCCTCGACGTCATGCCAGTCGACATCGCCGAGCTCCGCGGACGGCGTGGCCGACGGCTGCTCGGCCGGGGAGGCCTCGGCTCGCTGTTCCGGCATCGGAAGAGGCTCGGAATTTTCCGCGGAAAATCGCTCGGCGCTCGGAGCGGACTCCGCACTCGGAGCGGGCTCGGTGCTCGGAGCGGACTCGGTGCTCTCCCCCGTGCCGGCACTGGCGGGCTTCGACCGGGTAGCCGAAGCCGACGGTTCCACCGGCGACGGATCCACCGGCGACGGTTCCACCGGCGACGGCGTGACGGTGGCCGTGGACGCAGCCGTGGACGCAGCCGTGGTCGCGCTCTCCGCAGGCCCACTCGCGGATGCGACGGGTCGCTGCGGCGCGGCCTGAGGAGTCACCCCGTCAGCGGAGGCCTGAACCGCCGCCGCTCGGGCCCCCAGCTTCGCCGCCCGCTTGGCCGCGACGGCGTCGGCGTCGGCCTGGAGCAGCTGCTCCAGCTGCTCCGTCTGCTCGGCCAGGGCCATCGCCTCGATGCCCTTGACCGATCCCAGACGGCGGGCGACGTTGATGGAGATGCCCTCCTCGCCCCGCGCCTTGGCCCGCACCTGCCGCTGTAGCTCGGGGTGGAGCTTCAGCAGGTTCTTGCGGTGCGAGATCCAGCTCTGGGACCAGCCCTCCGACTCGGCGGCCTCCTTGGCGGTGGCGTACTGCGCCACGATGAGCAGGACCGCGTTGGCCTCCTCGATCGGGTCGAAGTCCTTGCGCGCCATGTTCTCGTCGAGCGCCGCGCGCAGCAGGGTCGCCTTGGAGTCCGCCACCGAGTCGTCGACGACGACGAGCAGTTGCTCGCGCCCGTACAGCGCGGCAGCGGCCCGGCGCCGGTTGCCGTTGACGATCACCACGTCCTGAGGGCCCGCACCGAGCAGGCCCTCGTCCTCCGGCCAGAGCCGGAGGTACGCGTCCGGGGTGACGGCGAGGCAGCTCTGCAGCTGGCGGTCCTTGATGCTCGCCAGGTCCGACAGGTCGCCCAGGTCATCGCGCGGGTTGCGCGGGTTGGGGAGGCAGTTGGCGGTGGGGACCCACCGGGCCGGAGAGTCCGGCCCCGTGGGGACCCACCGGGCCGGGGTCTCCTGGTTGCTGACCACCCCGGGGGCGTCGACGACCGGGTCGGCCGCCATCGAGGCGAAGGAAACACGACGGCCGGCCATCAGCGACCCCCGTACCCGAGTTCGAGGGACAGCCGGAAGAAGTCCTCGCGGGCCCGGTAGGCGGTGCCGCTCTCCTTGTACTGGGTGACGACCGTTCCCTCGGCCACCGCCCGGGAGTGGATCTTGTAACGCCTCAGGACCGTCTTGGCCCGCGGCCACCCCTTCGCGGCGATGTACGCCTCGGTGTCCTCCAGGTCGGCGCGGCCGTCCCGGGGGTCCCAGTTGTTGATGACGACCCGGAAGGGGATGTCCATCGGCTCGATGACCTTCTGGATCGTCCGCGCCGTCGGGTCGAAGCACAACGGCTCGGTGATCATCGGGACCAGGACGTCATCCGCTATCTCCAGAGCACTGCGCAGGATCTCCTCGTCGGCCAGGGTGCCCGGCGTGTCGATGAAGATGTGCTCGTACTCGTCCTTCTCGCCGAGGACGTCGAAGGTGCACGCCGCGAGGTTCACCGTGGTCGTGGTCTTGCCGACGCCGCCCTTCTGGTTGGCGATGACGTGGACCTTGGCACCGGTCTTCTTGAGGTGGAGCAGCTGATCGGCCTGGTCGTGCGCCGCCATGAAATCGAAGGGCAGGTTGTCCCCCACCCGCTCCGCCCAGACGACGGCCGATCCCTGAGGGTCAGTGGACACGACAAGTACAGATGGCTTCATGATGTTCCGTTCTCTCCGTGGGCTTCCCGGGCCGCTTGCCCGGTACTGCGGATGCCCGCCGATCAAAGCCGGTGACGGCGGACTGGAACAGCATTCCAGATGATCAGGCCTGATGCCGACACGACCCGCGTGTCATGAAGCACAATGTCCGTTTCGCTGAGCCCCTGATTTCCGAGAACCTCCCGGATATCCCCGGCGACCCGGCCCCGAATCCCGCCATCTCAAGAGAGCGTGACGCACGGACAGCGGCATCGGGACTGCGCCGCTGCCGGGGACGCATTCGCCTTCACCGGCCGCCCCGAACAGCCGTGCGCCCACGCGCAGCCCTGGCGCATTGGAACACCGCGCCGCCGTTTCCTGACAGTTCAACAGATCACCGCAGTTCACTATCCGGCACCGCGGGCCCTGGTCAAGAAACGGCAAAGGGCATCACCGCTCCGCCGCGGGCCGGAAAGAAGCTCCTCCCCCGCAAGCACGGGGTCAGTCGGAAGAGAGCGGTCAGTGGTCACAGCGGTCAGCATCCGACGCCTGCCGACGGGCGTTCGAGACGGGCCGGGCATCGATCGTCATGGCCGTGTACGCGGCGTCGACCTCACCGGTGGGGGTGGTGGGGCCGACGCGTGCCGTGGGGGCGCCCTGGGCGCCCGCCCCGTCCCGGTACGGGGCCAGGAACGCGGTCAGGGCGGTCAGCATCGCCTGCGGGGCCTCCTCGGCCGGGTAGTGGCCGCAGTCGGGGAGGACGAGGCCCTGCACGTCGTCGGCGGCGAGCTCCATCGTCTCGCTGACGGAGGCGCCCAGGTTCTCCGCTCCTCCGATCGCCAGGACGGGCAGGGTCAGCCGTCGAGTCCTGCGCTCCTGGTTCTGGGCGATGGTCGTGTCGAGTGCGCGGTAGAACTCGAAGCCGGCTCGCAGGGCTTCCGGCTCGGCGGCGAGGGTGTCGACGTAGTGCTGGACGGCGTAGTCGGGCAGTGCCTTCGCGGACTTCGTGGCGAACTGGTGGCCGAAGTAGAGGTGTTCGCGTCCGCTGACCAACTGTTCGTTGACGTCGGTGAGGCGGTTGAAGGCGAAGTGCCAGAGGCGGTCGTTGGCCTCCCGGCTGCCGAGGAGAGGCAGCGAGGGCGACAACCCCGGGATCGCGGCCTCGGCGACGGCCAGGCGGTCGAGCCGGTCAGGATGGTCCGCAGCCAGGGCGTAACCGGTCCACATCCCGACGTCGTGGCCGACCAGGGCGAACCGCCGGTGCCCGAGCGCGTCCATCAGCGCCACCAGGTCGCGGGCGAGCGTGCCGGTGTCGTACCCGCCCGGGGGTTTGTCGGACAGTCCGACGCCGCGCGGGTCGACCGCGACGACCCGGAAGTCCTGTGCCAGCGCCGGCATCAGGAGGCGCCAGGCGTACCACGTCTGGGGCCAGCCGGCGACCAGCAGCAGCGCAGGCCCTTCGCCGCCGGTGACGGCGTGCAGGCGCAGTTCGCCGGTGTCGACGTAGCGGCTGGTGAAGGTGTCGGCGAAGCCGGCCGGGAGGTTCGGCACCTGGGAGACGGAACCGCGGCCTTCGGGCGTGGGCGGGCGGGTCGGCGACAGACTCATGATCATCCTTCGGAGGCACGGGGTTGACGGGTTCGCCGAGACGGCGGGAACCGCCCGGTCCGGCCGGCGGCTGACGGCCGGTGGCCAGCGGCTGGCCCCGGCAAGTCTTCGGATCCGGGAACCGCCTGCCTGCACGCTAGCCATCTTGGACTGATCAGTCAAAGATGACTGACCGATCGGTCCAAGATGCGGGTAGGCTCGTCGCGACGACGTGGGACAGCGGAGAAGCAGGAGAGGTGCACACCGTGTCCGGCCGGAAGCAGTTCGACATCAACGCGGCACTGGACCAGGCCATGCAGGTGTTCTGGCAGCGCGGGTACGCCGACGCCTCACTCGATGCCCTCGGTTCGGCCACCGGCCTGGGCCGCGGCTCCCTCTACGGCGCCTTCGGCAACAAGGACGCCCTGTTCGGCCAGTGCCTCGACCGCTACGCGTCGATCTACGGCACGCAGTACGAGCAGGCGCTCGCGGCGCACCCCGGTGATCCGGTGCGCGCGGTCGAGGCGTTCTTCGGCGTCGTCCTGGGCCGCATCGCCGACCCGTCGGTCCCCTCCGGGTGCCTCATCGCCCAGTCCGCCGCGCAGTCGCCGACGCTCAAGGAGGAGAACGGCGCACAGGTGCGCGGCCTGCTCGACGTACAGCGTCAACGGGTACGCACGGCCCTGGCGGACTCCTCGGCCGACATCCGGACGCTCGACGAGCTCGCCGTATTCGTCGTCGCCGTCAACCAGTCGCTGGCCGTACTGAGCCGGGCCGGCACCTCCGACGCCGAGCTGCGCTCCGTGGCCCGGCTCGCCTGCACAACGGTGGCCGACACCCTCGCCCGGGCAGTGCCCGAGGACCTCACCCGCGACTGACGAGCGCGCAGGACGAATGCAACAGCCACCCCGCCATCGACTTCCCGACGCTACGACGGCCCGGGCACGGACCGGACCGCAGGCAAGCACGACGTCGAACTGACCGAGCTCTACCGGGCATTGGAGAAGCACCATGCACCCCTGCGCAACGCCTGAGGCCCGGACGAGGCAGGCGGTGTGGGCGGCGTGGGCGGCCCCGGTGCTGGTCAACGTCGCGCTGGGGTTCGCCGCCATGGTCCCGCTGATGTTCACGCTGGTGTTCTTCCTCAACTACCCGCTGGTCTGGCTCGGGCTCGGGCAGCGCGAACCCACCGAGAACGACGGCCCGATGGTGTGGGTGGTGGCCGGCGTCGTCGTCTGGACGGTCTTCGGCCTGCTGTGGTGGCTGGTCAACCTCGGGCTCCGCAAGCTGGCCGGCCTACGGGGCCGCCGTTACTGGTGGGTGAGTGCCGGACTGCTCCTGGTGCCCACGCTCGTCTTCTCACCGTTGCCCGCCGGCCCCTGGACCGTGCTGCGCTGGCTGGCCTGACCGAGCCGTCCCCGGCCCCTCCCCCAACCGCACCGGTACCCGTGCCCGTACCCGGGCCCGTGCCGCAGCCGACGGCCCGTAACACCCGGACGTCCGCTGGCAGCCGATAGCGGACACCGTCGATGACAGCGGCGCGATCTGAACCAAGCCGGTGCCCTGCACCACCCCCCGCCCCCGTCCGCGTCGGCCGGATCGAGAGCGTCCGGATCCAGGCCGCGCGGCGCTTCCACTACGACATCGCCGCATGCTCTACCGGCTGCTGTACGCCGCGGGCGCCGCGACCGCCTCCAGCTCGCCGAACAGGTCGACGCGGCCCCGTCGTTGGTCAGCTACCACCTGCGCAAGCTGGCCGAGCACGGCTTCGTGTCCGAGGCGAGCGGCCGCAGTGCGGACGGCCGCGAGCCGTGGTGGCAGATGGCTTCCGAGGAGGGCTGGGGCTTTGGGGACTCGGACTTCGCGGGCACGCCCGAGGGGGCCGCCGCAGTCGGCGCGGTCACCCGCGGCATCGTCGAGACCCGGACCTCCCCGTACCGCGCGTACCTGGACCAGGGCGCCGCCTGGGGCAAGGTGTGGACGGACTCCACGTTCAGCTCCGAGTGGGATGATCGACCCGACCCCGGCCGAACTCGCCGAGCTGAACGGCGAACTCGAGGCGCTGGGACGACGCTGGCGGAAGCGCGGCAAGGCCGCCAAGGCAGACGGCGACACCGAGGGCCGCGAGCACGTGTCCGTGCACCTCTACGGCTTCCCCTTCCGCCCCTGACGCCACTGTCGTGTCGCGCCCGATGCCCAGACACCCGCAACTGGCCGTCACGGCGGGCCTCGTGCGAGATGTGATGACACACCGCATCGGGGCTCTTCAACCAGATCATGGGCAACACCGAAGACCAGCCTGCCCAGTTCAGGTGTTGCGTCCCCGATGCCCGAACAGGACTCCCGCAAAGGGCTTGCCACTCAACCGAGTTCCGCTCTTTCGGTGAGATCTATCATTCAACTACCTTGACACAAAAGCGAATTGGCGACTTAGCCGGCTCGACGTGGTCGCGGCCACCGTGGTGCAGCATCGCCTGGGCGACGGCATGGAGCCAGGATGGCCAGGCTCGGCCAGCCGGCGGAGTAGGCCGAGCCGTCATGGGCAGCCCTCCCGAGGTGGTTGTGCCACAGGCCGGGCCCGGCGTCGATGAAGTGCTCGTCGCCGTAACGGCCGGCGAACGGGGCCCACCGCGCTCCCCACCACGGGGCGTCCCGCTGGTCCGGATCATCGGCGTCCCAGATCCTCATCCGCATGGTGCGGATCTCGACGATCCTTTCCGTGGAGTACAGGGGGCCGCGCGGAAGGACAGCGAGGTAGGCGTCGTCTCCGCCATGGCACAGCAGCGACTCGCACAGATCAGCGGGGATCTCGAACCCGAGCCGCTCCTCGGTGCGCCCGACGGCTTCGGGCGATGCGGGCGGGTGACGCTCGGCCAGGCTGGCCGATGCGTTCTTCGCCGGCCAGACGTCAATGAGGTTCCAGGGCTCGGTCACCGAATCCCAGAGTCTCATGCCACCACGGCGGGCGGGAGTCATCCCCGCGCACCGGGCTCCCCTCCCCGCGAGGCGCCCAGCTCTGGTGGACGACGCTCCGCTACGCCCCCAGGCCACGTCCCGCCCTCTCCCCCACATCCGGAACTTCGGGTCGATCACCCGACACGTCGCGAAGGCTCGACCGTCGACGTGGCTCACCTCGGCCACCGAATCCGAACCGCCTCATCTCTTATTCATACGAACTAAATACCGAAGGGCCCGGCCGCTGCGGGAAGGCTACGGGGGGACGTGCCCAGCACCACGTCATCCGAAAACAGCGCCGTACCGAGATTTGTTTATTACTGGTCTTCCGATGTCTTTTGTGTTCAGTCCCTTGAACGTGAAGTGGCCTGCGACGTGCAAATCGCCTCTGACCGCTGAGGAGTCGGCTCCCGAGGCCTCGAAGAAGCCACTCGCGCTCACACCCACGCCGGACGGGTGCCGAACATCGCACCCGCTTCTCCTTCCGCCGGAAGCTCGTCCCCGGCTCCGCCACCTCCTGGCCGGCCAGCTCGACCTCAGGCGTACCGCAGCTCGCTGCGGCCGCTTGGCAAGTTGGACCTTCACCCGCCGCTCCCCTTCCCCTCCGGTCCTCTGCCTCATGGTCGGCCCGGGTTCGTGGCAGCGCCGAGGTACCGACCGTCGGCGCCACCGCCAGACTGACCGCGGCTGCGGCCGCCGTCGGAAAGCCCGTCACGAGACATCGCTTCAGCGACTACGACGATGACGAGCACTACTTCGTCGAGGAGCTGACCTTCGCCGATGCGGATGCGATCCTCGCCATGCTGAGGGCGCTGTGCCCGCGGCCAGCTGACGGGGCTGCCTGCCGATGCAGATACGGAGCCTGGCGTACCGGCTCGTGCCTCTGCCACGACCGGGCGAGCCGGCACTGATGCGGGAAGGCGGTACAGAACCTGTGGCTGCACGGCCCGGATTGGGACGACGTCGAGACGAACCTGACCGGACGAGGCGGCGCCCGGGAATCGAACCGACCCACGACCTGGGCCGCAGTCGGATCGAGGACGCCGAGCCGATTTGACCGCGCGCTCGACCTCGTTCCGACGCTTGTACATCTTCATGTCGGAGCCCGCAGGCCGGCCTCCTCGGCTGACTCGTCGCCGACGGTTGGCCCGCTGATCCTTCTCCTCCGGGACGGTGTGCTTGAATCTGGCGCCTTCGCAGGTAACGACAGTTGCGGCGGAAGCCGTACGCCCTTGGCGCCGCCAAGGCAGTCCGAGGTGTGCGCGAACGACCACACCGGAGCCCTTGACCCCGATGCGTTGGAGGACCGACATCAGCTGTGGCATGCCGCCCCACTGGCCGGGTCCTCTCCGAGGTATGAGCCGTACGGTCGAGATCGGGAGGTGGCGGTCCTGCCCCGGTGAGCACTTTCGGGGGGCCATCGGTCCGGTCGGATACGAGCTGCTGGTTCGATCGTGAAAGCAGAGGCGCCGTAAAGCAGGTCAAGCGGCGGACGTAGTGATGGCGAACTCGACGCCGCTGTGGATGTCCAGAGCATCGCTTTGGCCGATGGCGCATCGGATTTTCCGCGGAAAATTCAGAGTCCCTCGACGAAGCCCACGGATCGGCCGTCCCCTGCATCGTCCGTTGCTGGCATCGTCCATTGCCGTTGCCGTGGGCACGATGGATGTCCGTCGAGAACTCTGACCGGCCTCCGCGGAGAAGCTCGGAGAGAGCCAACCCGGACGGCATGGGTCAGTGGTACGGAAGCCCCTTGAATGAGCCGGAACCCGAGTCCGAGCCGTGGCTGTGCAGCGCGTGAGCGTGCGCTTGCCAGTCGGCTGGTCCGGATGCTGATGCTGCTCCCCCATCGAAGCCCTCGCATTTTCTGCGGAAAATTCCTCGACTGAGCGGTAGACAGATCGGGCTCCGCGATCGCTGTGTCCCGGTTCCCAGCAATCGGCCCACCCTCGCGACACAGGAATTGCCGACGGCTTCGACTCCCCTGCGGCCTCCTACGGGGGAGCGCCTATCACGACAAGTGGGGGTCCTCTCCCCCACTGAGGCACGCTGTGAAAGTGATCAAGCCGATCGCCTGATACGTCACAACCCCTGGATGGCTTCGCCCAAGTCGGAACCGTAGGCGGCCCAACAGATGACCGAGCCGTCGAAGTCGAGCTCGCCCATGTACCAGTCGTCGTCCGCTCGTACGAGACACAGGCCGTGGAAGGCCAGGATGACGTCGGGCCGGAGTGAGACGTAGTCCGCGCGGCCGTGCTCCTCCACCACGACCAGTCGTTCGAGGGTGAGCAGGGCGGCTTCAGGATCCCCTGATGCGGAACACACTCGCTCGATCGTCCAGCCGTCCGGCAGTCCATCGTTCACCGCCACATGATCGCAGCGGGTGGCGTTTCGCAGCTACTCGTATGAGGCGGCGATCACCACGGTTGCCTCGTAGCGGACAGCCGACTCGTGGTACCCCGTCGCCACCGCACGCGGTGTTGCTTGAGCGCGGTAATCATCCTCGTCGGACCTGGGCGACGTCCGTCGCCGGCGCCGAGCTTCGTTCGGCTACAGATCCGGTAGGTCTCCTCCAGGATGGTGCGACGGATGCCGCGCCTACACAGGTAGGCGCGGTTCGCCCGGGAGCCACAGAGCCTGTCGACGCGGGCCGTGACAGGACGCGTACGCGGTCATCCGTCACCGAGGCGAAGACCAACAGCGGCTTTGCCCCTGCCCGACCGCCGACGAATTTTCTGCGGAAAATCGCCGGGCCGCGCCCCCTGGCCCCGGACGCAGTCGTGCTGTCCGGAGCTCACCGCGCGACGACTACCCATCTGCTTATGCCGGTCGCAGGAGCGCCCACCGCACCGGTTCTGGTAGGCGACGCCGATGGACACTGCCACGATGACGAACATTCATCGTGGGCCACACCCATCCAGTCCGAGGTAGACGCGCCGTTTCCTCCATGCTGGATCAGCCACCTCAACGGCTCCCCCACATAAAACTGAGCTCCCGTCACAACCGCAGGCCAATGATGCGGCTCCGCTGGCCCGCCCCCACGGTCCGGCCGGGCAAGCCCACAGGGTCGTTCGCCAGCCGGCCGAGTGCCGCTCTCTTCGGATCGCGGTGGACCAGGAAGCCAGGCTGCTGAACCGAGTCGCGAAATTTTCCGCAGAAAATTCGGGGGCCTCAAGGGAACACCGGGACGGCTCGGGGGATTGATCGGCTCCCCTAGATGACGTCACACGCCGTCCGGACCCGCTCCAACGGCGTGCGTTCGCCATGCTGTGCCAGCGGCAGATCGCGCGAATCCATGAGCCCGATGCCAGCCAGCGCACACAGCTGCACTGCCGACCATCCCCCGGCGCGGCAAGAAGTGGCAGACGCTGCTGCCCCATAGCTGTCCTGCGCGTGGAGAATTTTCTGCGGAAAATCGCTCAGCCGCGGTCCCTTGGCCGGGACACCATTGTGCCCGTGCCGAACACAGGAGCGCCCACCGCACTGGTTCTGGTAGGCGACGACGGCGGGCGCTGCCAGGATGACGACCATCCATCCTCAACCACGCCCGTCCAGGTCGGGACAGAATCCCGCTTCCTCCCCCCCGCCAAACCGACAGCTTCGACAGCTCCCCCACCCACCGCTGAGCCCCACCACAACCGCAAGCCGATGCTGGAGCCCTCAGCCGGAATGGACCGACGCGTTCTGCCCGAGCTCGCCCGCAGGATCGTTCGCCAGTCGGCTGAGTGACGATCCCTTCAGACCGCCATGGACCAGACAGCCGGAGTGCTGAACCACGCCGCGAAATTTTCCGCAGAAAATTCGATGGCCCTCAGAAAGCACACCGGGACGGCCCGCCGGTTGCTCAGCTGACATACCGCCTGCGCCGGTAGCAAGCGACGGCACAGCGCGGCCCGAACCGGGGGAGGATCGCGGGGGAGTCGCGGAGAACCCGGCTCACCGCGAGCCCCCGCCTCGCCCGCGACGTCGAGAACGACCGCCCCAGGCCGTGTCAGTCGACCTGATCCACTGCGGCCCAAGCACGACCGAAGGTCCGCCAGCGGGCCGCCGCTTCCGCAGCGCCCAGTCCGAAGGCGCAGAATTTTCTGCGGAAAATTCAGAGGGATAGCTGAGCCAGCGGGGGAGCGGCAGCCCGATCCAGATGACGCGTCGGCCCCACTCGCTCACTGCCTCCTGAATTTTCCGCAGAAAATTCAGGAGGCAGCAAATGGTCGATCAAAGTCGGCAGCTTCGGTTCGGTGGGCCGTCAGGTTCGACGAACCCTGTCGACGCGGCGTCGTATCCACTGCCACGATGTCCCGATGTCCTCCTCTCTTCTCGCGGAACCGTGGCTGCGAGGCGTCGCGGCCAACCGGGCTGCGCCGTCCGAGGTTCTGCTGCGTCTACTGGCCCCGCAGGGGCGCGTTGCCTGGACGGCCCTCTGCCAGGAACGCGCTCTTCCCCCCGAGGTCGTCGAGGCGGTGCTCGCACACCCTGAGCAGACGGTCCGCCGCGCCTTCGCCCGCAACCGGCACGCCGTTCCCGAACAGCGCGGCCGACTGGTCGACGACCCCGATGCCTTCGTCCGCGCAAGCCTTGCCGCAGGTCCGCGCCCACGTCTGAACAGGGCCGAGCCGCTGCCCGACGACGTCCTGGAAATCCTGCTGACCACCCGCGACGAACACCGCCGGGAGCAGTTGCTCAGCGCGGACGAGATCCGGCAGGAGCTGGCGTTCTCCGGGCAGATCCGTGCATCGTTCCGCCGTAGGATGCTCGACCACCCGAACCCCGTGCTTCGGGCCCAGGCCGCCAGCCTGTGGCTGTGGCTGACTCCCGGCCAGCGCGACGCGCTCCTGGCCGACCCGGATCCCACCGTCTCGGAGACCGCCCGTGACCGCCGCCGGATCCTGGACCCGGCGGCGATGGAAGCGGAGCTGCCGGAACGCGCCTGTCACTCCCGGAATCTTCTGCTCATCAGCTACGCCGTCTCCCACGCCGTGGCCGAGCAGTGCCTCGCCGAACGGCGCGACCTGTGGTCGCTTGCCCGCAACCCCCATACGCCCGGCGACATCGTCGCCCGCCTCGCCCACGACCCCGATCCGGACGTGCGCAAGCAGGTGGCCGCCAGAGCCGACCTGGACCCGCCGCTCCTGACGGAACTGGCCCAGGACCCGGACAGCGCCGTACGGGCCCGGGCCCTGCTGCACCCGTTGCCGCGGACCTGGCCGCAGCGCGCCGCCATCGACCGGGTCTTCGGGCACGCCGTCGAGGACATCGGCGCTGTCGGCGAGATGTTCGTCGAGCCGGGGACGAGCTGGTACGAGGCGTGCGCCGCGTCTGCGGATCCTCGGCTGCGCCGAGTCGCCGCGACCTGCCCCCTGCTGTCGGCGGAGCTGGTGCACCGTCTGGCCGAGGACCCCGACGCGGACGTGCGCCACCTGCTGTCCTTCAACCACCCGCTGGCACCGCCCGCACTCGTTCTCGACGCCTTCATCGCCGCACCGCGCCAGCGGCCCTATCTGCTCACGCTGCCCCGCCTGCCCCGCACCGGCCTGGACCACCTGCTCGACCACGACGACCCGGACGTCCGCGCCCTGGCCGCCTCCGACGCCGGCCTGGACCAGCTGCCCGTCCATCTGCTCGCCGACCCCGAACCCCGCGTCCGTCAAGCCGCGGCAGCCAATCCGCGCCTTCCTCTCGACCTGCTCTCGGCTCTGCTGAACGATCCGGAGCACGCGGAAGGAGCCGCAGCCAACCCGAACCTGGCAGCTGACCGCCTCCACGAGTTGCTCGACCTCTGCGGACTGCCCGGAGCCGCAACCCGGTGAGGCCCCGACGGCCGCGAGGTTTCAGCGGCCGCTCCCGATGCCCAGGAGACGGAGCAACAGCATCGCGGCAGCGTCCGAACTACGTGCCGTCGCCTTGACGAACGTGTGGTCGTCGAACGAACTGGCGTGCCCGTGGCCAAGTCCGTAGCCGGAGGCGACGGCCCGGGAGCGCCCGGTTAGGCTGAAGCGGCACGTCAACGGCCGTGGGAGGCCGGGGACGGTCCTGAACGAGGGGGAGCATGAGCGAGCTCGACGACCTGCGGATGCGCCTGGCGGCACTGGAGACGGAGGTCGACCGGCTTCGGAAGGAGTCCGCCGCGTCGCGCACGGGGGCGGCGATGGCCGGCCGGGGCGGTGCGAAGGCAGCGAGAGCCGCGAAGGCGCGTACGTCGCCGCGCGGCCGCGCCCAGGGGGAGGACGAGACCGGCACGGGGGAGAGGCCGGGGGAGAGGGAGGCCGAGCCCGGTCAGGCGATGACCTGCCTCGCCGAGGCACTCGGTGTCCTGGGCGCCGGACGGGTCCGCCAGGTCGAAGTCCCGCAGACCCAAGTCCTCCGGGCCCGAGTCCTCCAGAGCGAAACCCTACGGATCCAAACGCTGCAAGCCGAAAAGCCCCGGGCCGAAGACCCGCAGACCGAGGTTCCGCAGGCCCTCACCCCAGCCCTGGAACACCCGGACCGCACGCCCCCGCAGCACGGCCGGTTCCTGGACAGCCTCCTGGCGGGGCAGTCGGCCCTCTTCGAGGAGAAGCGCCGCCCGGACGCCGAGCCGTAACCGCCGGACGAAAAGCAGCCGTCTGAGCAGAACGGCGTGGGTGCGAGTGCACCCACGCCGATACGGTCACGCCTTCGGAAGCGTTATCCCCAGTTCGAGCATCGCCGGCGAGGCCGGGCCGCCCTCGGAGCGCTCGGTCTTGTACCCCTTGACGCCGGGGGCGACGGTGCGCGGGTCGACGGCCTCGGAGGGGGCGCCGGTGGAGTAGAGGCCCTCGGGGTCCTGGTCGCGGTCGTGCGGCAGGAGCCAGAAGACGCGGCGGCGGAAGGTGCCGGAGGCCCGGGAGGACCTGGCGTCGGGACCGAGGATGGCATAGCCGACCATGCGGCCGTCGCGGTGGTAGGCGGGGCGGCCGCGGCGGGTGGTGAGGCGGTCCAGGGACTGGCGCACGTAGTCGAGGTCGGTGGTGTCCTCAAGCCAGACGAGATCGGTTTCGTGGGCGAGCTCGGCCGGGTCGATCAGCGCGCTCACGCGTTCTGCTCCTCTGTGTCGTCGGTGATCAGGCCGATGCCCGGGTAGTACTTGCGACTGTTGGACAGGACCATCTCCTTGGGGGAGGTCATACCCAGTGTCTCGCGAACTCGTGCAGCGAACGCACGACCGGATACGGGATTGGCGCCTTCGAATCCGCACCAGCGGGTGTACGCGCCGAAGAGCTGGGACTGTTCGGCGCGCATGCCCTCGCCTGTGATGCAGGCCTCCTTGAGGAAGCGGCCCACGTGATCCTCGGTCTCGGCGTAGGCGGTGGTGGCGACCTGGACGCGCTGGGGGCCGGCGAGGTCCTTCTCGCCGGCGAAGTAGCGGCGGGCGCCGTCGATGAGCCAGGCGAGGATGCCGGGGCCCTCCTCGGCGACGAGGACGTGGGCCAGGTTGTCGATCTTACGTTCCTCGGGGACGACCCGTTCGAACGGGATCAGGCGCATGCGGCGCCAGAAGGCGAAGCCGCCGGTGCCGACCTCGGGGCGGTGGTTGCCGAGCAGCCAGAGCTTGTGGGTCGGTTCGAAGGAGAAGAAGTCCTGGCGCATCCGGCGGGCCTTGATCTTGTCGCCGCCGGTGAGGAGCTTCACCCGGGCCTCGTCGAAGCGGTCGCCGGGCTTGAGCTCGGAGCAGACGATGATGCGTCGGCCGTGGAGTTCGGCGAGGTCGGTGGGGTGCCCATCGAAGGTCTTGGCCATCAGGAAGCCGGGCGGGGCGGCGTCCGCGTAGTCGCCGAGGAGCTGGATCATGACGTCCAGCAGGACGCTCTTGCCGTTCTTGCCCTGGCCGTAGAGGAACGGCATGACCTGGGCGCCGACATCGCCGCTGATCGAGTAGCCGAGCAGCAGGTGGAGGAAGTCGCGGGTCTGCCGGCCTTCCTTGTCGTCGCCGAAGGTGTCGGTGAGGAAGCGGTCCCAGCGCGGGGTCCGCATCCGGGCGGGGGCCAGGGTGGTGGAGCGGGAGTGGTGGTGGACCTTCGGGTCGGGCGGGACGATGGCGCCGGTGCGCAGGTCGACCACGCCGCCGGGGGTGCACAGGGCGTAGGCGTCGGCGTCCAGGAGAGCGGCGTTGAGGACCATGCCCGGAGCGGACTTCGCCTGGGCGAGCATGGCGTTCATGCCCGAGGTGGAGAGGGCCCGGCGGCGGTGCCGACGCAGATCGGTGTTGGTGTAGACGCCGCGGGAGTCGTGGGTGGCGATGCTCTCGGCCATCTCGCCGGCGGCCCACAGGACGGTGTCGTCCTCGTCGAGCTGCCAGCGGTGCGCCGCCCAGCGATACCAGCCGAGGCCGGGGACGTGGCGGTAGTCGCCTCCGTAGAGGTGGACGAAGAGCTTGGCGTTGCCCCGGTCGGACAGCGAGTCGGGCAGGAGACCGTGCGCGCTCGCCTCCGGCCCCGCCGGGGCCTGCTTGCTCTCCTGAACAGGCTCGGGGGCCGGCGCAGGTTCGGCGGACGGGGTGTCGAGAAGGCTCTCCTGGACGGGGGTGCCGTGCCAGGGGGGCGGGGAGGCTGGGCCGGGGACCGGCGGGTACTCCAGGATCTGCTGGGCCGTGGCCACGGGATCGAAGACCGTCCTCTTGCGGGTGCTGTCGTTCATCCGCGTGCCTTCCCGACGTGCAGGGGCTGTCGGGCGCCGGCGGCGAGGCCGGAGCGGATGACGGCGGAGCTTTGCCTGTCCTGGCTGGGGCGGGCGGTGCGGGCCGCGTCCAGCAGGAGCCGCTCGGCGGCGGTGTGGGTCAGGTGACCGGCGGAGACCAGGCCTCCCATCGTGTAGGCGGCGCGGTTGAGTTTGCCGGTGAAACCGGCCCCCTCGGGGGTGGTGGCGCAGTCGGTGACGTCCTGGAGGACGGTGTCGAGGACTCGCTCGGCCCCGCGCTTGCCGCCGCCTGCCGCGACGACGGCCGCGCGGCCGCGGTCGGGGACGGACGGCTGGGAGGGGCGCGGGGTACTGGGCTGGTCCTTGAGGTGGCCGGTGCGGACGAGTTCGTCGCTGAGCCACTGGGGCAGGGGCGCGGGGGTCCTTGCCCCGGGGAGCGCGGTGTAGGTACCGGCGGTGGTCACGGTGCCGGGGGCGACGATGTATCCGCCGTGGGCGCGCACGTCGACCTGCCAGGCCAGGGCCCGGCCGTTGGAGGAGCCGGTGGAGCAGGCGAACCTGCGGGGGGAGTCCTCCTGGTACCAGATGTGCAGCCCACCGGAGGGGGTGCGCACGCGCAGGGTCTCCGTGTCCGTCGCAGGGTCAGGAGCCTGGCGCAGGGCCGCGAGCAGAGCGAGGGTGTGGTAGCCGTTCTCGAGGCCGTCGAGGTTGACGTTCTCGTGGATCGGAATCCCGGGCAGGATCCGGTCCCGGGCGGGGACGGTGCTGGGGTGGCTGTCGACGTCGATGACGACGAGACCCGCCGGGCCACAGGCGACCCCGGTACCGAAGTCCGGGTTGACGCGCCACCAAGCGGTGAGGACGTCCTGGTCGAGAGTGGCCGCGTGGAAGCCGTGGCACCAGCGACCGGCCGCAGGGCACGGGCAGTCGGCGGGACTGTGAGCCGGCTCCTGGCAGGGTTGGCAGTTGGCAGGCGGGGTCTTGCGACCTGGTGCGAGCGGGTGGACGGGCCAACCCTGGACGGCGCACCAGCGCGCGACGGCCAGCGCATCCGGCTGGCGAAACGCTCGGTCGCTCCCCACGGCCTTAGGCGCCGTCACGCTGGTCCCTCTCCCCATGGTTGGTAGCTGCTCGGACTTGAGTCGCTCGTTCAGTCGCTGAGGGCAAATAGCCAGGTCAGGGCACTGGTGGGCGCCGGATCAGCGACTGAAGCGACCGAAGTCCAGAAGATAGCTCACACAGACTATCCGAGCGAGGACGTGGGGACGCGAACTGCCGGAGTCTGCGGCGAAACTCAGCTACCGAAACCCGGGTCAGCGACCGACCCCGTTCAGTCGCTGGTTTCGGTCTCCCGGCATTTTCGCAGGTCAAAGCCGCTTTTAACAGCAAACAGCGACTGAAGCGACTGTAGCCCGGGTCTATAACGCGCACACGCACAGGGGAATGTCTTCATATACCTGACCTTGAGTCGCTTCGGTCGCTGACGGGGTGGGTAAACCTGCCCTGACCTGGGGTTTTTCCCAGCGACTGAACCCCAGCGACTGAAAGCGACTGAGTCTCTCGGGCACTGGTCCCCGGCGTGTCGCCGGACCAGGTTCTCGTGGAAGTCCCCAACTTGGGTCGCTTGGGTCGCTTCAGTAGCTCCGCCGCAGGGCCGGGAGAGTCGCTTCGATGCTGTGACCTGGGACTATGTCCGCAGGAGCGATCAGTGCCTGAACACCTCCAGCACCGAGTCGCTGAGTCGCTTGGGTCGCCCCTGCCCTCCGAGGACAGTGCCGTTGCCCTGCTGTCCCGGTACGCACGGCCTGTTTGTGGCACCGGATCCGGTTCGGTCGCTGGGGGCCTGAGCCGGCGGAGGGCCCGTAGCCCCAGGATGTGACCCGGCAGGGCAGCTACTGAAGCGACCCAAGCGACCGAGTTCCCGACTTGGTGGAGAAAGCAACGGGTCCGCGGTTCCGTCGGCCGACGGCCGAGTTCGTTGCTGAGGACGTGCTGGAGTCCGCCGGGGCGGTCCGTGTTCCCCGACACGCCGTCCTCAGACTTGTAGCGGGGTGTACGCCGAACTACGATTCGCCGGTATGAAGCAGCTGAACGTGCGACTGGACGACGCCGTGCACGAGGCGCTGGAGCAGCGGGCGGAGGCCGCCGGGCTGAGCCTGACGGACTATGCGCGCAAGGTGCTGGCCGAGGAGGCGGACGAGCGGCGCGAACGGTTCCTGACAGCCGCGGCGCACTTCGCGCCGACGTGGGCGCCGACGTTCGAGGCCGAGTTCGGGCCCTACCCGCAGAGCACCCGTGGCGCCGCGGCGGACGCCGCGTGATCCTCCAGATAGACCGGGCGTGGCTGCTTGACATCGCCCACCAGTTCCTGCCTGCCGATCCGGACGTCACCGACTACGGCACCCTGGCCGCCGCGGTCGCCCGCCACCTCGACGAGGTCATGGACGTGCCGGTGTACGGCGAGGTGCACCAGCGGGCCGCGGCCCTCATGCACCAGCTGATCCGCGTCCCGGCCCTGGAGTTCGCCAACGAGCACTTCGCCGCTGTCGTGGCCGCCTCCTACCTCAGCGCCTCCGGGGTCATCGTCACCGCGGAGCCCAAGCAGGCCGCCGACCTGGCCGCCCGCATCCGCGCCGGGGACGCGGACGTCCGCGAGACGGCGGACGCCGTCCGCACCTGGTACCGCTGACCCCGGTCGACGACCGGTCAGCCGGCATCTGGAAGGCGCCGGGCTCCCGGCACGGTCCTGCGGTCCGCGTTTCCGGAGCACGACGGTCGGGCAGCCGGGGGAGCCCCGCGGCGCTGTCCGGTGACGAGCGGCGGTCATCGAGGGCACGGGCCCAGCAGCTACCGAAGGCACCGGACAGCGACTGTCAGACCGGCATGCAATCGTGTGGGGACGGGTGGCGCTCGCGGAGGGCCGCGCTGACGACGAACGAACGGGGGGCCGCGATGACGGGCTGGGACGGTGTGACCTGGAACAGCTGGCGGGACCACGACGACATCCGTGCGCGGCTCGACGCAGGAGCCGACCCGGACGTGTGGGGCGGGGGTCTCCGCCCCCTGCACCAGGCCGCGGGGTTCGGCTCGTCCGAGGTGGTGGCCGAATTGACGCGCCGGGTGTCGGACGTGGACGCGCTGGAGAACGGGACGACGGCCCTGTGGGAGGCCGTCATGGAGAACCGGCCGGACAACGCCCGGGCCCTCGTGGCCGCAGGCGCCGACCCGTGGCGGCCCCAGCTCGGCGGCTGGTCGCCCGGCCGCATAGCTCTGGCCGGGCCGGTCCCCGATCTGTTCCCCGTGCCGGACGGACAAGCCGGCCTGACAGCGACCGAGCAGGCCACCGTCCAGCGCGGGCGGCAACTCGTCCAGGGCCTGGGCCGTTTCCCCTTCGAGGGCACCGGCCTCGCCTGCGTCGCCGCCATCGACGCCGCCGAAGCGGTCCGTCGGCTGGACGCGACTCCGTTGGACGAGGAGTTCATGGAGGACTTCCTCGACGACCCGAACGAGTACGACATGGACGAGGGCCTGCTCATCGCCGGTGTCACGACCGTGCCCGGTGGATGCGTCGTCACCCAGCCCTGGGGCTACACGCCGTCCACCCCGGGAGCGATGGCCCGGCTGACCGCCGGCACGGTCGGCTACGGCCTGTACGCCAACCCCAAGAGCGGCAACCAGGGCAGCATCGTCCGCGACGGCACCGTCGAAGCCTGGGACCTCCACCCCGGTGGCGCCCCCCTCCCGAACCACACCCCGGACGAGGTCCTGACCGGTTACCTCTACCACCACCACGCCGTCGCCCAGGCCTGCGCCTTCGCGGGCCTGCGCCCCGCCGACGCCCGCGCCGTCACCGGCCCCGCCGACAGCTGGATACGGCTGCCAGACGTCGACTACTGGGAGCGGTGAGGGCACTGACCCGTCCGTAGGCCCGGGCTGGGCTGGGCGGGTGGCGTCCGAGGGCCCACCGGTGTGGTGACAAGCCGTGGCGGTAGGCGGTGGCGGGAGGCTGGTGCCCCGTTGGCGGACGAGGAGAGCCTGTGAGTGGGCGCAGCCCTGGCGGTGACGACGACGCGTTGGCTGCCGGTGTACGCGCTGGGGGCGGCCCTGCTGGTGGGCGCGGGTTCGTGGGCTTGGGCGCGGTTCCGGGCGCGGAGCACGGCGTTGGGGGTCGGCTGAGCCGGTTCCGGGCTCAGGCGCCGGGGGTGAGGAGGGCCAGTAGCTGGTTCGCCACCGCGTCCGCGTCCGGCCCGGCCGCGTAGACGTAGTTGTCGGGGCGCACGGCGGCAGCGGCGGCGCCGAGGTCGGACAGCCAGCGACGGTGGGTGCCGTCCGGGTCGGCGACGACGGCTCCGGGGGCAGCGCCTGTGGGGGTGGGGCCGAAGCCGACGACAGTGACGCCCAGGTCGCTGAGCCGGGCCAGGTTCAGCCGGGGGAGGGCCTGTTCGGCGACCAGCAGCCGGAAGCCTCCGCCGACGATGTCGTCGAGCAGGCCCGTCCGTCGGCCGTCGCTCACCCGGCCCTGGACGGACAGTCGGCCTCCGCCGGAGGCGAACAGGCCGGGGCCGAGGTCGGGCAGCCGGATCCGGTCCGGCTCCCGGAGCGCGCGTCGGTGGGCCATCAGCGTGCGGTCGCGCTCGCGGGCGAGCACCGGGTCCCGCAGGGTGTGCTGGCGGCCGAGTTCCATGCTCGTGGCCGTCACGCCGCGCACATGCGGCTCCCGCTCGCTCTGGTAGGTGTCGAGCACCTCGGCGCCCCGGATGCCGCGCAGCACGAGATCCATCTTGAAGGCGGTGTTGAGTGCGTCCCGTATCCCCGAGCAGAGGCCTTGCCCCAGAAAGGGCGGCATCTGGTGTGCGGCGTCTCCCGCGAGCAGGACCCGGCCGTCCCGCCAGCGCCTCGCGACCAGCGACTGGAAGGTGTAGGTGGCAGTACGGGCGATGTCGGCGTCGTCGCGGGACAGGTAGCGGCCCACGCGGGACCACACGCCGTCCGCCGCACGTTCCCGCCCGAAGTCGTCGTCATCGTCGAGCAGGAAGCAGAACCGCTGCCGTTCGGCACCGGTGGTGATGACGGTGGTCGGTCCCTCGGGATCGCCGATCTGCAGCATCGACGGCAGCCCCAGGTCGGCCGCGGGGCGCCGGAGGGCGAAGTCGCAGACCAGCCAGGGTTCGGAGAAGCCGAGGTCGTCCTGTTCGATGCCGAGGGCGTTCCGCACGAAGCTGTTCCCGCCGTCGCAGCCGATCACGTAGCGTGCCGCGAGGGTCGCACCGTCCGACGTGTTCAGGGTGACCTGGTCACGGTCCTGGGACAGGCCGGTGACCGTCGTGCCGAAACGGAGGTCGACGTTCGGCAGCGAGGTGCACAACGAGTGCAGCGCCGTCTCCAGGTCGGGCTGGTGGAACTGGTAGAGGTCGGCCCAACCGCTGGCGCCGACGTTGCGGAACACCTGTCGGATGAGGAGGTCACCCGCTCCGTTGCGCCACTCGTACGCGTCCTGTGTGCGCAGGGTGGGCGCCAGTTCGTCGACGAGTCCGAGCCCTTGGAGCGCGCGCATGATCTCGCCGTCGAAGCTGGCGGCCCGCGGGAGGCCGTACAGGCCGGGGTAGCGTTCGAGCACCACGACCGAGTGCCCGGCCTTGCCCAGCAGGGCCGCGAGCGTCATGCCGACCGGCCCGCAGCCGACTACGGCGATTTCGGCGGCTTCGGCGCATACGGCGGCTTCGGCGGCTTCGGTGGATGCGGTGACTTCGGTAGGGGACGGCGTCCGGTTCTCAGGGTGCCTGTCGTTCGGCATGTCCGCAGCTCCTCAGGGGTGGGACGGAGGGTGTGGTGGCCACGACGTCAGTCTCGAACGCTCCTGACGCGATGTCTAATGCATGCTTTGCACAGGGAGTTTGCGTCAGACGCAAACGAAGGGGGCGTCCGTGGCCGACCAGTTGGACCTCAACCTCTTGCGCGTGTTCGACGCGTTGATGGACACCGGCAGCGTGTCCGCGGCCGCGATGCGTCTTCATCTGTCCGTTCCGGCCACCAGCAGGGCCCTGGGCCGGCTGCGACGGGCGATGAACGACCAGATCCTGGTGCGCGCCGGCCGGGGCCTCGTACCCACCCCGTTCGCCCAGCGGTCGGCCGCCAGGGTCAAGGCGCTGCTGGAGGCCGCGGCCGAACTCCGGGTGGACGCAGCGGGAAGCGACCCGCGATCGTGGCGGCGCACCTTCGCCATCCGGGTCAACGACGGACTCAGCCCCGTCCTCGCGCCCCGCCTCACCCACCGGATCGCCGCCGAGGCACCCGAGGTCCGCCTGCGGTTCGTCGCCCAGGACTCCAAGGAACCCGATCGGCTACGCGACGGCTCGCTCGACCTCGACATCGGCGTCGCCGACCCGCCCCCTCCGGACGTGCGCGCGCGAACGCTGTTCTCCGACCACTTCGTCGCCGTGGTGGCGGCACACTCCGATCTGGGAAAGGCCGCACGGCTGACGGTGGACGACCTGTGCGCCCACCCGCACATCTCCGCCTCCCGCCGGGGCCTCGCGCACGGGCCGCTGGACGAGGCCTTGCACCGCCTGGGCCGCTCCCGCCGCGTCGTCGCGGTGGTGCCCTCCTTCGCCGTGGCAGCCTTGATGGCGCTGGAGGGAGACGTCATCTGCCTCGGCCCCCGGGTGGTGGTGGAGCACCTCGTCGAGCGACAGGTGCCCCTCCGGTGGCACAAGGTGCCACTGGAAATGCCGGCGGCTGACATCGAACTGCGCTGGCACCGCCGACTCGACGACGATCCCGCGTCCCGGTGGCTCCGCCGCCACGTGCTGGAAGCCGTCGGACCGCTCGCCGCCACGCTGCGCTGAACCGGACGTGAGAACCGCCGGGACCCCCCCGCCAACGCACCCGCCAACGCCCGTTCCGTGATCGCCGCCGCGGGTGCGATCCCCGCGATGCCGTCAGGAGAAGTCCAGTACCAGCCGGCCGCGCAGGCCGCCGGCCTCCAGCAGACGGTGGGCCTGGGCCGCCTTCTCGGCCGGCAGCACGTCGGCGACGTGCAGGGTCAGGGTGCCGTCCTCGACCTGGCGGCGCAGCGTGTTCAGCCGCTCGGTGTCGGTGATGCCGTCCGTCACCATCACCGGGCGTACGCGGATGCCGCGTTCGGCGGGGCCGGACCAGCCCCGCAGTTCGGCCAGCGTTCCGCCGTCGGCGATGGCGGGCACCGTCTCGGTGGTCTGTATCGAGCCGTCCACCAGACCGGGAACTCCCTCGGGTACCAGTGCGCGGATGCGGGCGGCGACCTCGGGTCCGCGTTCGACGACGTGGTCGGCGCCGAACCCGCGCACCCGGTCGGTGTCGTGCGGGGCGGCGTCCGCGATGACGGTCAGCCCGTCGGCCTTGGCCAGTTCGACCGCGTATCCGCCGACGGCACCGGCCGCGCCGGTCACGGCGACGGTTCCGTCCGGCGGTACGGCCAGCGCGTCCAGGGCGAGGCGCGCGGTCATGGCGTTCATGAGCAGGGTGGACGCGGCAGCGAGGTCCACCCTCTCGGGGGCCGGCACCACCGAGGCGGAGGGTACGACAATCTGCTCGGCGTAGGCTCCGCCGTGCGCGCTGGTGAACAGCACGATGGCGACCACCCGTTGGCCCACGGCAAGCCGTTCGTCGGCCCCGGGGCCGAGCTGGTCGATCACGCCTGCGGCGTCCATGCCGGGCACGAACGGGGGCCGGCGCCCGGGCATGCGCGAGGCGTGACCGCCGCTCCGCAGCATGATGTCGGTCGGGTTCACGGCCGCCGCGTGCACCCGGATACGGACCTCACCGGGTCCCGCCTGAGGTTCGGGCAACCGCAGGACGCGCAGCACGTCTGGACCGCCGAAGTCGTAGACACCAATGGCCTTCATACCCCGTGCAATTCGTCTGTTCAGCGCCGTATTCCCGCTCAACGAGGCCGGAGCGCAGCGCACTTCGCGTCGCCGCCCGGAGACCGGCGCATCGTCCCGGCCATCAACGAACGGCTGTGACCAGCTACTGCGGGGCAGCCGGCCGTTGCGCGGGGGAGCCGCAGGAGGACATCGCCGCGCGGTCGGCCGCACTGCGGAGAACACAGAATTCATTGCCCTCAGGGTCCGCGAGGACGGCCCAGCCGGCACCATCGGGTTCCCGGCGGTCGTCGACGAGGGTGGCCCCGAGGTTCAGCAGCCGCTCGACCTCCGCCTCGCGGGTGGTCTCCGGACGCAGGCACAGGTGGACCCTGTTCTTGATCGTCTTCGGTTCCGGCACCTGGTGGAAGTACAGCAGCTGGCCCTCCGGCAGCATCACCGCAGTCTCCGGATCACCCGGGCCGTCCTCCGGGTGCAGCGGACGACCGAGCACCTCACTCCAGAACCGAGCCAGCCCGTAGGCATCCGCACAGTCGATCGCCACGTTCTGCAACACCGAGACCATGCGCGCGAGCCTGCCCGAAGCACCGCTCGGTCCGCTACCGAATTGCGGCCGGGCAGCAGACAGCGCCGGCACTTTCGCCACGGACCCCGGCTCGACCTACCCCGGCTCGGTTCACCCCGGCGGGGCCTCCACCGGGAAGTGGATCGGACTCAGCAGGTGCTGCGCCCGCTCGGGGCTCGGCCGGTTGGCCAGTCTGGGCACGATGGCCGTGCGCAGCTCGCCGATCAGCTCGGTCAGTTCCTCCGGGCTGAGCCAGAGTGCGTGCTGCCGGTAGCCCACCTGGTCGGCCATCGGGTCGGCCTGCTCGCGGTCGAGGTAGGCGTTGAACTCGGCCAGCAGGGCGGTCATCGCGGTGGCGAAGGCCTGCCGGTGATCTTCAGGGGTGAGCGAGCGGACCATCTCGGAGCCGACCACGGCTCGGTCCTGGCGCAGCCGGTAGTGCCGTTCTACCGCGCCCCTCACCCGCCGTTCCTCGGTGACCTCCAGGATTCCGCCGGCGACGAGTAGGTCGATGTGCCGGTAGACGGTGGTCTTGGAGGCTTCGGGGATGCGGTGGCGGCGCTGGTCCGGCAGGCCGCGCTGGTGGCCGGCCCCGAACTCATGCCCGACACGCCGTCGGAGCTGCTGCCGTTCGGACTCTCCGCCGCCTACTGGCTCGACCTGCGCGCGTACGACCCGGTGGCCACGGCGACCGCACTCGCGCGCCCAATGCTGATCCTCCAGGGCGGCCGGGACTACCAGGTCACCGTCGCCGACGACCTGACACGCTGGCAGGCCGCCCTGCGCTTCCGGACCCGTACGTTCGACCGGTCCGGGTGCTCGACGGTCTTCCGCGCCCCCCGAACGTACCGGGTCCGGAGGCGCCGTGCCCTCGCTGGCCGTTGAGGGGGACCGTCGGGTCCGACTGTCGTGTCCGTAGAACAGGAAGCGCCAATTCCGCCCGTGTGCTTGGGTGTTGGGAACTCCGGGGCATCGCCGACCGTTACAAGGCGGTGACGATCCGCTCACAACCGAAGCGTGGAGCGTGGCGTCCCTACAGATGACAGAGCCCGAATCGCGCCGACCGTGCTCTTCGGGCCGAGCAATCACCTCCCCTTGAAAGGGGTGCACCCGTGATCGTCTCCAAGCGGAACTCCCTGCGCCTGGCCGCCGTGACCACCGTCGCCGTGCTCTCCCTCGGGCTGGCGGGCACCGCCGCCATGGCGGCCGCCCCGGCCGCCTACCCCACGTCCACCACGCAGCAGGCCGCGGCGCAGCAGGCCGCCGCGCACGCCGGCATCACCGCCAAGCCGTCCGTCACGACCGTCCAGGCCTGGCAGCTGTTCCGGGTCACCGGCACCACCACCGGGCTCAAGGCGGGCACCGAGGTGACCCTGCAGCAGAAGCAGCACGGCAAGTGGGTCACCCTGCCGGCCTCCGTCCGCACCAACCACAACGGCTCCTACTCGCTCGGCGTGAAGCTCGGCATCAAGGGCCTGAACGAGCTGCGCATCGTCAGCGGAGACGTCGCCTCCCCCGTGTTCACCGTCACCGTGCGCTGACCCACGGCCTACGGCCCCCGCCGGGGGGGGGGGGGGGGGGGGGGGGGGGGGGGGGGGGGAGCGACGAAGCTGGCGGGTAGTGTCAGACAGCCGAACCCTACAGGCCGG
>NZ_JBWKEQ010000051.1:0-15452 GCF_056435365.1 Kitasatospora sp. NPDC043949 | reverse complement strand
CCCCTCTTTTTCTCCTCCCCCCCCCGCCCCTCCCCCCCCCCCCCCCCCCCCCCCCCCCCCCCCCCCCCCCCCCGCCGCACGTGGGAACCAACTTCGGTGCCGGGTTCGTGGTTGTGGCCGTCGTCCGGGTCTGCTGGAGTTTGACCGCTTGTCCCTTCCGCCGGGCCCTGCCTGCGTTCAGCTGAGGCAGGTGGTCGAGCGCTGTGACCACGGTGAACGACACGTCCGGCCACGGCAGGGCCGAGCTCCGCGCGTGGGGCCAGGCCAATCCCAGGCCAGAGGCCGAGGACCAAGCTGATTGCGGGCGCGCGGTGGCGTTCAGCGTGGAAGGACCCAGTCCGGTGTCCAGGTGCCGGGGGCGTCGTGGCCGGTCGTGGTGGCGGCGAGGTGGGCGCGGAGGGTGGCCAGTGCTGGGTGGGGGTTGTCGCGGTGCCAGAGGAGTGAGTGCGGGTAGACGGGCGTCGGGTCGGTCACCGGGATGCGGCGCAGGCCGTGGTCGGCGGGCCAGACGAGGCGGGTGTGCTCGCCCATGAAGGTGGCCAGGGCCGGAGTGTCGGCGATGGTGTCGAGGAGCGCGTCGGAGCCGAAGTTGGGGCCGGTCGCCTCGATGGTGAGGCCGAACTCGGCGACGAGGTCGTCGTAGTAGGCGCCCCACTCGGTACCAGGGACGATGCCGGGCATCCAGATCCGGTGCCCGGCGAGCTGGGCGACGGTCACCGACCGGGCGCCCGCCAGCGCGTGGGCGGGACCGGTGAGGAGCTGGAGCGGTTCGTCGATCACCCGGACGGACTCGATGTCCTCGGGAAGGGGCCGGCCGGGCGCGACGACGGCGCGGAAGGACGCGTCGATCGCACCGGAGCGGATGGCGTTGACGGCCGTCTCGATCTCGAACAGCATCATCACGTCGAGATCGATCTCGGGGTGCGCGCGGTGGAAGCCGCGCATCAGGCCCGACGCCGAGCCACGAAGGTTGATCACGTCGACGCGCAGCGGACGGCGGCCGGGGCGCACGGACTCGACCGCGCGCTCGGCGGCGCGCAGCAGCTCGCGCGCGTGGGGCAGGAAGGCCTGCCCGTCGATGGTGAGCTCGGCCCCGCGTGCGGTGCGGGTGAACAACCGCACGCCGAGGTTGCGTTCCAGCGCGGCGATGCGCTTGGAGACGGCCTGCTGGGTGACGGCCAGCTCGGCGGCGGCCTCCTGGAACTGCCCGGCGTCGGCGGCGGCGACAAAGGTCCGAACGGTGTCGAGGTCCATGGCGGCACTCTATAGGTACAACTGGTGGTTGTGGCTTGGCGGTCCTGTGGTTGTTTGATCCCTGAGGATGAGGCGCGCTTTGATGCTTCCGATCGCTGATCGGTTGTGCGGATGGGAGCGGCCGTCGGTCCGCCGAATCGTCTCCCCGCGCCGACCGGGTGCCGCCAAGTAGGGAGAGAACTCGCGTGAGTACTGCCCCTGCGTCTGCCCCCGCGCTTGACCCCGCGCTTGACCCCGAGCACACCGCTCTGCTCGTCCTGGACTGCCAGCCCGCGATCCTGGCCGTTCTGCCCGAGGGCGGGGGCCGGGAAGCCCTGCTCGACCGCGTGGAAGCGGCGATCGCCGACGTCCGCACCAGCGGCGCCACCGTCGCCCACGTACGCGTCGGCTTCACCGAGGCCGACTGGGGCGCGATCCCGGCCACCAACAAGTCCTTCGCCCCGCTGGCCCGACACCGTGTCATGCACCACGAGGACCCTGCCACGGCCATCCACGAGCGCCTGGCTCCCCGGGACGGCGACCTCGTCGTGCGCAAGACCCGCTACGGCGGCATGTCCACCACCGACCTCGACCGGCAGCTGCGCGAGCGCGGCATCACCACGCTGGTCGTCTCCGGCATCAGTACCAGCGGTGTCGTCCTGTCCACCGTCCTCGACGCGGCCGACCGCGACTACCGGCTCTACGTCCTGTCCGACGGCGTCGCCGACCCGGACACCGAAGTCCACGACGTCCTGCTCCAGAAGGTCCTCCCCTCGCGGGCCCACATCATCGACACCGCCGAGCTGCGCACCCTGCTCCGGGCCGGCTGACTCGAACCGCCGAACCGCCGAACCGGAGACGGGAGCGGTGTCAGCCGGACACCGCGCGCGCCCGGCGAGCACACTTCCACCGTGCCCCCCGTGCCCGAGGGCCGTGGTACTCGGCCGGCTGCGGGTTCTCCCCGGTCCCGGCGGCCGCCGCGGATCCGCAGGTGTTCATGTGGGCCCTCGGGAAGGAGGACGCGAGCGCTACCGAGACGGCGCTGATCCGTTTGGCGGCGATGACCGGCGGCACGCGGCCCGCCCAGGGAGCCGGCTGGGGCTGGGGCCGTGGAGACCGGGCGGGGAGTCCGGACCCGGTTCACCAGCTGTTGAGCCGCTGGTTCGAGGGCGATCACATGGTGCGTCAGATCGCAGAGCCCGACGCTTGACTCGCCGGGCAGGTCGGGTCCGCCGACCGGGTCGCTCCGGTACGGCCGGGTCACTCCGTTACGGCCGGGTCACTCCGTTACGGCCGGGTCACTCCGTTACGGGCAGGCATTCGGTGAGCAGGCCGACGATGTCGCGCCAGGCGCGCTGAGCGTGCCGGGGGTGGTGGCCGACGCCGGGGAGCACGGTGTGGCCGACCGTCGGGTGGTGGAAGGCGTGCAAGGCGCCGCCGTAGACCACGAGGCGCCAGTCGACGCCCGCGGCCTGCATCTCGGCGGCGAACGCGTCCCGTTGTGCGGGCGGCATGATCGGGTCTTCCGATCCGACCCCGGCCCACACCGGGCAGCGGATGCGCGCCGCCTCGCCGGGTCGGCCCGTGGTCAGGGCGTTGACCGTCCCGATCGCCCGCAGGTCGACGCCGTCGCGCCCGAGTTCCAGTGCGATCGCGCCGCCGGTGCCGTAGCCGATGGCGGCGATCCGGTCGGGGTCGGTCCGCGGTTCGGCGCGCAGTACGTCGAGCGCCGCGTGGCCGATGCCCCGCATCCGGTCGGGGTCGGCGAGCAGGGGAGTGACGTGCGCCAGCATCTCCTGCGGGTCGGTGAACCAGCGCCCGCCGTTGATGTCGAAGGCCATTGCCACGTAGCCGAGTTCGGCGAGGGCGTCGGCCCGGCGGCGCTGGAAGTCGTTGAGCCCGGGCCCCTCGGGCCCGACCAGGACCGCGGGTCGGCGGCCGGTACCGGCCGGGAGCGCGAGGTGCCCGATCATCGTGAGGCCGTCGGCCGGGTACTCGACCGTGTGCGTGGTAACCGTCGTCATGGGACCGGACTGTAGTGAGCGTCGAGCCCGGGCGGGCCGGTTTTTCGCCGGCGGCAGAACGGCGCGGGTGTGCCTCGGATGATGCGGCGATGCCAGTGGTGGGACCGGGCTCGGGGGCCGGTCCCACCACGGACGGCGGTCGGCGGGAGGCGGATCGGCGGGTTCGTCTCACGCGACGTCGTCGGCCGCCCGCGCTTGCACCGTCCGCTCCGTCATCCGCTCCAGGCTCGTGTCAGTATCCGGCCGGGGCGTCCTCGATGTCCGAGATGAGCTTGGTGCTCAGGTCGCTCTGCACGGCCAGCTTGGTGTGCGTGGCGTTGGGGCCGGTGCCCCAGGTGAGCGTGACGGTGGTGAACAGGTGGCCGGCGCCGGAGTCGTGGTACCGCACCTCCCAGTGGGTGGGCACGTCCTGGGCGCGGAGGACGCCGTCGGCGTGGTTGGCCTGCTCCCAGGCGGCCAGTCGCTGCTGGAAGTCCTCCGTGAGGTAGTGGGCGCGCAGGCCGTCCGACAGGTTGTCGGTGCCGTCGGAGACGGCGTCGATGTAGGCGCCGTAGAAGTCGGCGACCCGGTCGACCGCGGAGTCCGGGCTCCCGTCGCGGACCGGGTCCCCCGGCGCCACCCGCTGCCCGACCGCCTGCTCGGTACGGGTCGGGGAGACGGGGTGCTGCGGGCCGGCCGCCGTGGCCTGCGGCGCGGCCGCCGCCAGGATCAGGCCGACCGTGGCGGCCGCCGCCAGCAGTCCGCGTCGAACACTCAGCTTCATCGTCAGTCTCCCTCGTCATGCCAACGGGTCGAGCCCTGGGCGGGTCACCTGGCAATGCGCGGACCGTCCGGGCCGGATCACACCAATTACCTGCTCAACGACGCCCGGCCCGGAAGGGAACGGGCCGCGCGCAATCCCGGCGCAGATCCGACCCTTCGGGCCGTCATGGTGTGATCAGTCTGGTCACCGGGTGCCGCGGCCGGGGGCGGGTCGGTGCGGGGGGCGGCGTTCGTCGCGTTGGCGGTGCGGCTGCCCGTGGTGTGCCGCTGGGGGGCTGGTTCGTGGCCCCGGGCGGGGTGGTGGGTCGTGGTCGCGGAGTTCGCAGATCACCGCCCAGGCGACCGACACCACCGGCACCGCGACCACCGCGCCGAGGACACCGGCCAGCACGGCGCCGCCGATCACCGACAGCGCGACCGCCACCGGGTGGATCCGGACGGACCAGCCCATGACCAGCGGGTGCAGCAGATGGCCCTCGATCTGGCCGATGACCACGATCAGCCCGAGCACCAGCAGCGCGACCACCGGGCCGCGGGCCGCCAGGGCGACCAGCGCGGCGACGGCCAGCGCGATGGGGGAGCCGATCAGCGGGACGAGCGCCGCGACGAACTCCAGCATGATCAGTGGCAGTACTAGCGGTACCCGTAGGGCGGCCAGCGCGACGCCGACCAGCACAGCGTTGGTCGCCGCCACGATCAGCACACCCCGGGTGTAGCCGGCGAAGGTGCGCCACGCGGCGTGCCCCGCGCGGTCCCAGGCAGATCGTGACCGGGCCGGGAGCTGGTGCTGCGCCCAGCACCACATCCGGTCGCCGGAGTGGAGGAAGAACACCGAGCAGAACACCGCGAGCGCCAGCCCGGTGAGCATTTCGACGACCCGGCTCGCCCCGCTGAGCGCGGTGCTGAGCAGCGCCGAGCGGTGGGCGGTGACGAACTCGCCGAGCTTCGCGCGCAGGTCGGTGACGGTGCCGGCCCGCAGGTGGAAGGGGGCGCCGGTGAGCAGGCGGTCGATCCGCCCGAGGCCGCCGCGCAGTTCGGTGCCCAGCCGGCCCCACTCGCCGACGACGGTCGTCCCCACCAGGGCGAGAACGCCGCCCACGACCACGATGGCGCACACGAGGACCAGCAGGACGGCGATCGAGCGGGGCAGCGCCCGTGCCAGCAGGTCGACGAGCGGCCGTAGGACCGAGGTGATGACCAGCGCCAGGAACACGGCGATGACCGGCAACTGGAGCCGGCCGAGGACGGAGACGGCCAGGTAGGCGGCCACCCCGAGCAGGAGCAGCCGCCAGGTGTACCCGGCGGCGGTCCGCAGCCCGGCCGGCACGCGGCCTCCGGACCCGTCGGACACGACGGGGCGCGCCCGGGGCAGGACCACCCGGGTCGGGTGGCGCCGCCGGGCCGGTCTCGCGCCGTTCACTCGCACGGGCGGCCTCCCTGGCGTCTGCCGGGCTTCGTCCGGCGTCGCGCGGCTACCCGGGCCGACGGGCCGGAAACGGGAGAGGGTCCGGAAACGGGAGAGGGTCCGGAAACGGCCGAGGGTTCGGAAACGATCGAGGGTCCGGAAACGATCGACGGGCCAGAAGCGGTCGGCGGGCCGGAAACGCTCGCGTCCACAGCTGCGCCGTGAGCGCGACCAGCAGCGCGCTGCGTGGCCCGCCACGTACACCGCCGCGGCGGTCAGGAACAGGCCGACGTGCCCGACGGTGGAGAACGCCGGCACACGTGTAGCCACCGTGGCTGCGGGCACACGCGGGGCATGGATGAGGAGCGGGTGGTGAGCCCGGCCCTGCCCGGGGCGGCGGCCCTGCCCGGGGCGGCGGTCCGTCCGGCCCAGGTCGTCCGCGCGACCCGAACCGCCGCGCGGGACGGCGGCCGGGACGGCAGGACTCCGCCGCGAACGGACCGGGAGCCCGCCGTGTCACGGCCGGCCGAGCAGCCCGGCGGGGGTGAGGGGGAGCAGCAAGTCGGCGGCCTGCGCGTCGCGGTGCGCCGGGAGGGCCGCGCGCGGGTGGTCTCCCTCGGAGGTGAACTGGACCACGGCAGCGCGAACGGTCTGTGGACGGCGCTGTCCCGTCCGGTGGCCGGGGGCGAGGAACGGATCGTCGTCGACCTCACCGGCCTGCGGTTCTGCGACTCCACCGGGCTGAACCTGCTGCTGCGCTCACGCCTGGACGCCGAGGCGGCCGGCCTGCGGCTGGGACTCGCCGGTCCGGGGCCCGTGGTGGCGAGGCTGTTCGCGATCACGGAAGCCGACACGGCGCTGCGCATCCACCCCGACCTCGACGCCGCTCTGAAGACCGCGGACCCGCCGCAGCGCGGCTGCGACGACGTGGAGTGAGGAGAACCCGGCATGAAGAGCCCCGGGGAGGGAGCGTTGCCGAAGGACTCCGGCCGGAGGGCGACGGCTTCCGGCCGGCGGCCGAGTGGCTCCGACCGGACCAGGCGGCTCGTGCTGGTCGGCAGTGAGAGCGCGGTCCAGCGGTCCCGGGACTTCAGCCGTGCGGCGCTGCTCGCCTGGCACTGGCTGCCCGCGCCGGATGCCGGGCGGCTGGCGGCGGCGGAGGACGTCCTGCTGATGGTGTCGGAGCTGGTCACCAATGCGTGCCTGCACGCGCCCGGCGGCCCCCGGGAGCTGCGGCTGGGCTGGGACGGCGAGCGGCTGCGGGTGGAGGTCTCGGACGCCAGCCCGGCCGCGCCGCGGCTGCGCCCGTTCGCGGACCCGGGCCGTCCCGGCGGCCACGGCCTGCGGGTGGTGGACCGGCTGGCGCGCGACTGGGGCTGCCTGCCCGAGGGCGAGGGGAAGCTGGTCTGGCTGGAGGTCGCGTCCCCGGTGGACCCTGGTGCCCTCCAGGGCTGAGCGGGGTCTCAGGCCTGACCGGGGTGCGGCTGGGGCGGCGGTGCCGGATCGGGGTCGGAACCGGGGCCCGGGAACGGGTCGGGAGTGGGGAAGGGCGGGATCGGCGGCGGTGCCGGGTCGGGGTCCTCGCCCGGCTTCGGGGCGGGGTTCGGGTGGGGGACCGGCTCGGTGTCCGGGCCGGGGGGAGCCGGGACGGTCATCATCACCGGCGTGGTCGTCATCAGCGGCATGGTCATCCTGACCGGCGTGGTGGTTCTGACCGGCATGGTGGTTCTGACCGGCGTGGTCGTCATGACGCCCTCCTCAACGGCCCAGCGCGTGCGACAGCTCGCGCTTGTTCATCTTCGAACGGCCCTTGACGCCGCGCTGCCTGGCTTCGTTGTAGAGCTGGTCGTAGGTCGGGCCCCGGGCCCCCGTGTGCGAGCGCTGCCCGCCGCGGCGGCCGGAGGAGATGTCGTGGAGCGAACTGCGGCTCGCGGTCTTCGGCTCGCCGTGCCGGGCGCGTTCCTTGTTCACCGTGCGGGCGGCGATCTCCTCGGCCCGCTTCTCGGTCTCGCCCCGGTCGAGCGCGCTCTCCTTGATGTGCTCGTACTGGCGCTCCCGTTTGGGGCTGGATCCTCGGGGCATGGCGGCGCTCCTTTTCGTGACGGCAGGGCGTTGCCCGAGCGCGTGTACCCGTAGGCAAGGTAATAAACCGCCCAAAACATGAATCGGAAGTCGTGTGTCGGGTAGAGAACGCATGACGCGGCCGTGGATCGCAGCCAGTCGCGTCCGCACCCTCACCGGGTGCCACCGGGACCGTCGCCCGACGACACCGGGCCC
This sequence comes from Kitasatospora sp. NPDC043949, assembly GCF_056435365.1. Taxonomy (NCBI): domain Bacteria; kingdom Bacillati; phylum Actinomycetota; class Actinomycetes; order Kitasatosporales; family Streptomycetaceae; genus Kitasatospora; species Kitasatospora sp. NPDC043949. Next base: position 7,751 of record NZ_JBWKEQ010000051.1, on the reverse strand, counting down.
AGGTCCTCCGGAAAAGCAGCCCCGTCGCGTTCGGCGCGAGCCGCTCGCGGCGCCGGGCGTTCGCCCCGATGCCCCAGGAGAGAGCCACCGTGTCCACCACGCTGGAAACCGGTCGCCCCACCGACCGGACGGCCGCCCCGCCGTCCGGCCTTCCGCCCGACGTGCCACCCCGCCCGACGGACGCGCAACTGCGCGCGATGGGCAAGTACGAGGCACGCGAACTCAGCGACGCGCTGTTCGAGCGCCTGGCCGCACTCGCCCGCGAAACGCATGCGTACAGCTACGTGCGCGGCACGATCATCGAACTCAACATGCCGCTGGTGCGCTTCATCGCCGCCCGCTTCCGCCACCGCGCCGAGGACATGGACGATATCCTCCAGGTCGGCACGATCGGCCTGATCAAGGCGGTCGACGGCTACGACCCGCACCGCGGCGTCGAGTTCGTCACCTACGCCATCCCCACCATCGCCGGTGAGATCAAGCGCTTCTTCCGTGACACCTCCTGGCCGGTCCGGGTCCCGCGCGGCATGCAGGAGCTGTACCTGACCGTCGCCCGCGGATCCGACCGGCTGGAGCAGGAACTCGGCCGCCTCCCGCACCCCGACGAGATCGCCGAGGACCTCCACATCACCGTCGAGCAGGCCGCCGAGGGCTTGGTCGCAGGCCGCGTCTACCGGCCCGACTCGCTGGACGCTGCGCGCGAGCAGGACCTCGACGAGAGCGGCAGCGCCATGCTGGACCGCATGGGGGCCTGTGACCCCGGCATCGAACTCGCGGATTTCCGCACCGCCGTGCGCCCCCTGCTCGCCCGGCTGTCGTGCCGCGATCAGACGGTGCTCAAGCTGCGCTTCTGGGACGGCTGGACCCAGTCCCAGATCGCCGAGCGCATCGGCGTCTCCCAGATGCACGTCTCCCGCCTGCTCACCGCCACCCTCACCAGCCTGCGCGAGCAGCTGGAGGACCGCGACGCCCCCGGCTGGGCGGACGAACCCGCAGGTCCGGCCGAACCCAGGGGAGCGGAGGACGGGGGAGCGGAGGACGGGAGAGCGGACGACGGCGGAATGACCGACCAGGGAGCCGCCGAACCCGAGGCGCCACGCTGATTTCTTTCCCTCCCGGGCGTTTCCGGCCCCCCGCAGCGGATAGCCGCGCTGCGGGGGGGGGGCGTCCTGGACGAAGCGTGATGAAGCGTGACGAAGGAGGAACACCGTGTCCCCGAAGGTTTCCGACCACGTCCGGATCGAGCGGCCGCTCTTCGACGGCACCCGCGATCCGGCGGGCGGCACCGTCACCCCCGGCGCGGACGGCGCCCCCGGCCACGGGCTGCGCCTCGCACCCGCCCGAGCGGATGCGTAGCGCACGGCGTGAACCGACCGGCCGGCCGGTGACGGAAGGAGCCGACACCATGACCCGCCGACCACCGACCGGCCGTGCCCCGGGGCCGGGCGGGTTCACCGCACGGGCCCGGCCGTGGGCCGGCGGCACCGTCCTCGCGCTGTACGGCGAACTCGACCTCGACTCGGTCGGCGCCCTGCACACGGCCCTCGACGCGGCCCTGGCCGCGCCCCTCACCGTCATCGTGCTCGACTGCGCCGACCTGGAGTTCTGCGACTCCACGGGGCTCAACTCGATGCTCCGGGCCCACGCCCGCGCGGCCGCCGAGGGCAGCCGGATCGAACTGGCCCGCCCCCGCCCGCTGGTCCTGCGGATGCTCGAACTGACCGGGGCCGTCGAGGTCTTCGCGCTGCGGGACGTGCCACCGGAGTGAACGCGCGGCCTGCCGCCCCGGGCCGCGCGGGCGCGGGCCCCGGGCCCTGGGCCCCTCCCCGCCGGACCGACACCTGTCCTGCCTGTCGCCCTCCGGTGGCACAGTGGAAACAGGGCGGCGGCCCGCCGCCCCGGGGTCGGGGCGTCCGGTCGGGCACCCCGGCCGTGCGGCGGACCCGGGCGGTGGAACGGATGGACGAGCGGCCGGCCCCCGACGCCGACCCGGCCGAGCAGGCCCCGCGGCACCTGCTCGCCGGGCTGACCACCGTGCGCGACGGGGACTTCGCCACCCGGCTCGCGCCCGAGCAGCCCGGCATGCTCGGGGAGATCGCGACGGTCTTCAACAGCATGGTCGACCAGCTGTCCGCGTTCGCCGGTGAGGTGCCCAGGGGCGCCCGCGAGGTCGGCACCGCCGGCAACCTGGGCGGCCAGATCACCGTCAAGGGCGTCACCGGGCAGGGAGTGACCGGGCAGGGAGTGACCGTGCTGCACGCCCCCGACGGCCGCGCCGGACTCGACCTGCTGCGCACCCACCCCGAGACCGACCTCGTGCTGATGGACGTGATGATGCCCGGCCTCGACGGCTACGCCGCGATCGCCGCCGGCCGCGCCGAGGAGCGCTTCGCCCGCCTGCCGGTCATCGCCGTCACCGCCAAGGCCATGCCGGGGGACCAGGACAAGAGCCTCGCCGGCGGCGCCGACGACCACGTCACCGAACCCGTCGACACCCGCCACCTGCTCGGCCGGATGCAGTACTGGCTGGACACGCCATGACCGCCGGGCACGAGCCCTCGGACACCACGGCCCGGGCCCTCGCCGAGACCGTGCGCCGGCTCCAGAGCGCCGCCGCCCGGGTGCAAGCCGACGCCCGCGCCCGCGCCGTCGTCGACCTGGCCACCGGGATCCTGGCCGAACGCCTCGGCCTGCTTCCCGCCGAAGCCGCCGCCTGCCTCGCCGGGCTCGCCCGGGAGGCCGCCGTGCCCGTGGCGGCCCTGGCCGCCGACATCGCCGGGGTGTCCGGGCAGGCACCCGGCCAGGCACCCGGCCAGGCACCCGGACCGCTCGCGGGCACAGCCGACCCTGCGTCGCCCGACCCCGTGACGCCCGCTCTGGCCGCCGTCCCCGATCTGCAAGGCGCCGCCGAAGCCGTCCTGGAGCAGACGGCGGACGCGCTCGGCGCGCACGCCGTCGCGCTGTGGCTGCGGCTGCCGGGCGGTGTGCTCGCCCTCGCCGCGCACGCCGGGCTGCCCGCCGCCGAGGCCGACGCCTGGAGCCGGGTGCCACCCGGCGTCCCCACCCCGGCCCAGCACGTCGTGGTCGGCGGCGTGGAGCTGTGGCCCGGCGATCCGGAGGCCGCAGGCCCGTCGGTGGGAGCCGGCTCGGCCCGGGCCGTCCTCCCGCTGATCGACGCGGGCCGCCGCCGGGGCGCGCTGGAGGTCCTGTGGCCCGCACCCGGCCCCGCCCCCGCGCTCGGCGCGCCCCAACGCCGCCGGCTCCACGCCCTCGCCGACCTCTGCGCGACCCTCCTGGCCGACGTCCGCACTCCCGCTCCCGCTCCCGCTCCCGCTCCCGCTCCCGCCCCGCCCGGCGACGACACCGCGCTCCTGGAGGGCCTGCCCATCCCGGCCCTGCTGCTGGAGCCGGTCGTCCGCCGAGGAGAGATCGCCGACTTCACGCTCCTGCGGACCAACGCGCACTTCCGCGATCCGCTGGGCCGCCCCCGGGACACGCTGGAGGGCACCTCGCTCCTGGAGGTCTACCCCACCGCGTGCGCCACCGGCCTCTTCGAACGGCTGATCCGGGTGCACGAGACCGGGGTCCCGTTGCCCGGCGAGCGGGTCCGGCTGGTCTTCCAGCAGGGCGGACTCGCGCTTCCCACCACCGTCCTGCTCGCGGCGGCCCCCGTCGGCGGCCGCGTGCTGGTCGGCTGGCAGACGGAGACCGCGCGGGCCGGTGAGGCCGAGCAGAGTGCCCTGCTGCGCCAGGCCCAGCGGCTGGCCCGGGTGGCCGGGTTCGAGGAGCACCCAGCCGAGGGCCGGATCCGCTGGAGCGACGGCCTGCACGAGATCTACGGGCTGCCGCCCGACACCGACCCGGTGCCGCTGGCCCAGCTCGCCCGGCACGCCCACCCCGACGACGAGCCCGCGATCCGGCGCCTGCTGGACACCGTCCAGCGCCGGCACCGGACGGCCTCCGCCGTCGTCCGCCTGGTCCACCAGGACGGCACCCACGGGTACACCCGGGTGATCGCCGAGCCCGTCCTCGACGACCACGGGCGGCTCACCGGTGTGCGCGGCGCCTTCCACGACGTGTCCGCCCAGCACCGCACGGAGGTCGCACTCGGTGCCACCCGGGCACGTCTCGCCGACAGCGAGCAGGAGACCGCCGACAGCGAGCGACTGGCACTGCGGCTCCAGCAGGCCATCCTGCCCGCCGCTCCGCCCCCGCTCGGCCCGGCCGGCCTGCGGGCCGCCGTCCGCTACCGCCCCGCCGCCCAGCACGACCGGGTCGGCGGCGACTGGTACGACGTGCTGCTGCTGCCCGACAAGCGGGTGCTGCTCACCGTCGGGGACGTCGCCGGGCACGGCGTCGGCGCGGCCACCGGCATGGTCGCCCTGCGGCACGCGCTGCGTGCTCTCGCCGTCACCGGGGCCGGCCCGGCCCGGATGCTGGAGTGGGCCAACATCGTCGCCCTGCGCGAACCCGGCCAGATCACCGCGACGGCCGTCTGCGTGCTCGTCGACCCGGCCGGCGGCGAACTGCGCTGGGCGCGGGCCGGGCACCTGCCCCCGATCCTGGTCGGAGCGGACGGCGCCCACGTGCTGCCGCTGCCGCACGGCGTGCTCCTCGGCGCCCTGGACGACGCCCGGTACGAGGAGCACACCGCTCACCTGCCGCCGGGCGACGTCCTGGTCCTCTACACCGACGGCCTGGTCGAACGCCGGGACCGCCCGGTCGAGGAGTCCGTCGACCAGCTGATCCGCGCCGCCGGAGCCCCCGGCCCCGACCTGGAGCGCTACCTCGACCGGCTGCTGGAGCTCAGCCCCGCCGACACCGACGACGACACCTGCCTGATCGCCGTCCAGAGCCGGTAGCCCTCTGCCGCGTGAACCCCGGTCCCCTCGTCCTGAGCGGGCCTGCGAAGCGCGGCGTTAGGTCCGGGCCCGCCCGGGTAGGCGCGGCCCTGCGGGGGCGACCGGAACCGAACGACGGAGAGGACTCCCCATGTTGCTGCTAGGACTCCTGCTGATGGCGGCGGCCGGTGCCTTCGCCGGACTGCTGATCGCGGACAACCTCTCCGGCGGGCCCGACTACCAGGCGACGGTGCTGGGCATCCGCCTGCCGGCGCTCGACAGCCTGGGCATCTTCCTCGCCGGGCTGGCCCTCGCCCTGCTCTTCTGCCTGGGCCTGGCCCTGATGGTCCTGACGGCCCGGCGGGCCCGGCGGACCCGACGCCCCGTCCGGCTGTCCGCGCACCGGGCGGCCCACCAGCGGTCCCAACCGGTGGTGCGGCCGGACCCGCCCGAACGATCCCTCCCGCCCGACGAGGGCGAGCAGCCCGCGCCGCCGGAGGAACGCCCCGCCCAGCAGGGCGGCCGGGACGTCGGCCTACCGGCCGAGCCCCCACGCGGCGGCCGGACCCGCCACCTGTTCGGCCACTGAGGCGCCGCGACGCCCCCCGGAGCCGATCCTCCGACGACCACGGGCCCCTCACCGGGCCGGGAAGGACGCGACCGCATGACCGGACCACGGCCTTCCCTCGGACGCCCGTTCCCCACGAGGCCGTGGGCGCAGCGGCTGCCGCTCCAGGCCGACCTCAGGGCGGCCGCCGACGCCCGGGCCTTCACCGCCGAGTTCCTGGCCGACGTCGCCGACCCGCTGCTGGTCGCCGACGCCGTCCTGCTGGTCTCCGAACTCGTCGGCAACGCCCTGCGCCACGGCGGCGAGCCCGGGACGCTGCTCCTGATCCGCGCCACCGGCCGGCTGCGGATCGAGGTCAGCGACGCCAGCCCGCGCCCGCCGCTGCCCCGGCCCCCGCACCCCCCGGACGAACCGGGAGGCCTCGGCCTGTTCCTGTTGAGCCGGCTCACCCTGCGCTGGGGCTGGCACCCGTCGGGGCCGGGCAAGACGGTGTGGTGTGACCTACGGCTGCCCGCGAGCTGACGGCCCGCCCGGCGCCTGCCGGGCGGGTGTTCTGCGTCCGGGAGGAGCGGTGTCCGTGCGCGGCCACCCGGCGGCGCCGGACGCCGGTCGCGACGCCGGAGCGCCGGACGCGCCCCGCGCGGTGGCATCCTGACGGGGCAGGTCCGTCCGTGGGCGTCGAGCACAGCGAGGATCCAGTGGCCGTGAACCGACCGTCGCCGTCGCCGCCGTCGCCGCCGTCGCCGCCGTCGCCGCCGTCGCCGTCGCCGTGCGGCGTCCTGGGTTGAGCGGCGTGCGCCGCCGCGGCCGGTTGACGGCGATCGCCCGCAGCTGGTGGCAGGTCCTGCGGGCGGCCGTCGTCGGCGTGTGGGAACACGGCCGCACCATCGAACTGCTCCAGCGCTCGATGGCCTTCGCGGCGCTCTTCTTCGTGACCCTCGTGCCGCTGCTGATCGTCATCGCGGCGGCCTTCCCCGCGCGCGGCAGCGGGATCTCCGAGTGGATCACCGACGGCCTCGGCCTGAGCGGGCCGGGCGCCGACGCCGTCCACCGGCTCTTCGCCTCCCGGGGCCAGGTGCTCAGCACGACCACGGGCTTCGGCCTGGCCGCGCTGGCGGTCTTCGGGGTCTCGTTGATGGCGTCCGTCCAGGGCGTCTACGAGCGGGTGTGGGAGCTCGACCGCGGCCCGTGGCACGCGGTCTGGCGCCAGACCCTCGGCCTGGCCGGGCTGACTGGGTACATCGTGCTGGCCGCCTCCAGCGGCGCGCCCTGGCGCCACTCGGCCGCCCAGCCCTCCTTCCGCATCGCCGTCACGACCGTCGGCGGCCTCCTGCTGTTCTGGTGGCTCCAGCACCTGCTGCTCGCCGGACGCGTCCCGCCGAGGCAGCTGCTGCCCGGAGCCGTCGCGACCATGGTGGCGCTGGCGGGCCTGCGGCTCTTCTCGCGGCTGGTCTTCGCGCCGCTGCTGGTGTCCAACGCGGTCTCCTACGGGACGGTCGGGACGGTGCTGATCGTCCAGTCCTGGCTGATCGGCGTCGGCTACACCGTCTACGGCGGCGCGCTCGCCGGGCGCGCCGTGGTCCGGGCCCGCCGCACGCCGTAGCGCCGGCGCCAGGCCGGGGCGGCCGGTGCTGCGGCACGCGGGTGGGTTAGGGCGCGGCGCAGCGGGCAGGCGCGCGGGCGGCCGGGAAGGGCTCGGCCACCGCACACGCGAGGAGGCCCCAGATGAGCATGGTGAAGAAGACGGTCGACGTCGACGTGCCGCTGCACGCCGCGTACAACCAGTGGACCCAGTTCGAGGAGTTCCCGCGCTTCATGGAGGGCGTCGACGCGGTGACCCAGCTGGACGAGCGCCACAACCACTGGCGGACCAGCATCGGCGGTGTCACCCGCGAGTTCGACACCGAGATCATCGACCAGCTGCCCGACGAGCGGATCGCCTGGCGCACGACGGACGGCGACGTGAAGCAGAAGGGCGTCGTCACCTTCCAGGAACTGGATGACCGGCACACCCGGGTCAACCTGGCCATCGACTTCCAGCCGGAAGGGATGGCCGAGAAGACCGGCGACATGCTGGGCATGGTCGACCGCAGGGTCAAGGGGGACCTCCGGCGCTTCAAGGACTTCATCGAGGACCAGGGCCGGGAGGGGGGAGCCTGGCGCGGCCGGATCACCCCCGGCTGAGCCCCGCCCCCGTCCACGCCCCCCGTCACCCCCTGGCGGGGGGGGGGGGGGGGGGGGGGGGGGGGGGGGGGGGGGGGGGGGGGGGGGGGGGGGGGGGGGGGGGGGGGGGGAGGGGGGGGGGGGTGGGGGGGGGGGGGGGCGGGGGGGGGGGGGCGGTC
>NZ_JBWKEQ010000050.1:54960-56974 GCF_056435365.1 Kitasatospora sp. NPDC043949 | reverse complement strand
TGTGCTTGTGCTTGTGTGCCTGCGGCCGGTGGCTCGTGGCCTGTGCGCCTATTCCTGTGCCTGTGCCTGCGTGCGTTACCTGTGTCTGTGTCTGTGTTTGTGTGCGTTACCTGTGTCTGTGTTTCTGTGGGTCTGTTCCTGTGCGTGTTCCTGTGTGTGTTTCTGTTTCTGTTTTTGTGTGTTTGTGTTGTTAGGGGAAGATGTTTTGGCCGGGGGTGAGGGTGTGGGTGGGGTCGTATTTGTGTTTGGTGTTGGTGAGGTTGTTCCATTGGGGGCCGTAGTGGTTTTTCCAGTCGGTGGGGGTCATGTGGGGGATGGCGCCGACGAGGTAGCGTTTGGCGCCGAGGGTGGTGGCGTGGTCGTAGAGGGTGCGGTTGTGGGTGAGTTGGGTGGTGGGGTTGGTGTTGGGGTGGGGGAAGGTGAGGAGGTCGAAGAGGTAGGTGGTGGGTTCGTTGGGGGTGATGGCGTAGGGGTGGGTGATTTTGTTGGTGGGGAAGGGGTAGAAGAGGAGGAGGCCTTGGCCGAGGGTTTCGGGGGTGAGGAGGGGGGTGGCGTAGGTGATGAAGTTGGCGGCTTGGGTGGCGGGGAGGAAGAGGCTGAGCCAGGGTTTGGGTTGGTTCCAGTAGCCGAGGTTTTTGAGGTTTTGGGTCCAGGTGTCGGCGCGGTAGGTGTATTCGCGGTAGGTCTGGTCGGTGATGGTGGTTTGGCCGGGGTCGGGGTTGAGTCCGGTGAGGAGGGGGGTGGGGTTGGGGGGTGTGGTGCCGTTGTAGTAGGTGGCGGTTTCGATTTTGTAGTGGGGGGTGGTGTTGGGTTGGGGGATGATTTCGCCGATTTGGGTGTGGAAGCGGCCGTCGTTGAGGATGGTTTGTTGGTCGGTGAGGTAGGTGGTGAGGTTGTTGTAGTAGAGGTTGAAGACGAGGGCGCGTTGGGGGGCGGGGATGAGTTTGACGGTGGCGCGGATGATGATGCCGAATTGTCCGGCGCCGGCGAGGGCGGCGTGGAAGAGGTCGCGGTTTTTGGTGGGGGTGGCGGTGAGGAGGCGGCCGGTGCCGGTGATGATGTCGATGGATTCGACGGTGTCGGCTTGGAGGCCGTGTTTTTGGACGGTGTTGCCGATGCCGCCGATGCTGATGGTGCCGCCGATGGAGAGGTGGAGGTAGTCGGTGAGGCAGGGTGGGGTGAGGCCTTGGTCGAGGGCGGCGTCGGTGAGTTGGGCCCAGGTGACGCCGGCGTCGACGGTGGCGTTGGTGGGGGTGATGGTGTGGATGCGGTTGAGGGTGCGGGCGTCGATGCTGATGCCGCCGGCGGGGGAGGCCTGGCCGTAGTTGGAGTGTGATTCGAGGTCGTTGTCGGTGCCGCTGCGGCCGTTCATGGCGACTTTGAGGCCGTTGCAGCGGGCGTAGTTGATGATTTTGATGATGTCTTGGTCGGAGCCGGGTTTGAGGACGGCGTGGGGGGTGTTGGTGGTGAGGCGGCCGAAGTCGTGGCTGAATTCGGTGAGGGTGGCGGTGTCGGTGGTGAGGGTGCCGTCGAGGGTGGGGACGGGGGAGAGGTGGCCGTGGATGGTGGGGGTGTTGGTGGTGGCCCAGGTGCGGGTGGTGGTGTTGTAGGCGGTGATGAGGGCGGTGGTGGCGGTGGTGGTGAGGAGGGTGCGCCTGGTGAGGTTGGGGTTGGGCATGGGGGTCCTGTTCGGGTAGGGGTGGGTGTTGGGGTGGTGTGTGTCTGTTCGTGGTGTGGGTGTCTGATGGTGTGATGTTCTGGGGTTGGCGGCCGGGTGGGCGGCCTGGTGGTGGTTAGTGTGTGAGGGCGGGTGCGTGGGTCCCTGAGGTGGTGGGGGCTGTGTGGGTGTTCGGTTGTCGGTTGTGTGTCCGGTTCTGGTTTCCGGTGGGGTGTTCCTGGGGTGTGGGCCGGCCGGGCGGCGGGGTCCGTGGGTGGGCGGGTGCCGCCCGGCCGTGTTGGGTGTGCCTGTGTGGTTGTGCCCGTGTGCCCGTGTGCCCGTGTGCCCGTGTGCCGG
>NZ_JBWKEQ010000050.1:33412-54864 GCF_056435365.1 Kitasatospora sp. NPDC043949 | reverse complement strand
ACGGCGGGGTCCGTGGGTGGGCGGGTGCCGCCCGGCCGTGTTGGGTGTGCCTGTGTGGTTGTGCCCGTGTGCCCGTGTGCCCGTGTGCCCGTGTGCCGGGCAGGGGGGTGGGGGTTAGGGGGTGGTGTGGGTGACGGTGGCGCGTTGGTAGTTGAGGAGGTCGAAGCGGCGGGTCTGGCGGCGGAAGCGGTAGGTGTAGGTGGGCCAGATGGAGGGGTTGTTGCCGTGTTGGTCGGTGTACCAGCTCTGGCAGCCGCCGGTGTTCCAGACGGTGTTCTTCAGGCGGTCGGTGAGGGTCTGGTTGTAGGTGTTCTGGGCTTCGGGGCGGACCTCGACGGAGGTGATGCCGTGGGTGTCGATGGTTTTGAGGGCGTCGATGATGTAGGCGATCTGGGCTTCGATCATGACGGTCTGGGAGGAGTGGCCCAGGGTGGTGTTGGGGCCCAGGAGCATGAAGAGGTTGGGGAAGCCGTGGATGGTGGTGCCGCGGTGGGCTTTCATGCCGTGGGTGTGCCAGGTGTCGCGCAGGGTGGCTCCGTCGCGGCCGTGGATGCGGCGGGCGACGGGGCGGTCGGTGGCGGTGAAGCCGGTGGCGAGGATGATGGTGTCGATGGTGCGGGTGGTGCCGTCGGCGGTGGTGATGTGGGTGGGGCCGATGTCGGTGATGGTGTCGGAGACGATGTCGACGTTGGGTTGCTGGATGGCGGGGTACCAGGTGTTGGAGAAGAGGAGGCGTTTGCAGCCGACGGTGTAGTCGGGGGTGAGGCGCTGGCGCAGGCCGGGGTCGGGGACGGATTTCTTGAGGTGGCCGGCGGCCATGTTCTTCATGCCGGTGGTGCGGCCTGGGCGGGACATGAAGAACGCGACGATCTCGCGGCCGTTCTTGTTGAAGGCGCGGCGGAAGCGCTGGTAGCCGGGTAGGTGGCGCAGCATCCAGGTGTGGCGCGGGGTGTTGGGCTTGTCGGGTTTGTGGGCGACCCAGGGCGGGGTGCGCTGGTAGAGGTCGAGGCGGGCGACCTGGTTCTGGATGGCGGGGACGAACTGGATGGCGGAGGCGCCGGTGCCGATGACGGCGACGTTGCGGCCGGTGAGGTCGTGGTCGTGGCGCCAGCGGGCGGAGTGGAAGAGGGTGCCGGTGAAGGTGGCCAGGCCCGGCAGGTCGGGGACGGCGGGTTCGGAGAGGTAGCCGGTGCCGGTGATGAGGATCTGCGCGGTGTAGCGGCCGTGGGTGGTGTGGATGCGCCAGTGGCGGTGGTCGGTGTCCCAGTGGGCGTCGAGGAGTTCGTGGCCGTAGCGCAGGTGGGGTTCGACGCCGAAGCGGTGGGCGGTGTCCTTGAGGTAGGCGTGGACTTCGGCCTGGGTGGCGAAGGTGGACTTCCACTCCGGGTTGCGGGCGAAGGAGAAGGAGTAGAGGTGGGCCTGGACGTCGCAGGCGCAGCCGGGGTAGGTGTTGTCGCGCCAGGTGCCGCCGAGGTCGGTGGCGCGTTCGAAGACGAGGAAGTCGTCGGTGCCGGTCTGCAGGAGGCGGATCGCGGTGCCCAGGCCGGAGATGCCGGCGCCGATGATGGCGACTTTGAGGTGGCGTACGGCGGTGGTGTCGGGGTGGGTGGTGGCGCCGGCGGGTTCGGGTTGGTCGGCGCCGGAGGGGGCGGGGTGTTCGGCGGTGGTGGTCATGGCCGGGGTGTCCCCTTTCAGGCGCGGCGGGTGAGGGTGACGCGGAAGTTGTTGAAGATGTGGTCTTCGAGGGTGTAGGCGAAGATGTCGAGGTAGCGCTCGAAGCGCTGGACGGTGGTCTCGTCGGCCATGGCGACGGCTTCGTCGCGGCGGGCGGCCAGGAGCTGGAGCCAGGCGCGGCAGGCGCGGGCGAAGGACTCGGGTTCGTTGCGGATCTCGGTGACTTCGAAGAGGCCGTCGAGGCCGGCGGCGAGTTCGGGCAGGCGCGGGATGTGGCAGCCCTCGAACTCCTCGCGCTGGAGGAACTTGAGGTCGTCCAGGAGCTGGCGGCGCAGCGGGGGGTTCTCGACGGTCATGGTGTGCAGGACGAAGCGGGCGCCGGGCTTGAGGAGGGAGTGGACCTGCTTGAAGAAGACGCGGTAGCGCTGGGTGCGCTCCTTGGGGGTGAGGGAGGAGAGTACGAAGTGTTCGAGGGCGTTGATGCAGAACGCGGCGTCGTAGGGCTCGCCTTCGGCCTTGTGGTCCTCCCAGCTCTCGACGCGGGCGTGGATGGCGGGGTTGTCGAGGGCGGCGACGAAGTCGGCCTGGGTGCGGGAGAGGGTGACGCCGACGGCCTGCTGGACGCCGTGGACGGTGGTGAGGCGGTTGAGCATGGTGCCCCAGCCGCAGCCGATGTCCAGGACCTTGGCCTTGCCGGCGGCCTGGGCGAGGTCGGTGAAGACGTCGAGCTTGCGTTCCTGGGCCTCGTCGAGGGTGGCGACGAGGTCCTCGCCGTCCTCCCAGTAGCCGCCGGAGTACATCATGGTGGGGCCGAGGATGAGCCGGTAGAGGTCGTTGCCGACCTCGTAGTGGTGGCGGATCGCGTCGACGTCGGGGTTGATGGAGCGGGTCTCGGCGGTGGTCATGCGGGTGTGCCCCTGTTCTGATGGCGGATCGGGTGGACTGGACTGGGCTCGGCCGTGTTCGGCCGGGCCGGGTGGTGCCGGGTGGTGCCCGGCCGGGCTCGGCCGGGCGGTGGGGCCGGGGGCGCCGTTGCCCGGGTGGACGGCCGTGTCGGTGGCGGTGGTCGGTCCCGTGCGGTGCGGGCGTTGGTGCCGGTGAGGGCGGTTGGCGGGCGTCCGTGTGGTGGCCGGGCCGCCCTGACGCGGTGCGTGCCCGGTGTGGTGCGTCCCCGGTGCGTGCGTCCCCGGTGCGTGCGTCCCCGGCGCGGTAGGGCCCTGGTGCGGTGGGTCCCGGCATGGTCGCCGGCGGTGCGGTGTCCACGCCGCGGTGCGTCGCGGTGCGGTGTGGTGCGTCCCCGGTGCGTGCGTTCCTGGTGCGGTGGGTCCCGGCACGGTCGCCGGCGGTGCGGTGGGTCGCGTCGCGGTGCGGTGTCCGGGCCGTGGTGCGTCGCGGTGGGGGGTGGTGCGGGTCGTTCCCTCCCGGTGCGGCGCGGTGGGGGGTGGTGGGTGTCGTGCGTGTGGGTGCGGTGTCTCGGGTCAGGTAAGCGCGTGTCTCGCAAGCGGTGCGCAAGCGTGGGTGGGGGGCCGGGGTTGCGGGGCGTTTGCGTGGGGGTGGGTTTCATGCGGTTTCGACAAGACACGCGGCCCCCACGGCCTTCCCGGGTTTCCCCGGAGGGGTTTTCGGGTTCCGTCGCGGTGCGTCCCGTGGCCTGTGGGCGGCGGGGGGTGCGGTGGCGGTGTCCGTCACCCCCCGGGGGTGTGTTCTCCGGGTCTGTTCTGCCTCATCACGTGTTGGCGCCCGTTCCGGGGCGTCCAGGAAGGAACGATCACTCATGTCCGACATCCCCACCATCGAGGACCTGGCCGCGCAGTTGCAGGCGGTCTCCGGAGCGCAGGAGATCGACGCGGACGCGGCGCTGCAGCACATCGCGGACGTGGACTCGCTGGATCTGATGGAGTGGCTGTACGGGTTCCAGAACCAGTACCCGCACATTCCGGCGGACGAGTCGCTGTTCGCGGACATCGACGACACGACGACGCTGCGGGTGGTGCACGAGCGGATCCTGGCGCTCGTGGGCCAGGCCGGCGTCTGAGCGCGGGGCACTGCTCGATGAGCGGCTTCGACATCACCGGGTGGGGGATCTCGGTCCCCGAGCGCGTGGTGACCAGCGTGGAGCTGGCGGAGCGTTTCGGTGTGGACGAGCACTGGATCGTCTCCAGGTGCGGGATCCGGGAGCGGCGGGCGGTCGGGGCGGGGCAGAGCACCGCGTCGATGGCGGTTCAGGCCGGGCGCCGGGCGCTGGAGCGGGCGGGGCTGTCGGGTGCGGACATCGCGCACCTGATCGTGGCGACGGCGACGCCGGAGCAGCCCTCGCCGGCGACGTCGGCGTTCGTCCACGACGAGCTGGGCATCGCGGGCAGCGCGCACGACGTGAACTCCGAGTGCGCGGGGTTCGTGTACGCGCTGGTGACGGCGGTGGGTCTGCTGCGCATGGATCCGCGGCCGATCCTGGTGATCGGTTCGGACACCCACACGCTGACCGCGAACCCGGCGGACCGGGACCTGTCGATCCTGGTGGGTGACGGGGCCGGTGCGGTGGTCCTGCAGCCCGGCCCGGTGGAGCGGGTCCTGGCGTGGAACCTGGGTGCGGACGGCTCGTGCAAGGACAGTCTGAAGGTCCTGGCGGGGGGTTCGCGGATGCCCACGACCGAGGAGACGGTGCGTCGCGGTCTGCACTACGCGCAGATCAACGGCAACGAGATCTACCTGAACGCGGTGCGCTACACGGTGCGTACGATCCGCGAGACGCTGGAGCAGGCGAAGCTGACGCCGGCGGACGTGGACCATGTGGTGCCGCACCAGGCGAACATCCGGATCATCAACTCGGTGCTCGCCCATACCGGGATTCCCGCGGACCGTCTGGTGGCGAATCTGGACCGGTACGGCAACACCGCTTCGGCGTCGATCCCGATCGCGCTGGCGGAGGCGTTGGACGCCGGGCGCATCCAGGACGGGGACACGGTGCTGCTGGCCGGGTTCGGTGCCGGGATGACGTGGGGTTCGGTCCTGTTGACGTGGGGAGGGGCGCGGTGAGCGGCAAGGGTGCTTTCGGGCAGCGGCCCGCGTCCCCGGTGGCGCTGGTGACCGGCGCTTCGGGGGGGCTGGGCCGGGAGCTGGCGCTGGCGCTGGACGCGGCCGGGTGCCGGGTCGCGGTGCACTACAACAGTGCCCGCCAGGCCGCCGAGGAGGTGGCGGGCAAGCTGGCCGGCGACCATGTCCTGGTCACCGGGGACGTCGCGGACTACGCGCAGGTCACCGCGATGTACGAGCGGATCACCGAGGCGCTGGGCCCGGTGGACGTGCTCGTCAACAACGGGGCGGTGCGCAGGGACGCGCTGATGGCCATGCAGGATCCGGCGCAGTGGCGGCAGGTGATCGACACGAACCTGGTCGGTTCCTTCCACACCGCGCGGGTGTGCGTGCCGGCGATGCTGCGGGCCCGCTGGGGCAGGGTGGTCAACATCGTCTCCCCGTCCGCGCTGATCGCCACCGCCGGGCAGACCGCCTACGCGGCGTCCAAGGCGGGGCTGATCGGGCTGACCCGCACGCTGGCGGCGGAGTGCGGGCGCCGGGGGGTGACGGTGAACGCGCTGTCGCCCGGGTTCATGATCACGGGGATGACGGACACCCTGCCCGAGCACGTGGTCGCGGGGATGCGGGAGAAGGTGCCGGTGCCGCGGTTCGTGACCCCGCAGGAGGTCGCCCGTTCCATCGGGCTCTTCCTCGACCAGGACTGCATGACCGGACAGGTCATCAGCATCGACTCGGGAGCCTCCATCACCTGACCCGCCCCCGGTTCCCGGCCCGCCCGGCCCCCTTCCCGGCCCGCCCCCCTTGGTGAAGACCTGGGGGGCGGGCCGGGCGGTGTGCGCGGGCGGTGTGCGCGGGCCGGCCCGGGGCCGGGGGCGGGTGTGCCGCGGGGGTTCTAGGCGCGATGCCGGTGACTTAGCAACGATCGTGAGCCGCTGACCTGCGGCAGTGCTTCGGCCAGAGGGCCGTGGAAGACCGCAAAGTCACCGGCATCGGTTCTAGGCGAGGACGGCGAGCGCGGCCTCGTAGTTCGGCTCGTCGGCGATCTCCGCGACCAGTTCGGTGTGCAGGACGGTGTCGTTCTCGTCCAGGACGACGACGGCGCGGGCGGTCAGCCCCGCCAGCGGGCCGTCGGCCAGGGCCACGCCGTAGTTCTCGTGGAAGTCGCGTCCGCGCAGGGTGGACAGGGTCCGGACGCTGTCCAGGCCCTCGGCGCCGCAGAAGCGGGCCTGCGCGAACGGCAGGTCGGCGGAGATGCACAGCACCACGGTGTTGGCCAGCGAGCCGGCCTTGGCGTTGAAGGTGCGCACCGAGGTGGCGCAGGTGGGGGTGTCGATGCTGGGGAAGATGTTGAGGACCTTGCGCTTGCCGGCGAAGTCCTGCAGCGAGGTGTCGGCGAGTCCCTCGCCGACCAGCGTGAACGCCGGGGCCTGGCTGCCGGCCTGGGGCAGCGCGCCGCCGACCTGGACCGGGTTCCCCTTCAGCGTGACCTGAGCCATGAAAAGCCTCCTACCAGCGTGGAATGTGGTGACAACGCCGCCGATCCTACTGCGCGCGCCCGGTCCCGGACGCCGGGCGGCCATCCCTCGGACGCGGGAGGGCGTGGGGTGCCGCCACCGTGCCTGCCGGCACGTCTGCCGGCACGTCTGCCGGCACGTCTGCCGGTGGGTCTGCCGGTGCGCTCACCGGTGCGTCTGCCGGTGGGTCTGCCGGTGCGCTCACCGGTGCGTCTGCCGGCGGGGCTGGCGGTGAGCCTGCCGGTGCCGCTCGCCGGCGGGTCTGCGGGTGTGCCCGCCAACGGGTCTGGCGTTCAGGCGGACCAGAACGGGTCGTCGTGGCGGGGCAGGACGTCCAGGGTGCCGTCGGGCAGGGTCGGTTCGGGCACGTAGGTGCCGAAGGGGTCGCGGTCGCGGATGACGGGGATGGGGCCGACGGTGGCCTGGAAGGTGATGTTCCCGGCGGCGCCGAACAGCACGGCGACGCCGTATCCGGCGGGTGTGGTGGCGAACATGGCGGGCTGGCGGGGGTTGACGGCGGTGATCCGGTAGCCGCGGTCCTGCCAGCCGCGTTCGGTGACGCCCAGCAGCGCCCCGTACTTGGCGGGGGCGACCCGGGTGGTGACGTGCCGTTCGCGGGTGGCGGTGGCGTAGCCCAGGGAGCGGTCCTGGAGGCCGCCGGTGGTCTGCTCGGTGGAGCGCGGCCAGCCGTCCCGGTGGCGCAGCGGGGGGCGGATGGCGGACATCGCCTCGTCGAGGAGCGCGTCGAGGGTGTGGACGGCCTGTTCGGGGGTCATGGCGGGGGCCTTCGGCTGGTGCGGGGTCACGCGGCGGGGGCGGGGCGGGTCCTGGCGAGGGGACGGGTCCTGGCGAGGGGGCGGGGGCGGGCCCTGGGGAGGGGCGGGTCCTGGCGAGGGGACGGCGGGTCCGGGGAGGGTGTGGCGGGCGGGGGCGGGTCAGGTGGACCAGTAGGGGTCGTCGTAGGCGGGGAGGATGTCGGGGCTGCCGCCGGGCAGGGTCGGTTCGGGGGTGGGGGTGCCGAAGGGGTCGGCGCCGTGGGGGAGCGGGATGGGTCCCACCGCCGCGCTGATGTCGATGTTGCCGGCGTAGGGGTGGATGGTGATGCCGAGGCTTGCGCCGTCGGGGGTGGTGGCGGCCACGCTGTCGGGTCCGGTGGTGAGGCGGTAGCCCTTGGTCTGCCAGGTGCCGCGTACCGCGTCGAGCAGGGCGCCGTACTTGGCGGGGGCGACCTTGGTCGTGATGTTGCGCCGTCGTGAGGCCCGGGCGTAGCCCAGGGAGTGCTCGTCCAGGCCCTTGGCGTACTGCTCGCGCCAGTCGGGCCAGGCGTCCCGGTAGCGCAGTGCGGGCTGGATGCCGGAGGTCGCCTCCTGGAGCAGGTCGTCGAGCCGGTGCAGGGCCTGTGCGGGCTGCATGAGCGGGCCGGGTGTCGCGCTGGTGTCCCCGCCCCCGCCCCCGCCCCCGCCCCCGCCCCCGCCGCCGGTGGCGGCGCAGCCGCCGGCGGTCAGGGCGAGGGCGAGGGCGGCGCAGGCCGCGGCCAGGGGCGCCGGCCGGGGGGCGGGCCGGGGGGCGGGCCGGGGGGTCTGGTGGGGGGTCTGGTTCATCGCTGGCCCTGGGTTTTCACGTTGTCGTACCGGCCGGCCACGATCTGGCCGATGTTGTTGACCGATTCCAGGGTCTTGGAGTCCTTCTCGCCGGGGTCGGTCATGTAGTCGGAGTGGGACTGGAAGGAGTTCTCCGCTCCGTCGGCGACTTTGAACCGGTTGGCGCCGAACTCCTCGCCGGCGGGGTCCTGGCCGAACCAGAGCTGGTTGTCGGGGCCGAACCAGTCGTACACCTTGTCGGCGATGTAGCCGCCGCCGAGCATGCCGAGCGGGCCGGCGGAGGCGCCGCCCAGGACGCCGCCGAGGTCGTTGGAGACGCGGCCCTTGGAGGGCAGGTGGCTGACCGGGTCGTTCTCGGCGTCGCCGACCCACACGTGGTGGGGGTCGATGTGCAGCTGGGAGGCGTTGGCGGCGCCGGTGCCGGGGGAGCCGACCAGGATGATGTCGTCGGCGCCGGTGCCGCCGGGGCGCTGTGCGCCCAGGCCCACGGTGGTGGAGCCGTAGCTGTGGGCGAGGGCGACCAGGTGCGCGGGGGTGCCCTCGTGGGTGGCGCGCAGTCCGGCCATGAACGTGTCGTAGGCGGCGCCGCCCTTGGCGGCGCGGTCGGTGTCCATCACGTCCAGGGGCCGGGTGTCGCCGTCGGCGAGTTTCTCCAGTCCGGGTGGCGGGTCGTAGCCGAGCCAGACCATGGAGGCGGTCGCGCTGGTGGGGTCGGCGTTGTGCGCGGCGGTCCACACGTTCAGGGCCCGGTCGGCGTCCTTGCCGCCGACGGCGGACAGTGTGGTGCCCAGTCCCGGCACGTAGGCGCTGACGTTCTTCGCGGTGTCGGGGTCGCCGAAGGACAGGATGCCGCGGCCCTGGCCCTGTTCGCCGACGCCCAGCAGGAACGCGGGCGGCTGCTTGCCGTTCTGCACGTTCAGCTTGTCCCGGATCGCGCGGAAGCCGTCCAGTTTCTGCTTGTCGTCGTCCGACGGGTTCGGCTTGTGCTCGTAGGTGTCGATCAGGTGTGCCAGGTTGAGGCGGTTGGCCTGGTCGCGGGCGGTGGCGGGGATGCCGTCGCGCATGCCCAGCAGGTCGGGGTGGGCCTGGAGCAGGCGCTGCTGCTCGTCCGGGGTCAGGCCCTTCCACCAGGAGTTGACCTCGGTGGGGGCGGCGCCGGCGGGCGGCCAGCCGGCGGCCATCAGGCCGGTGCCCAGCTCGTCGACGGCCTTGCGGTCGGCGCCGGCCTGCGTCAGGTCCAGTCCGGTGCCGGTGCGGGCCCGCACGGTCAGGTCGTCCAGCAGCTTGGCGATCTTCTGGTCGGCGCCGTCGGCCTCGGTGACGGCGTGGGAGATGCGATCCGCCAGGGCCCTGGCCCGCTGCGGCGTGTCGTAGCCGGGGTCGTGGCGTTCGGCCTGCGAGGGCGCCGGCCAGCTGACCGTGCCGTCCTCGGCGACCGTCAGCCCCGCGCCCTGCGCCTCCTGGAGGGCCTCCTTCAGCTTGGACTGCGCCAGCTGGAAGCTCTCCGAGGCCTCGCGCAGCAGTCCCGAGACCGCGGACATCTCGGTGTGCGCGGCGTCCAGGCGCCCGCTGGTGCGCTGCAGGGAGGCGTTGGCGGCGCCGGCCGCGGTGCCGACCCACTGGCTGTTGAAGACGTGCTTGGTGACCTCGGTGTTCATCGCCTGGACGTGCTTGCCGAACGCGCCGGCCAGGGTGTCGTAGGCGCCGGCGGCGCCGGCCAGGGAGGACAGGTCCGCGTCGCGCAGCTGGGCGAGGGTGACCATCAGTTCACCGCCGGCGCGTAGGGTCCGGCGCCGGGCGGCTTGAGGGCGCCGGCGTTGCCCGTGTCGGTGCCGCGGTAGTTGCCGGCGGTCTGGCCCAGTTTCAGGCTCACCCCGTCCACCTCCGAGGCCAGCTTGTTCAGGCACTCCTCCCACGCCGCCGTGCAGGCGTGCAGCGACGCCCCGGTGCGCCAGCCCGACAGCGCCGCGACCGCCGTGTCGGAGGGCTCGTGGATGTGCTTGAGCTCGCCCGGCATCGCCTCACCGGTGTCCTTGGCGACCTTCGCCGCCGCGTCCAGGTCCGCCGGGTTCACCCCGAACAGGGGCCCGCCCGCCGGCGGCCCGTAGGGCCCGTACAGGCCAGGCCCGTCGGAGCCCGCGTACGCGTTCATGGATCCCGTCCCCCCGCTGGTCGACCTACTGCCGTGCCCGCCTCGGGGCCGGGCTCGCGGCCGGGGTCCCGTGCGGGCATGCGAAACCGCACGCTTGTACGGTTCGCGTCGAAGCATGGCGAAAATAGCAGATCAGCCCACCGGCGCCGACCCGGCCGCGACCCGGCCGCGGCCCGGCGCCTGCCCGGTGACGGTCCGGAGCCTGCCCGGTGACGGCCCGGGGGAGGCTTTCGGTGCCCGTGTCCCGGGGGTGGCGCCCCGTCACCCGGGCGCGCACGGCGGATCCGGGGCAGGGACGGGCGGACGGTGGGGCGACCGGGCGGCCGGGCGGCCGGGCGGTGGCGCGGGTCTACGGCTGCGGTGGCCGGGCGGCGATGAAGACGAGTTCGCGGCCCGGCCGGTCGGGGGCGTCGCGGACCTCGCGCAGGATGAAGCCGTGGGCGGCCAAGTCCGCTTCCACCTCGCCGCGTTGGCGAAAGCGCAGGGTGGAGGTGGAGGTGAGCCGCTGCCCGTCGGCGGTGAACCCGTAGGTCCAGCGGAAGGTCACCAGTGGGCCGTCGACGGCGACCAGGTCGATCCAGGTCTCGACCGGGCCGGTGCCGGGGACGTCGGTGACGGTGCGGGTGGCGTCGCGGTGCCAGTCCTCCCAGGCCCGCCGGGCCGGGTCGCGGGTCTCGAACACCAGGTGCCCGCCCGGGCGCAGCGCCGCGAAGGCCCGGGCGAGGGTGGCGTGCCACAGGCGCGGGTCGGTGATCTCCTGGGCGGTGTTCGCGGTCATGGTCACCAGGTCGGCCCGCAGCGGGGGCAGGGTCCTGGCGTCGCCGTGGATCCAGCGCACGCGCCCGGCGCCGGGTTTGGCCCGGGCCACCTCCAGGCACGCCCGGGCCGGGTCCACGGCGACGACCTCGGCCCCGCGTGCGGCCGGCAGCAGCGCGAACACCCCGGTCCCGCACCCGAGGTCCAGCACCGTGCGCGCGCCGAGGCCCGCGGCGAGGGCGAGGTAGACGTCCAGGTCGTCGCGGCCGGCCTGCAGCGCGTCGTAGAGCGCGGCGAGCCGGGGGTGGGTGAAGTTCTCGTCGGCCATGCGGGCGACGGTAGCGGCGAAGGGCGCCGCGAGGCCGCTGTCATCCGCCGTCCCGCCCGGATCCGCCGCCCGGACCCGCCGCCCGGACCCGCCGCCCGGTGGTGTCGGCCGGCCGGGCTGGACCGGCTGGGCCGAACCGGACCGGGCGCAGGGCCGGTTGGGCCCGGGTGCCTCAGGAGGCGGGGCCCGCCGGCCCGGCCGGGGAGTGCCAGGGGTAGTCGGGGTCCTCGGTGATCCGTACCTGCTGGGGGGCGTCGCGGGGGAAGGTCCAGATCCGTCCCAGGGTGCTGGTGGCGGTCACCGTGGTGTCGTCGAGGGTGACGTCGGCGAACGGGTTGGAGGAGCAGGAGATCGCGAGCCACTCCAGGGTGTTCTCCTCGTCGTCGCGGGTCAGCGCGACCCAGCCGATGCTGCCGTGCTCGGACGCCTCGCCCGCGAGGGCGCGGTGGCCGGCGTGGGTGCTGGTGGCGAACACCGTGTCGACGTCCGTCCAGTCGGTGGGGGTCCACGTGCCGGCCCGCAGCAGTTCCCCCCAACTCCACTGCTGGGCCCGCGGGTCGTGGAGCCGGTCGGCGGGGGAGAGCCGCATGAGCCGCATCACCGACAGCGACCCGTCGCCGAACACGATGAAGTCCCCGTGGGGCGCCTCGCGGGCACGCCAGCGCTCATGGACCAGGCCGGCCCGGGGCCGTGCGTCGTCGAAAGCCATGCCCGCCATGATCGCACCCGGCGGCGCCCCGGCCGCGGCCGGGCCCGAACTCCCCCGCGCCGCGCGGCCGGTGCGGCACGGCCCGGCGGCGGGCGACCCGGGCCACCCCCTCCACATACTCGGATCCGAGTAGTACGATCCGAGTATCACGCCCGGGGCCCCGGCCCCGGGGCCCCGCGTGCGACCACGGAGTGCCATGACCGCCAAACGACCCGCCAACCCCCTGGCCCTGGCCCTGCTCGGCCTGCTCCTCGAACAGCCCCTGCACCCCCACGCCATGGCCACCACCCTGCGCGAGCGCCACCTCGACCAGGCCTTCAAACTGACCACCGGTTCGCTCTACGACACGGTGCGCGCCCTGGCCCGCGACGGCTGGATCGAGGCCACCGACACCGAACAGGTCGGCGCGCGCCCCACCCGCACCGTCTACCGCCACACCCCCCAGGGCCGCCAGTACTTCACCCAGTGGCTGGACGAACTCATCCGCGAACCCTCCCGCGAATACCCGAAATTCCTGTCCGCCGTCAGCTACCTCGGCGCCCTGGGACCACACCGCGCCGCCCAGGCACTGCGCGAACGGGCCGCCGCCCTGCACACCCGCATCACCGAGAGCGAACACGCCCACCACAGCGCCACCCACGAACACCACGCCCCCCGACTGTTCGTCATCGAGGCCGAGTACGCCCACGCCATGCTGCACGCCGAACGCCAATGGGTCCTGCGCACCGCCGAGGAGATCGAACAGGGCACCCTGGCCTGGCCGGAGGCCGCCCCCGATGCCTGACACCCCCGCACCCGCACCCATCCCCGCCGCCACGCCCATGTCCGCGCCGGCCGGTACCGGACAGCGCTTACCCGCCGCCGCGCCCGGGGCCGGCGCACCCGGGGCCGCCGGGCCCGCCGGGGCCGGCGACGCGGACGTCCTGGTCGTCGGCGCCGGCCCCGCCGGCCTGATGCTGGCCTGCGAACTGGCCCTGGCCCGCGTGCGCACCGTGCTCCTGGAACGTGACCCCGCCCCGCCCGGCTACTGCCGCGGCTTCAACCTCAACGCCCGCAGCCTGGAACTGCTGGAACGCCGCGGCCTGGCCGAACGCCTCCTCGCCGAAGGCCCCACCGCGGCGACCACCGCGTTCACCGCACAGGCCCGCCTCGACCTCGCCGCCATGCGCACCCGCCACCCCTACGTCCTGGGCATCGCCCAGACCAGGGTGGAGGAGATCCTCACCGAACACGCCCACCACCTGGGCGTACGCATCCTGCGCGGCCACCGCCTGAACGCCCTCGACCTCGACGACGACGGCGTCCACGCCCACACCGACACCCCCGACGGCCCCGCACTGCTGCGCGCCGGCTGGCTGGCCGGCTGCGACGGCGGCCGCAGCACCGTACGCAAACTCGCCGCCATCGCCTTCCCCGGCACCCCCGCCCGCCGCTTCACCCTGCTCGCGGACGTGGTCCTGACCGACCCGCAGGCGATCCCCTTCGGCGTGAGCACCGGCCCGGGCGGCACCGTGTTCGCCATCCCCAGGCCCGGCTACGTCCGCCTGATCACCGCCGACCCCCACCCGCCCCGGGACCGGCACGAACCCCTCACCCTGCCCCGCTTCCAGCAGGCACTGGACCACGCCCTGGGACACCGTGTCCCGATCGCCCGCGCCCACTGGCTGACCCGCTTCGGCGACGCCGCCCGCCTGGCCGAACGGCTGCGCCAGGGCCGGGTCCTGCTGGCGGGAGACGCCGCCCACATCCACCCGCCCGCCGGCGCCATCGGCGTCAACGCCGCCATCGACGACGCGATGAACCTCGGCTGGAAACTCGCCCTCGTCGCCCGCGGACAAGCCCCCGAAACCCTCCTGGACACCTACCACACCGAACGGCACGCGGCCGGCGCCAGACTGCTGCGCAACACCCGCGCCCAGGCACTGCTCGCCGGCGACGACGAGGAACTCGCGCCGGTGCGCGACCTGCTCGCCGAACTCGCACAGGCCAAGGAGACGGCCGGCCCCCTGGCCGAGGAGATCACCGGCATCGCCACCCGCTACCCGGCCCCCCACGGCAGCGGCCACCCCTGGGAGGGCGCGATGGTCCCGGACATCCCCCTCCAACACGGCACCCTCCACGACGACACCCTCCAACACGGCGCCCTGATACCACTGCTGGCCCGCACCGGCGCCGGCGCCCTGCTCCTGGAGGACACCGCCGCGGCCGAGGCGCTGCGCACGGCGGCCGGCCCCTGGGCGGACCGGGTGAGCGCGGCGACGGTGCGGCCCGGCGCCCTGCCCGACACGTCCGCGGTCCTGGTGCGCCCGGACGGCCACGCCGCCTGGACCGCACCGCCCACCGCACCGCCCCAGGCCGCCGCCGAACAGCTGCGCGCGGCCCTGCACCTGTGGTTCGGGCCAGCGGCGGCACCGGGGCCGGGGGCGCCCGACCTCCCGTAACGCGGCGCCGGGTTCCGCGCGGGGTCCGGGTGCTCCGGCGCTCCGGCCGTGTGCCGCCGGTGTGCCGCCGGGCGAACCGGCGGTGGTGCGCGAGGCGTTGGCGGCGTCCGCGGCACAGGGGTCCGCTGTACCGCGAGGCCCGTCCCGCCCGCCCGCCGTCCTGCCCGCCGTCCCGCCCGCCGGGCGGGGCAGCTCCCGCGGCCGCCCGGGGCGGCGGGTTGCCCGGGCCCGGGTACGGCCTGCGCGCGGTACAGCCTGCGCGCGGTGCGGCCCCCGCTGCGGCCGCTACAGGTTGACGCCGCCGGTGACGTCGATCTTGGTGCCGGTGATCCAGCGGGCGTCGTCGGAGGCGAGGAAGGCGACCGCGTCGGCGATGTCCGGGATCTCGCCGATCCGGCCGAGGGCGGTCAGGGCGAGGTTGCGTTCCAGGTTCGCCGGGTCGGCCAGCACGTCGGCGGTCATGTCGGTGCGGGTGAACCCGACGACGACGGAGTTGACGGTGATGTTGCGGGGTCCGAGGTACTTGGCCAGGGTGTGGCCGAACACCTCCAGGGCGCCCTTGGTGAGCGGGTAGCCGATGCCGTGGGCGGAGGCGATACGGGTGGAGACGGAGGAGATGTTGATGATCCGGCCGCCGTCGTGCAGCCGTGGCAGCAGCCGCTGGGTGAGGAAGAACGGCGCCTTGACGTTGACCGCGACCATCTCGTCGAACTCCTCGGGAGTGAGGACCTCGATCGGGCGCCCCATGAGATTGAGCCCGGCGTTGTGGACCAGGATGTCGAGCGCCGCTTCCCCGTGCGCGCGCAGCCCGGCCTCCAGCCCGCCCACGAGGGTGTCCACGTCGCCGGGAACGCCCAGTTCGGCGCCCACGGTGAACGCCCGGCCACCGGCCCCGGCGATCGCCGCGACGCACTCCTTCGCCGCCGCCTCGTTGCTGCCGTAGTGCACGGCGACCAGGGCGCCGTCCCGGGCCAGGCGTTCGGCGATGCCCCGCCCGATGCCCCGGCTGGCACCGGTGACCAGCGCGACCTTCCCGCTGAGGTTTCCCATGTCCACCCTTTCGACCGTGTTCCGCCGAGATCCCGCCGTCCGACCCCCCAAGGTCAGCCTCAGCCGGGTTTGACGTCCACTCAGGTACTGCGGGGTATGGTGCCCGGCCACGGCCCCGCCGGGCTCAGGCGGCCAGGCCCGGGAGGACCTCGGCGCCGGGCAGCCGGGCCACCGCCCAGCCGGGCAGGATCAGCTTGCCCCGCCGCCGCCCGCTGCCGATGAGCACGTGATCGGCGGCGGCCACCGCCTCGTCGACCAGCAGCGGCCAGCCGTCCGGCAGGCCGACGGCGGTGATGCCGCCGTACTCCATGCCGGTGGCGGCGACGGCGACGTCCACCGGCGCGAAGGAGGCCTTGCGCGCGCCCAGGTGCCTGCGCACGGCGGTGTTGACGTCCAGGCGGGTGTCGGCGCGCACCAGGCAGGCGGCCAGGGTGACGTCGCCGCCGCGTTTGGCGGCGACCACCACGCAGTTCGCGGAGAGCTCCAGCGGCACGTCGTAGGCCTGGCAGAACACCGCGGTGTCCGCCTTGTCGGGGTCGGTGTCCACGTACAGCACGGATCCGGCCCACCGTTGCGCGTCCGCGTTCTTCAACGCGTCGGCGACGGGGGCGGCGAGGTCGCCGCAGACCTCGATCGCCGCGCGGACGAGGGTGAAGTTCCCGAACGGGGCGCGCACGTTCTCGTTCATGAAGCGG
This sequence comes from Kitasatospora sp. NPDC043949, assembly GCF_056435365.1. Taxonomy (NCBI): domain Bacteria; kingdom Bacillati; phylum Actinomycetota; class Actinomycetes; order Kitasatosporales; family Streptomycetaceae; genus Kitasatospora; species Kitasatospora sp. NPDC043949. The sequence continues at coordinate 38,908 of NZ_JBWKEQ010000050.1, read as the reverse complement.
ACTGTACCGCGCACCCCGGCAGGCCTGGCGCGGGTCCTGCCGCTGCCCCCGGGGCGGCGAAATCCGGTGCCGGCCGGAGTCGGTGGCGCCGGGCGCGGGAAAGGGGCCCGCCATGGAAGATCCTGCGCAGAACACCGATGAGGCGGCCGCCGGACACGACGGTCCGCCGCCGCACCTGCTCCCCGGCCCGCCGGCGCACGCGGTGCGCCTGGCCGGCGGCGCCGCGAACACCGTCTGGCTGGTCACCCTGGCCGGCGGCGGACGCGTGGTGGTGAAGTCCACCCCGGCACTGGCCCCCGACGCGTACGCGAAGGAGGCCCAGGGCCTGCAAGCCCTGCGCACCCACGGCGCGCTGGCGACCCCGCGGGTGCTGGCCCTTCACCCGGACGGCCTGGTCCTGGAAGCCCTCGAACAGCCGCCCGCGTACGACACCGGCTTCTGGGAACGCGCCGCACACGCGCTGGCCGGCCTGCACGCCACCACCGGACAGCGCTTCGGCTGGGCCGAGGACGGCTGGCTCGGCCGCCTGGCACAGCGCAACCCCTGGACCGAGGACGGACACGAGTTCTTCGCCCGCCACCGCCTGCTGCGCTACCTCGACGAACCCCTGGCACGCCAGGTGCTCGGGCCCCGGGGACGCGCCGACCTGGAACGGATCTGCGACCGGCTGCCCCAACTCCTCCCCGACGCACCACCCGTCCTCACCCACGGCGACCTGTGGCACGGCAACATCCTCGCCCGCCCGGACGCGACACCGGCGTTCATCGACCCGGCGGTGTGCTGGACGTGGGCGGAGACGGACCTGAGCATGATGTTCTGCACCGGCGGCGTCCCCGCCCGCTTCTTCGACGCCTACCGCGAACACCACCCCCTCACCGACGGCTGGCAGGACCGCATGCGGCTGCTCCACCTGCGCGAACAGCTCAGCTGCGCCGCCCACTTCGGCGCGCGCGACGGCCACACCGGCGACCTGCTCGACGTGCTGCGCACCTACCGCTGACGCGGGCCGCTCGGACGGTGGCCTCAGCGGCCGTCCGGCCTGTGGTGGTCCTGCGGTGTGTCGGGGACCAGTTCCTGGTCGTAGCGGGCCAGGAGGGTCTGCATCATCCGGCGGTTCGGGCGGCCGTCGGCGGCGAGGGCGGCGGCCTCGATGAAGAACTCCTCGAAGCCGGCCGGGGTCAGCGTCACCAGGATCGTGGCGGGGTGTCGCCGATCGCGGTGAAGGAGTGCGGGTGGGTGCGCGGGACGTGCAGGAAGGCGCCGGGGCCCGCCTCGGTGGTGTGCTCGTCGCACCGCAGGCGGAACGCGCCGCTGACGACGTAGAACGTCTCGTCGTGGCCGCGGTGCAGGTGCAGGGGCGCGCCCTGGCCGGGTTCGAAGGTGGACTCCAGGACGGCGATCGATCCGCCGCTCTGGGCGCCCGCGAGTTTGACGACGTACGGGCTGCCCGGCACGTGGCGGCGCCCGCCGTGTCCGGGGGCCAGGGCGACGGGTTCGCGGTGGACGCCGCCACGGCCGGGCTCCGCGCGGGGCTCGCCGCCGGGTTCCGTGCCGGGCTGCTTGCGGTGGGTGTCAGCCACGGCCGGGCTCCGCGCCGGGTTCCGCGCCGGGTTCCTCGGTGAACTGTTCGCGGTGGCGTTCGGCCCAGGCCCGGAAGGGCGTCGCCGCGCGGCCGGTGAGCTGCTGGACCGCGGGCGTGATGGTCGCGGCGAACGGTTCCAGGGAGGCGGCGCGCAGCGCCATGACCGCGTCCGCGGTCTCCGGGCGCAGGCCGTGGTCCAGGAGTGTTCGGCGGGCGGCGTGGGGCGGGATCTCGGTGAAGGCCAGCGGGGTGCCCAGGACGTCGGCCAGGATCGTGGTCATCTCGCCGGGGGTGAGGGCCTGGGGGCCGGTCAGCAGGTGGGCCCGGCCGTCGTGTCCGGGCTCGGTCAGGGCGCGGGCCGCGACGGCGGCGATGTCGGCGGGGTCGATGACGGAGACCCGGCCGGCGGCGAACGGGGCCCGCACGGTGCGGGCCGCGCGGATCGTCCCGGCCCAGGCGAGGGTGTTGGACATGAAGCCCATCGGGCGCAGGAACGTCCATGCCAGGCCGCTGTCCTGGACGGCCTGTTCGCCGGCGCGGTGCCAGCGGGCGACGGGGTCGTCCGCGTCCGGGTCGGCGGCCCGGCCGGAGGACAGCTTGACGACGGCCTCGGCGCCGGCGCGGGCGGCCGCGGCGGCGAGGTTGGCGTCGTGGCGCGGGATGTCGGGGCCGTCGGAGAGCAGGAACACCTTGCGCACGCCCCGCAGGGCGGCGGCCAGGCTGTCCGGCTCGCCGAGGTCCGCGCCGACGACGTCCACGCCGCCCGGCAGGCGGGCCCGGTCGGGGCGGCGGGTGGCGGCGCGCACGGGGGCGCCCAGGGCGGTCAGGTGGCCGACGAGGGCGCGGCCGACGGTGCCGGTCGCGCCGGTCACGAGTATCACGGGGTCCTCCGGGTGTTCCTCGGCGGGGTGTTTTTTGCCGGGGTGTTCTTCGGCGGGGTGTTCTTCGGCGGGGTGTTCGTCGTCAGGGTGTCGAGCAGGTCGTCGTGCCAGGCCAGGTCGGCCTTCAGACGGGCGAGGCAGTGCTCGAAGATCCACGGTTCGAGGCCGGTCAGGTCCGGCCTGGCGGCCTCGAACTGCTCCTCGAACAGGGCCACCTGGTCGGCCACGGCCCGCCGGCGCGCGGCCACGGCCCCGGCCAGGTCCTCGTCGGTGAGGTCCGCGGTGTACTGCAGGGCCAGGTCGACCGGGTCGGGCAGCAGGCGCACCCTGCCCAGCGCCGCGTCGCGCAGGGCGGCGAGCTCCCGGCGGCCCCGGTCGGTGATCGCGTAGACGGTCCGCTCGGGCGGGTTGCCGACCTTCTCGCTGCGCACCACCTCGACCAGGCCGTCGTCGGCCATCCGGTGCAGGACGCTGTAGAGCGATCCGGGCTTGACGTCGGTCCACAGCTCGGTGCGGTCGAGCTGGGCCGCCTGGCGGATCTGGTAGCCGTGCATCGGCCCGCCCCGGGCCAGCGCGCTGAGTGCGAAGAGTCGCGAAGTGCTCACATCACTAGTCGAACACGACTACGACCCATAGTCAAACGCGACTACGGGTGCGGGGCCGTGATGGTTCTGCGGGCCCGGACGTGGGGGCGGCGCGGGAAGTCGGCCGGTCCGACTTCCCGTGCCGCCGCGTCCGCTGCCGGGGGCGGGTGCGACCCGGGGCGAAGCGTTCCCGCGGCCCCGCTGCTCCCCGCAAGGGGGCGCCGTTGCAACGGAGTTGGGCGTCCCTGGCGTCTCCGACACCTGCGCGGGGGAGGTCGTGGCCGCCGTGGTCTCGGCCGACGGGCCGCGTTCCCCGACAGGTGCGTGGTGTCAGCCGACCCGACTCGAATCGGGCTGCTGGTCGCCCAGTGCCGCGGTGGCTGGACGGGAGCGGGCAATCGCCGGGCCGGCACTGGGTTTCCGGGCTGGCGGATATGACTGCTGCCGGTGGCCGAAGGCCCCACCTCGGCTTCCTCGCCGGGCAGGTGGATCCGCGGGACCATCCCGTCGACGTGCCGGTGGCCCTCGTGTTCCTCGTCCGCGGTCTCCGGGCGGCGCTTGTCGATGTAGTCGCGCACCGTGTTGTCGGACGCGTCGCGGAAGTCGGACTGGCTCGCCAGCCGCTGGAAGGCCTGTTCGATGGTGTGCTTCTGCTTGCGTGGCGCGGTCAGGTCCAACCCGCGGCGATCCCGACGCCGGCCTCCCGGCGTGACCGCGACCGCAGAGCGGTCTCCGACAGGACCGTGATCGTCGGACTCACCCCGACGTGCCGGGCGGACGGCGTACCGCATTCACTCGGGCGCGGGCATGTCGACCGGACCCGCGGCCTGGTCCGGGCCCGATCTCGGTTCGCGCCCGTCGGGCGGTCGCGGCCCCGGACCGGCGTCCCGGTCCGCTCAGCGGGCGGTCAGCGAGTAGGCCGGCAGCGGCGTGTTGCCGTGGTCCTTCGCCAGGGACCGGAGCACATCCGCCTGGCTCAGCACCAGGTCCAGTACCGGCTGCGGCAGCTCGGCCATCCGGTCGACGGTGTCGAGCAGTGCCGTGCAGGCGTCCACCTCCCAGTCGCCGTCCTGTAGGGCGGTTGTGTCCACGGGCTGCCCCGGGACGGGATCCCAGCCTGTCGCCGCGAGGACCCGGAGCAGGCTTGCGTGGGAGAACGGAGTGCGCACATTGCCTTCGCCCCGCGACCCGCTCGCCATGATCTGCCCCTGGATCAGGACGGCCAACAGGTGGGGCAGTTGGTCAGCCGAGCAGGGTGCGAGGTCCCACTCGGCGAAGCAAAGGTTCCGTGCCCAGCGGCGGACCCGGGCGAGGGTCTCCCGCAGCTGGTCCAGGGAGGCGAAGTACCAGGAGCAGTGTGCCAGGACGGCGTAGTCGAATCCGCTGTCGGGGAAGGTGACCGCCTCGTCGAGGACGTCCAGGCCGAAGCGGAAGTCGATGCGAGAGCCCAGAGGCGTCGCCTTGAGGCGCTCCGCCGACTGCCCCAGGGTGACCGGGGCGCCGTACGACGGATCCGCGATGTCGACCGCGACCACCCGGCCCTGCGGGCCGACGGCCTCGGCGAGGACGGCCGTCATGTCACCCTGTCCGCAGCCGACCTCCAGGACCGACGCTCCGGCCGGGATGCCCCAGCTGGAGACGAGTGCGGCCCGGTAGCGGGTCTGGGTCAGCTGGATGTCGGGGCTCACGTCGGCGGCGGCCATGGCGGCCGCGATCGAGGGTGCCGTCGCGATCAGGTCGGTCTTGTTCACAGAATCCTTCGTCGTGCTCTTCGGGAGCGGTACGTGCCGAGACCGCTGTTGCGCAGATCCGGATCGGCGCCGCTCGTTGATCCCCAAGAACTACCAGACATGGCCGACCATCCAGCCGTGATGACGACCAGATCATCCGGGACGGGACAACTGGAGCCAGGTCAACTTGCTCCTCAGCGGAGCCACTTCGAGCTGCCGCGGTGGTACCAGCGGAACCTGCTGCAGACACTGCGGCTGTACGGACCTGTTCACGGCCTTCCGCCGGGCGGCGGCGCGGCCTGTTCCGACGGCTTTCCGGTCCTTCTCGTGCTCGCCGTTCTGTTCGGCCTGGTGATTCTGCTGGTCGAGGCGGTGTGGTGGGTGCGGGGGGCGCCCCGCTGGCAGCTGAGTGTCGAGGCCGGCGGGCCGCAGCCGTGCAGTCTCCTGCCCGGTGTCAAGCCCGGGGCGCAGACGGAGGACTGTCGCCGGAGCCTGACCGCCGCCATCGGCGAGCACGGCGGGGCAGCGGTGCCCCGCGCCCCGCACCCGCAGGAGGCGGGAGGGCTGCCGGCTGCGGCCGGCCGCCGCCCCGAGTCCCCAAGGACCGCAGGGCGGCGAAGGCGGCGAGGGCGGACCGACGCGGGGGGGGGGGGGGGGGGGGGGGGCCCCCTCGGGGACACCCGATGTTGTCGGTCCCCCCCCCCTCCCCGGCCTTTTTT
>NZ_JBWKEQ010000050.1:0-33403 GCF_056435365.1 Kitasatospora sp. NPDC043949 | reverse complement strand
AGGGGGGGGGGGGGGGGGGGGGGGGGGGGGGGGGGGGGGGGGGGGGGGGGGGAGGGAGGGGGGGGGGGGGGGCGCCCCCCCCCCCCCCCCCGGAACCACTGGTTTGTCGGGCCCCCCGTCCTACCGGGTTCTGTTCGGCACCCGCTCCGAGGCCTGGTGGATCCTCTGCTGCCGGACGGGTCCTTTGCTCTCACTGTTCGTCGCGGCCCCGGCTGCGCGGCCGGGGCCGCGACGGGGGTGGCTGGCGGGTCAGGCGGTGGGGAAGTCGCCGGCCTTGACCCCGGTGACGAAGGCGGACCAGGCGTCGGCGGGGAAGACCAGCGCGGGGCCGTCGGGGTCCTTGGAGTCGCGGACGGCCATGCCGCCGACGACGACGCGCCCCGCCTCCACGCACTCGCTCGCCTGTGCGCTGTAGCTGCTCTTGCGCCACTTTGTCTGGTCGTTCGCGTGCACGGCTGTCTCCCTTGGCCGCAGGATGTTGTGAACGAGACGCTACGCCAAGGGGGTTGGCTTTCGGTACAGCATCGCGATCAGTGGCGGCGCGTCCGGGCGGGGGCGGACCTCGTTGAGTCCTCGTAGCTCCACGCCGTGTCCAGCGCGTGCACTTTGCCGTCCCCGGCGGCGGGGTTGACCATGAGCGTGGCCCGCTCCTCGGGTCGGGCGGAGAGGAGCGCGTCGTGGATGCGGCGGGCGGCGCCGGTGCCGCGCCATCGGGTGCGTACGCCCAGCTCCTTGAGGGCGAACACCAGTGCGGCGGTGAGGTGGTGGGGCATCGGGCGGGCCATGCGGGTCCACCAGCGGTCGGCCGCCTCGACGGTGTTGCCGTAGGCGTAGCCGACGGGCACGCTGCCGGCGTAGCCGATGACGGCCTCGAAGCCGGGCTCACCGCCGTGGCGTTGCAGGCGTTCGCCGAAGGCGGGCAGGGCGTAGTTGGGCAGGTGCAGCAGCGGGGCGCGCACCTCGGCGTACAGGGCGGCCAGCTCATGGCGGACCGCGTCGGTGAGTTCGCGGTGGTGGCGCAGTTCGATGCCGGTCATGCCGCCGTCCTAGGGGAGTCCGTGAAAGGCCCGGGTCCCTGCCGCAGCGGCAGGGCCCGGGCCTGCCAAACCGTCAGATCTGGCCGAACTCGCCGCCGCGTACGGCCGTCACGAAGGACTGCCAGGCATCAGCGGAGAAGGCCAGCCGGGGGCCGTCGGGGTCCTTGGAGTCCCGGACGCGGCCCGGGTGTGCGTCGTCGACCTCGACGCAGACACCGCCGTCATTGTTGCTGTGGCTACTCTTTCGCCATTCTTCCTGCGTCTCTGCTCGCACGGCCGTACTCCTTCAGAATGCGTCTGATCATCGCCCGGGAGTCCCGGGGCGACAGGGCCTGGGCCCTCAGTAGATCGTAGGACTCACGCCGCTCGGCGACCTTGGGCATTTCGTCGATGACCTCACCGTTCTTTGCACCTTCCGCCCAAGCGATCACACCGCCCGCCGGGAGGGTGTACAGCATGAGGGAACCGCCCATCTCAGGGTGTTCGCCGGCGGCGAAGGGCAGGACCTGGATCGTGATGAAGGAGCGCTTTTCGTCTGCTAGGGCGGTGAGTTGCTCGCACATCACATGGAGTCCGCCGACTGGTCGCCGGAGCGTCGCCTCGTCCAGGATGAACCAACATCGCGGCGGCGTCGTGGAATCCAGCCGCTTCTGACGTTCGAGTCGTGCGGCGAGCAATGCGTCGATCTCTTGCTCGGTAGCGTGCTGTTGGCCTGCACGTAGCGAGTGTCGGGCGAAAGAAGGAATTTGCAACAGGCCGGGGATGGTCGCAGAGGCGAACTCCTCGATGACGGCGGCCTGACCCTCCAGATGGATCGCCTGCCGGTACTTGCCAGGGAACTTCTCGTTCTTGGCCAACTGGTAGATGCGGTCGAACCGGCCGTCGGTGCCGAACGCCGCGTCCAGCATGCCGGGCAGGTCCGGCGGTGGCATTGATTCGGCGCGTTCGACCCGCCCGAGATGCCCCTTCGAGATATTGACGATCTTGGCGAGTTGGTCGAGCGACATACCCGCTCGCTCACGATGGGCACGCATCTCCCAGCCGAACTGGTCTCGCGCCGACCGCCCAGGATCCAGCTCGTTTGGTTGGAACCCCATGCTCAGCCTCCATGTGCCCAATCGCAGAGTGACACAGGGTCACCCTTCCCAGGTTAGCCGCTCAGAGCGACGCTTAATGCACGCACAGTGAGAATGGTGCGCAGCGATCAAGGCCACAGAGAGCTCATCATGACGAACGATCAACCAGCGGCCCGGCGGCCCGGGCCGACGTGGCGAAACTCCCGCATCCGGGACAACTCCGAGGCGAGTGAGGCCATGCCTGAAGTATTGAAGGAACAGCCGGAAACAGTGGGGGAGTACTCCTGCTGGCTGTCGCGCCACCAGAAGTCCGTGCCCACCGCACGCGGGCTGCTGCGCGGCTTCCTCTCCGACCACGCGGGGGGTGAACTGTTCGCCGACCACTCCGGGCTGGTGCTCGGCGAACTCGTCACCAACGCCGTCCAGCACGCCCGCACCCCGTCCGACCGGCTGCTGTTCGTGCGCTTCGCCCTCTCGGCCGACGACCTGCGGATCGAGGTCCACGACGCCGACTCCCGCCGGCCCGTGCTGCGCCGCGTGGGCGGGGACGAAGAATGCGGGCGGGGGCTGTGGCTGGTGTCCGAACTCGCTCTCCGGTGGGGCTGTCGCCCCCGCGCGGGCGGGGTCGGCAAAGCGGTGTGGGCGGTCCTCGGACCCCAGAGCGGGGACGCGTCGTGACTGCCATCCCTCCCCGCGACTACCCGCACCCGGTCACCGTCGAGATCGGCGGCGTCACCCGGACCGCCACCTTCGCCCGGCTCGCCGACGCCCTGGCCGCCGTGCGCACCGCCCTGGCCCGCCTTCCCCTCGACGACGACCACGCTGCCTATCTCACCGACCTGTTCGCCCCCGAATCCGCCGCCGACGTCGCCCGCCGGCTGGCCGACGTCGGCGCGCTGCGCGTGATCGCCTTCGTCGGCATCCACGCCCACCCCATCCACCTGCGCCCCGCCGAAAGCCCCGAAAGCCCCGAGGGCCCCGACGGCACCGCAGGCGCCGACGAGTTCCCGGAGCCGGTGTGAGGCGCCTTTGCGCCCGGGTCGTGAGGTGGTGGTGCCTGCGCGGCCGGTTCTCCCTGCCCGTGCGGGCGTTGAGCCCCGGGCGCCGCGCCGCCCACGCCGAGGTGCGGCGCCGGGCGGCCGCCCCCGGCAGCACCGAGGCCCTGCTGCGGGCCGTCGCCGACCGCGCCCGCCGGGCGCCCTCGCGCTGGACGAGTGGTTCCGAAGCCGGTCAGCGGTCGATCGGTGACCGGGTGACGGGCGGCCGGTCTTGTCGTCGTGCCAGAACTAGGGTGACCCCATGGAATATCGAACGCTCGGCAACAGCGGACTCCTCGTCTCCGTGGTCGGACTCGGCTGCAACAACTTCGGCGGACGTCTCGACGCGGCGCAGACACGCGCGGTGGTCGACGCGGCACTCGACGCCGGGGTGACGCTCTTCGACACCGCCGACATGTACGGGGCCGGAGGCGGCTCCGAGACACTGCTCGGCCAGGCGTTGAAAGGGCGGCGCGACGAGGTCGTGCTGGCCACCAAGTTCGGCTATCAGCGGGCGGACCTGGGGTACGGGCCCGCAGCCGGGGCGAAGGGCGGCCGGGCCTACATCCGGCGCGCGGTCGAGGAGTCGCTGCGACGCCTGCAGACCGACCACATCGACCTCTACCAGCTGCACACCCCCGACCCGCGCACGCCGATCGCCGAGACGCTCGCCGCGCTCAGCGAGCTGGTACGCGAAGGCAAGGTGCGCTACATCGGGCACTCCAACTTCGCCGGCTGGCAGATCGCCGAGGCCGCGCACGTCGCCCGGGAGATCGGGGCCGTCCCGTTCGTCTCGGCCCAGAACGAATGGTCGCTGCTCGAACGCGGCGCGGAGCGGGAGGTGGTGCCCGCGGCGCTGCACTACGGCCTCGGTGTGCTGCCGTTCTACCCGCTCGCCAACGGCCTGCTGACCGGGAAGGTGCGCCGTGCCACGGGCGTGCCCGTGGGCTCGCGCCTGGCGTCGCGGCCCGAGCGGGTGACCGAGGCCGGCCTCGACGCGGTCGAACGCCTCGCCGCCTGGGGCGAGGCGCGCGGCCGGAGCGTCCTGGAGATCGGCGTGGGCGCGCTCGCCGCACGGCCCGGCTGCGGCTCGGTCATCGCCGGGGCGAGCAGTGCCGAGCAGGTGCGCGCCAACGCCGCCGCCGGGCAATGGGTGCCGACCTCCGAGGAACTGGCCGAGATCGACGCGGTCCTCGACGCGGAACACGCCGTGGCCTGATCGGAGCGGGAGAACACGGGCGCCGCGCAGGGCACGTCGGCGGCACGGGTTCCGGCTCCCGGTGAGGCCGCCGCTGCCACCCGGCGTGCCGCTCGTCCAGGGGTGAACCGGCGAGGCCCCGCACCGAACAGCGCGGGGAATCACCGCTGTCACCTGGCATGACGCATCGTCAACCACACGTCAAGCGAAGAGAGTTACGGCAGCCGATCGGCCCCGGGGGGGTCTCAGTGTCGCGCGTGGCGGATCTTCAGCCGTCCGAATCCGGTGGTCCCGGAGATCCGGATCGTGGGGCCGCCGGGGGTGGGGCGCCGCGGGGGCTTGTAGCGGGCCTCCTTCCAGCCGGAGTGCATGCCCTCGATGTCGACGACCGCGTCGTGGGGCACCGTGATCCTGGCGCCGCCGGTGCCGAGTTGCAGTTCGATGTCGACGACCGGGTGCTCGATGACCGCCCGGGACAGGTCCAGGCGCACCCTGCCGAGCGCGGAGAAGACCTTGAGGGTCCGGGGCACCTTCCAGGCGCCGCTGCGCCGGATGCGTCCTGTGGCGGCGCCGATCGTCGTCTCGGTGCCCGCGCCCGGTTCGGGGAGCGAGGCCAGGGACCGCCCGAGTGCGTCCTGCGTCCTGGCGGTGAGCGCCTGGTGGAGGCGTTCGTCCATCTCCTCGTGGGAGATGCGCCCTTGGCTGTACGCCTCTTGCAGGCGTTGCACGGCCGTGTCGCGGTCGTCGTCGCCGGCCAGGGGCGAGAGGTCTTCCGGCAGCGAGGTCACCGCCCCACTCTAGTGCCGCGCCTGGGCCGCGAACCCGCCAAGGCCCCTGGCGGGAACGGCCGGTGCCGGGCGGGTGGGCCTCACGGCATCGGCCATGCGCGGGTGGGCGCGTGGTCGGCCTCGGGGCCGTGCGGCTGGGTGGCGAGCAGGCGGCCCGCCGCCGAGGCCAGGCCCTGGCGGTCCGCCACCGGATGCGGACCGTCCAGCAGGGACATGGTGAGGCGGTAGGTCGACAGGGCCTTGTCCGTCCGGGCCCTGGTCCACTCCTCGGACGGTGCGCGGGACAGGACCAGGACCGCCGGCTCGCGGTTCTCGGCGATGGCGGCGCCGAGGCGGGCGTGGCCGTCCAGGACCGCATGGCAGTTGAGCCCGCTGAACCACCAGAGCAGGACGGGCGCCAGGATCCCCTCCCGGGCCTGCTTGCGGCAGGCCTTCACCCGGGGGTCGTCGGGCGGCGGCATCCGGCGCAGCGGCATGACCCGCCGGGAGCCGTCGAACCAGTCGACGTAGCCGTCGGGATGGGCGTCGAGCAGCAGGGAGCGCCACTGGCCGCCCGGCCCGCCTGCGGTCGGTGCCGTCCTCTGGCGGGCGAGCCGCGGGGAGAGCACCCACCGCCCCTCGTGGAGCGGGCCGTCGGCGCGGGCGTGCAGGGCGCCGGCGAAGCGGTGCGCCCAGCGGGCGTACCAGGACGGCCCTCCCGGCCCGGCGACCGCGCGCGCCCGGGCGGCCCGCAGCGGGGCGAGGGGGGAGCGGTAGTGGTCCGTGCGGGAGTACTCGACGCCGCAGCGGTCGTCGTCGATCCTGGCGGTGAGCACCACCCGCGGACCCTGTGACAGGACGATCAGGTTCCCGTTGGCCGTCCGCGGCCGCAGCCCCGGCTCGGTGGCAGGGGGGGAGCTCCAGGCCCAGGCCGCCCCAGGATCCGCCGTCGGCCGCCGCTGTCAGATTCCTCCGGTGCACCGGAGAAATCCTAGGCCCCGGCGGGCCCCGCGCTCTCGGCCCCGGCGGGCCCCGCGCTCTCGGCCCCGGCGGGCCCCGCGCTCTCGGCCCCGGCGGGCCCCGCGCCTTCGGCGCGGTCCTGGGCCGCCATGACGTCGTCGCCGTGCTCGAACGCCCACGCGCCGAGGGCGCCCACCGGGGCGAGCAGGCTCGCCCCCAGGCCGGTGAGCGCGTACTCGACGCGGGGCGGCGACCCGGGGTGGGCGGTGCGTTCCACCAGGCCGCTGGCCTGCAGGCGGCGCAGGGTCTCGGTCAGCACCTTGGGGCTGATGCCCCCGATCCGCGCGCGCAACTGCCCGGGGCGCTGGGGGTGGTGGCGCAGCGCCCACAGGACGACCGGGTTCCAGGTGTTGGCGAGCAGGTCGAAGGCGAGGCGGGCGGGGCAGTCGGCGAGGAGGTCCTGATCGGTGGTCACGTACCGAACGGTGCCCGAGCCGGTGCCTAGTGTCGTCAGCGCAGTCGACGTCGTCGATGCCGTCGACATCGTCGATGTCGATGTCGTCGGCGTGTTCGGGAGAAGGGGAGCGGGGATCGTGAGGATCGGGATCATCGGCACCGGCGCCATGGCCGGTGCGCTGGGCGGGCAGTGGGTGCGCGCGGGCCACGACGTGCTGGTGGGCGGGCGCGACGGCGCCCGGGCCGCGGCCCGGGCCGGGCGGATCGGAGCCCGGACGGGGGGCGTGCGGGAGGCTGCCGGGCACGGGGCGGACGCCGTCCTGCTCGCCGTGCCCCACGCGGCGGCGGCCGGTGTGGCCGCCGCTCTGGCCGACGTCCTGTGCGGGCGCACGCTGGTGGACTGCACCAACCCGGTGGCCCCGGGTTTCGTCCTGGCCACCGGCGCCGGGCCCTCGGCGGCCGAGCGCATCGCGGCGGGCGCGCCCGGGGCGCACGTGGTCAAGGCGTTCAACCTGTGCCACGAGAGCGTGTGGCGCCTGAGCCCGCCGGTGTTCGACGGGCGTCCGCTGGCCGTCCCGCTGTGCGGGGACGAGCCGGGCGCGCTGGAGACGGTGCGGCGCCTGGTGCGGGACGTGGGCTGCGAGCCGGTGGGCGGCGGGGGGCTGGAGCGGGCCGGGCTGCTGGAGGCGACCGCCGCGTTCCTGATCGGCCTGTGGGTGGGCGAGGGCGTGGACGCCCAGGCGATCGCCCCGCCCCTGGCCCACGCCGGCCCGTAGGCCCGTAGGCCCGCAGGCCCGCAGGCCGCCGGGGCGGCGGGCATGCGGGCCGCCCCCGCCTCGTCCGGCCCGGGTTGACACGCTTCTTCACATCTAGAATATTGGATACGTCATCTGGTCGAGGGTCGGGCGAAGGGAGCGCGCGGTGGATCCGCTGGCCGTCCACAAGGCGCTCGCCAACCCGGCGCGGGCGGACTTCCTGCGCTGGCTCAAGACGCCCGAGCGCTACTTCGACGAGGACTACTACCGCGAGCGCGGCGTGGGCTTCCACATCGGCGTGTGCGTGACGGACATCCGGGAGAAGTCCGGGCTCGCCCAGTCCGTGGTCTCCGGCTACCTGCAGATCCTGCGCGACGCCGGACTGCTGGTGTCCGAACGCGTCGGCAAGTGGACCTTCTACCGCCGCGACGAGGAGACGATCGCCGCGTTCGCCGCCTACGCCCGCGACGAACTCTGACGCTCCGCCCCCTCCGGGGCGCACCCCACCGCCCCCTCCGGGGCGCACCCCACCGCCCCCTCCGGGGCGCACCCCACCGCCCCCGCCGGGGCGGCCCGGGCTGCGCCCTTCCTTTTCGCCCCATTCCATCTAACTATCTAGATTTGTAGCCCCATGCGCGGGCGGGTGCCGTGCGCCCGCACACCCCGCGCGCCGGGCGGACGGAGGCAGCACATGCGAAAGACCGGCCCCGCCGTCCTGACACTCTCCCTGGGAGTGTTCGGGATCATCACCACCGAGATGGGCGTCGTCGGCGTCCTGCCCCGCATCTCCGAGGAACTCGGCGTCACACCCTCCGCCGCCGGCTGGCTGGTGGGCGTCTTCGCCCTCGTGGTCGCCGCCACCGGACCGTTCGGCACCCTGCTGGCCTCCGGCCTGCGCCGCAAGGCCGTCCTGGCGAGCGCACTGGCCGTCTTCGCGCTCTCCAACGCCGTGTACGCGCTCACCGACGACTTCGCCGTGATGTTCGCCTTCCGGATCCTGCCCGCGCTCTTCCACCCCGTCTTCTTCGCCGTCGCCCTCACCACCGCCGCCGACCTGGTCCCCGAACACCGCGCCACCCGGGCGGCCACCACCGTCTTCGCCGGCGTCACCGTCGGCTTCGCCTTCGGCGTGCCGCTCACCTCCTACCTCGCCGAACACGCGGGCCTGGCCGCCGCGTTCTGGTTCGGCGCCGGCGTCAACCTGCTGGCCTGCCTGGGCGTCCTGCTCCTCCTGCCCGCCACCCCCGCGACGCCCACCACCCCCGCGGCGCCCGCAGCGCCCGCAGGCCGGCGCCCCTCCTACCGGGGCCAGCTGGCCATCCTGCGCCGGGGCCGGCTGTGGCTGTCGGTCCTCGCCGTCGTGTGCGTGTTCGCCGCGATGTTCTCCGTCTACGGCTACTTCGCCGAATACCTGGAACGCGTCACCGGCCTGAGCGCCTCCCTGGTGGGCGCCGCGCTGATGGCCTTCGGGATCGTCATGGTCCTCGGCAACCTCCTCTTCGGCCGCCTCCTGGAACGCGACCTCCCGCGCACCGTCACCGCCTTCCCCGCCCTCTACGTCCTCCTCTACGCCCTGCTCTACGCGATCGGCCCCTGGCCCGCGCCGATGACCGCCGGCGTCCTGCTCTGGGGCGCGGTGCACTCCGGCGGACTCGTCGTCAGCCAGAGCTGGCTGGCCCGCGACGCCCAGGACGCACCCGAGTTCGGCAACAGCCTGTTCATCTCCTTCTCCAACCTGGGCATCACCGCCGGCAGCGCGGTGGGCGGCCTCGTCGTCTCCACCGCCGGCGCCCGCCACCTGCCCTGGGCCGGAGCGGGCTTCGCCCTCGCCGCCCTGGCCGCCGTCCTGCTGCGCCGCCGCCTGGGCCCCGCCACCCAGGCCACCCCCACGCCGCAGACCCCGGCGCAGGACGAGCCGACCACCGACGACGCCGCCGCGCCCGATTCGGCCCGGGCCGCCACCGCCTGACGGCTGCCGTATCAGTCCAGGCAGGCCAAGGCGCCCGCCACGAGCGAGCGCACGGCCGCGCCCCGCACCGCCCCCCGCGAGAGGCGGTCGAAGGCCCGGGCGTACAGACCGACCTGGCCGGGCCGGGTGAGGGTGGAAGCGGCATCCAGCGTGTCCGCGTGGACCCCGCTCCCCGTGTCCTCGCGGATCTCGCGCACCCGGCCGGCCAGGGCTTCGCGGGCCTGTTGAACGCTCGCAGAGGGGTGCGCGGGCACGGAGCCGGCCTTCGTCAGACGTCGTACAGGTGGTGCGGGACCGCTCGCTCCCAGACCGCTTCGAACGCGGTGGCACACAGCGCCACGGTCTGCGGGTCCGCCGTGATCTCGTCCTCGACCACCGCGCCGTCACCGGAGAAGTGGTGCACCCGAAGCAGCGCGCCGTCGAACAGCCAGAAGTCGTTGCCCGGCAGGGGGATGCCCGTGGCCCGTCGCCGGGGCAGCCAGCGGACCTCCTCACCCGCCGTGACGTTGGCGTGGGTGACGTAGTGCTCCCACCGGATGTACGCGGACACGGGCTCGGAGACGACCCGGGCCCGGCGCACGGCCACACCCCGGGCCACCGTGTCCGTGATCAACTGGTCGTAGGAGTCCCGCAGCTCCAGATGGACGGCGGAGCGCCGGCACCGCCCGAGCAGCTCGGCGAAGTCGGGCACGCCCGACGCCGCTCGCGTTCCTCCGGGGACAGCTCGGTCGGCCGGACCGCTCGTCGGGGTCCGGCGGGGCCGCCCCGCCTCCCGGCGGCCGGGGGCCCCTTGCGGTGCCGCGCTCACGTGTCCAGGGCTTTGCGGATCAGGGTGGCGAGCACGGCGGCCTCGGCCTCCTTGAGGTGTCCCAGGGCCACCCAGGAGAAGCTGGATCCCGCGAACACGTCCGGGCCACCACGGACGAGGGCGGAGATCCCGGCAGCGCGCAGCGCTTCCCGCAGATCGTTCGCCGCCGACTCCTCGGCGCTCACCCGTTCCGACTGTCCAGTCGGCTCAAGACCCGACATGTGCCACTCCCTTGACCGATGGGGTTCCGTCACCACGAAGGCAGGGGCGGCGGCAGGAACCGGGCGGAGGTGATTCCCGGTGATTCTCACAGCAGCGACCGGCGGGCCCGGGAAATCACCCGATGGGCTGACGGGCCGTAGACGGCGCTCTCCGCCAGGGCCTCCCACGCCCGGACGTGAAGCGCGACGTCTGCCGGATCGTCCAACCACATCTCCGCGTGCCAGGACTCGGTGATGACCAACGCGCCGTCGTGGATGGAGAATCCGACTCCCGCGGGCACTCTGAGATCGGCATCGAACGGCACGATCCCGAGCCGGACGTTCCCACGTGCCAGCCAGGGGGCCAGGCACTCCAGCTGGTCCGCCAGTACGGCCGGCGGGCAGAGCCGGGAGACAAGGGCGCCTTCCCACACCAGGAAGTGGAACGACCGCGACCGGTCGTTGAGAACCCTCTGGCGTTCCATGCGGGTCACCGCCGCGGCCTCGACGTCGCGGATCGACGGATGGACCCTGGTGTACCGGGTGAGGACCGCTCGCGCGTACTCGGCGGTCTGGAGCAGGCCGGGAACCAGGGTCGGGTCGAATGACCGACGGTCGCCAGTCTTCTTCCCCTGCGCGGCGTGCGCCTCCTGTACCGGCCGGACACCGCCGGCGAGTTGGCGCCGCCACGACCGGTACTGGGTCTCCACCGTCCGCAGCCGGCCCACCAGTTCGGCGGCGGCGTCGGGCCGGCCGACGGCCTCGGCCCAGGCGACCACATCGGCCCTGGTGGGCGACTGCCTGCCGTTCTCCAGCTTGCTGACCTTGGACTGGGGCCAGCCCAGCCGCACGGCCAAGGCGCGTCCGGACAACCCGCACTCGGTGCGCAGTTCACGCATCCGGGCACCAAGAGCAGACCGTGCCTGCTGATAGTCGGTGCTCACATGCCGGAAGGTACCTGAGCCCGGAACCGCGCGTAGGGCCTCGCGTGGTGCCAGGCGGCATCACGCACCTGGCAGGCCCGGAGGACTTCCAGCGGGTCGGTGACCAACTCCATTCCCACGGTGCGCTCCCCCTCGAAGTGGAAGCGCGCGACCGTGCGGGAGTCGGAGAGCCAGAAGTCCGTCAGCCCGGCCAGCCCGGCCGCCTCGGCCTCCGAGCGCCACATGCACCGGATGTCCTCACCGGCCGCCACGTTGGTCCGGGCGCACGCCAGCAGGTACCGCTGCCCCTCGGTCGGCGGATCGTCCACCAGACGCACCCGCTCGAACCTCTTGCCCTTGCCGACCATGCGGCGCACGTTCTCGAACCAGGGGTGCCCGACCTCCCCGGCGCTGTCCCCCGTCCGAAGGAACTCGGCGTAGGAGGGCGTCTGCTTGTCGGAGAGGTATCCCGCCCTTGTCTCCAACCGCTGTCTCCAACCGCCACGCGGTGTGCTCGAACCCGTCGTTGATGAACTCGGTGATCCGCTGCTGCGGTACGAACTCCGGCACCGGCGTCGACTCCTTCGGAGCGAACCGCACCAGCAGTTCGCGGGGCACGACTACGAAGCCCTCATCGTCCTTCACGTGCATGAGTTGCGCCACGTCCTCGGGGTCCGTCACGGCGTACCCCTGCACGGCCACCTCGCCGGTGTCCACGTCCTCGTACAGCGTCGGGCAGTCGCCGACACCCGAGGTGCTACCGATGACACGCAGCCGCCTTGCCATAGCTGTTCCTCTCGACGGCAGAGGGGAAGGTCCTCCCATGATCGGCCTCAACCGGCGCTCCGGAAGGGGCGATTCTCGATGATTCTCCTGACGATCCGACGCGGGCGCGGTGACGGCCGGATGCCGGGGGTGTGAGCCGGGTGCCGGTGGCCTGTCAGCGGCGTGCCGGTGGGCCCTGGGAGCTTTCCGGGGACAGGCCGGGTGCCCATCCGGCAGGCGCGCGACAGACAGGGAACCACCATGACCACCGACATCACGATCATCGGCGCCGGACTCGGCGGGCTGACCCTGGCCCGGGTCCTGCACCTGCACGGCGTCGCGGCCACCGTCTACGAGGCGGAGGCCTCGCCGGCGGCGCGTGCGCAGGGCGGGATGCTCGACATCCACGACTACAACGGCCAGCTCGCCGTTCGGGCGGCCGGCCTGACGGAGGAGTTCGAAGCCCTCGTCCTGGAGGGCCGCCAGGCGATGCGGATCCTCGACCGGGACGGGAGCGTCCTGCTCGACAAGGCCGACGACGGCACGGGCGGGCGCCCCGAGGTGCAGCGCGCCGAACTGCGGCAGATGCTGCTCGACTCGCTCCCGGCCGGCACCGTCCGGTGGGGCCGAAAGGCCGCCGGCGTCCGCGCCCTGGGCGCCGGCCGCCACGAGGTGGCGTTCGCCGACGGCACCACCGCCGCCACCGGCCTGCTGGTCGGCGCGGACGGCGCGTGGTCACGGGTGCGGCCGCTGTTGTCCGCCGCCACCCCCCAGTACACCGGCACGTCGTGCGTCGAGACCTACCTGTTCGACGCCGACACCCGCCACTTCGCCGCCGCGAAGGCGGTCGGCGGCGGGTCGATGATGGCGCCCTCGCCGGGCGCGGAGATCTTCGCCCACCGGGAGAGCGGCGACACCCTGCACACCTACGTGATGCTCACCAGGACGCAGGAATGGTTCGCCGACATCGACTTCACCGACCCCGGTGAGGCACGCGCCCGCATCGCGGCACAGTTCGACGGCTGGGCACCGGAGCTCACCGCGCTGATCACCGACGGCGACACCGCGCCGCTCCTGCGCCCCCACTACACCCTGCCGATCGGCCACCGGTGGGACCGGGTGCCGGGGGTGACCCTGCTGGGCGACGCCGCCCACCTCGCGGCCCCCAACGGCGAGGGCGCCAACCTCGCCATGCTCGACGGCGCCGAACTCGGCCAGGCCCTGGCCGCGCACCCCGGCGACACCGAGGCCGCCCTCGCCGCGTACGAGCGGGCCATGTTCCCGCGCGGCGCCGAGGCCGCCTCCGAGGGCGCGCACATGCACGAGCTCCTCAACGGCGACGACACCCCCCACGCCCTGATCGCCGCCTTCCTCGACGGCGGTCCGGCCTCCTGAACCGCCCACCGGGAAGCCGGGAGCCGGGAGCCGGGAGCCGGGGAGCCGGCGGCGGGCGGCGCTCAGGCGTACCGGTCGAGCAGCGCCTCCAGGTAGTCCTCCAGGCGCCGGCCCAGCAGGGCCGGCGTCAGGTCGCCGCGCCCCAGCTCCCGCCACGGCACGGCGACCTTCTCCGCGTCCGGCGCGAACGCCAGCGCGTCCAGCAGCCGCCAGTACAGGTGCGCGCCCCGGTCCGCCTCCAGCGTGCCGCCGGCCGCCAGGTAGCGGGCGGCGAAGTCCAGGCCGGTGTCCACGCCGTGCAGCAGGGCCAGGGCGGTGGAGCAGTGGGCCACGTCCAGGTCGGCCGGGCCCCAGGAGGTCTCCACCCAGTCCACGACCCCGCTGACGGCCAGCTCGGGGCCCTGCCCGGTGAACAGCACGTTGCCGGGGTGGAAGTCGCGGTGCAGGAAGCACGGCCGGTACGCGGGCACCTCGCGGCGGATCACGTCCACCGCCCGCCGCCACACCCCGGGACGCGCCGTGGCCCCGGGCACCCGCACCCGCTCCGGGGCCGTCCACGCCTCGAAGGCGCGGGGGCGCTCGCCCGGCGCCACCGCGAGCGCGTGCACGGCGGCCAGCTGACCGGCCAGCAGGTCCGCGCGGCGCTCCACGTCGCCGTCCTGCGCCACCCGCACGCCGCCCGGCAGCAGCGACATCACCAGCGACGGGTGGTCGCAGAACTCGCCCGCCGCGTCCAGGGCGTGCAGCCGCGCCGCCGGCACGCCGCCGTCCGCGAGCAGCCGCAGCACGCGCGGCCCCGGGTCTGACGCTGGTCTGACGCGGGTCTGACGCAGGGTCAACTCACCGGCAACGCCCGCCGACCGCCCCCTATTCCGAGAGCAGTCGAAGTTTGACAGTTTCCCGCGCACCGGGTTACGTAAGTGGCCGCACCGCACGCCGCACCGCACGCCGCACCGCCACCGGCCCGCCGCAGCAGGGGAGTTACGCCATGTCCAGGACCGTCGTCTTCGACCGCACCGGAGGACCGGAGGTCCTGACCGTGCGAGCCGCCGCCGTACCCGTGCCCGGTCCCGGCGAACTGCTCATCCGCGTCACCGCGATCGGCCTCAACCGCGCCGAGGCCCTCTTCCGCGCCGGCGCCTACCTCGACGAGCCCAGGCTGCCCGCCACCCCCGGCTACGAGGCCGCCGGCACCGTGGAAGCCCTCGGCGAGGGCGTCACCGGCTTCGCCGCCGGCGACCGGGTCGACACCGTCCCGGCCTTCTCCCAGAACGACTACGGCGTCTACCGCACCCACGCCCTCGTGCCCGCCCGCGCCGTCGTCCACCACCCGGCCGGCCTCACCGACGTCCAGGGCACGGCCGTGTGGATGCCCTACCTGACCGCCTACGGCGCCCTCGCCGAGGACGGCCACCTGCGCCCCGGCGACCACGTCCTGCTCACCGCCGCCGCCTCCGGCACCGGCCTGGCCGCCATCCGCACCGCCCGCCGCCTGGGCGCCGTCCCCATCGCCACCACCCGCACCCGCGCCAAGAAGCAGCAACTCCTGGACGCCGGCGCCGCCGACGTCGTCATCACCGGCGAGGAGGACCTGGTGGCCCGCGTGGACGCCATCACCGCCGGCACCGGCGTGCGCACCGTCTTCGACCCCGTCGCCGGCCCCGGCGTCCTCACCCTCGCCCGCACCATCGCCCCCGGCGGACGCCTGATCGTCTACGGCCGCCTCGACCCCCGCGACACCCCCCTGCCCGGCCAGGACACCTTCGCCCCCGTCACCAGCCGCTTCTACTCCATGCACGAGGTGACCCGCGACGACGAACGGCTGCGCCGCGCACAGGCCTTCGTCACCGCCGGGCTCGCGGACGGCTCCTTCACCCCCGCCGTCGACCGGGTCTTCGAGGGCCTCGACCGGATCGCCGAGGCCCACCGCTACCTGGAGGCCGGTACCCAGGTCGGCAAGATCGTCCTCACCGTCCAGAACTGACCCCGCCGGGGCCGAGCCTTCCGGAACCGGCCCGCCCCGCGGCCGCCGGCCGCGAGCGGGCCGGCCGTCAGGGCGCCGCGCGGGCCTCGGCGTCGGCGGCGGCGACCACCGCCGACAGCAGGCCCGGGAAACGGCCCTCCAACTCCTCGGCGCGCAGCGAGTTCATCTTGGTGGTGCCGACGTAGTACTGGTGCAGCAGTCCGGCCTGGCGCAGCACGTTGAAGTGGTGCGTCGAGGTGGAGCGGGAGACCGGAAGGTCAAAGGAGCCGCAGCTCAGCGCGGCGCCCGCGTGGGCCAGCCGGCGCACCACCGATCTGCGGGCAGGGTCCGCGAGTGCCTCCAACACCTGCTGGACGCTGAGGTCCTCCACACCAGGGTGCACGATCACCCGCGCCGCCACGCGTGCCCGTCCCACACCCACCACCCCTTCCCAACGCTCGACCCCCGTCCCGGTTCGGTAAAAGCCGCGCGGCGTGCGCGACTTCGCGCCTCGACGCTACTACGAGCGCGCCGTGCGCCACGCCCACCGCAACACCTCCGCAACACGCGCGCGCCCGCCCCGGCGCGCCCGCGACCCCCGCGCCCCCGCCCGCCCCCGTACGCGCGCGGGCGGGCGGCCCCCCGAAGCCGGGGGCCGCCCGCCACGACGACAGGCCGTCAAGCCGCGCGCTCACCGACAGGCCGTCGAACCGCGCGCACCGCCGATCCCGCCAGGCCGCGCGCACCGACAGTCCCGTCAGGCCGCGCGCACCGGCGGCCCGGCCGGGCGCGCCAGCCGGGCCAGGGCCAGCGGCTCGAAGATCCCCATCAGCACCGGGTCCACCGGCCGCACCGCCGCCGCAGCGGGCGCGACGGGAGCGGGGGAGCGCAGCAGCGCCAGGTAGAGCTCCTGGGTCTCGGCGGCCGGGTCGATGCCCAGCTCCTCCGCCAGCACCTGGCGCAGCTGCTGGTAACAGCGCAGCGCCTCGGCCCGGTTGCCGGCCGCGGCCAGCGCCTCCATCCGGCAGCGGTAGGCGCTCTCGCGGAACGGGGCGCGGCGCACCGCCTCGTCGGCCCAGCGCAGCGCGTGGTGCTCCTCGCCCAGCGCCGAGGCCGACAGGCTCGCCGTCTCCAGCGCGGACATCCGCAGCTCCTCCACGTGCTCGCGCACCCCGCCCGCCCACTCGCCCTCGTGGTCGGGCAGGAACGCGCCGCGCAGATTGGCGATCGCACCCGCGGCCAGCTGCTGCGCCACCGCGTAGGAGCGGGCCGCGTACGCCTCCCCGGCCTCCCCGACCGCGCTGGCGGCGGCCTCCAGGTCCACCGCCGCGTCCGCGGGCAGCCGCAGGACGTAGCGCCCGCCCTGGGCGATCAGCGGGGTGGCGCCCGGGCCCTGGCCGGGGGCGGCGACGAAGGCCCGCACCCGCGAGACCACGCTGCGCAGCGCGGAGGCCCAGGTGTCGGGCAGGCCGTCGGGCCAGATGGTGTCGGCCAGCTGGTCGCGGCTGGTGCCGGCGGAGCGCTCCAGGACCAGGCGGGCGAATGCCACCTGGGCCTGGGCGCTGGACAGGTGCTGCGGGGCGCCGTGGTCGTGCTCGATCGTCACAAGTCCTGTCAGGCGGATCAGCATGAGAATTCCCCCGATCTGCCGTACGGACTGTCTTCCCGGAAGCCGTTCAACGTGCTCCAACCCCCTTGAGCCAAAGCGGAGCCGACGGCCCGTGACGCCGGGCCGACGGCGTGGGAAACCTGGACCGGAAATTCCGCCGACCAGCCGTTCGGTTTCGGCGGATTTCGACCATACATTCGGCGCATCACGCGGTGTCAACACTGGTCGACAAAACATACCCACCAGCCGGTCCATGCGTCGTGGACGCAGGGTTTCTGCACGTCAGAGCGTTACCGCAGGCCGGGAACGCGGCTATTGCGGACGCCTTGCGCATCCTGCCGTAGAAATGTAGTCATCCTTGAGCACCCCGCGTGAAGGCTTCGAGAAACACCACCCCACCCCCTGCGCCGGGCACCACCCGTAAAAGCCCCGGGACTATCCCGGGAGGAAACCCCAGCACCACCATCCGCCCCCGCGCCGGGAAATACCGAAAACAATCCGGAACAAGCCGACGACGAACCGCCGACCAGCCGACGGACAACCGGCGGCAAACCGACGGCAAACCGCACGGCAAAACCGCCGCGCGCCCGCCGCGCCCCGCCGAGAAGGAGACCCGCACGTGAACGCCACCGGAGCATGGGACCGCCTGGAGCCGAAGCTCGCCGCCACCCTGGACCGCGTGGCCGCGCTGGAGTCCGACCCCTCACGCCGCAACAGCTTCGTCGCCTACACCATGGAACGCGACAGCGCCTACTGCGACCTGGACGGCGAGCGCCTGCTCATGATGTCCGGCTACAGCTACCTGGGCCTGGCCGGCGACGAACGCGTGGTGGCCGCCGCCAAGGCCGCCGTCGACGTCTACGGCACCGGCAACCACGGCGTGCGCGCCCTGGCCGGCACCATCCCGCTGCACGAGGAACTGGAAGCCGAGGTCGCCCGCTTCGCCCGCCGCGAACGCGCCCAGGTCTTCGGCTCCGGCTACGCCGCCAACGTCGGCACCGTCGGCGCCCTGGTCGGCCAGGGCGACACCGTCCTGATCGACAAGTACGACCACGCCAGCATCGTCGACGGCTGCCGCCTCTCCGGCGCCACCGTCACCCGCTTCCGCCACAACGACGTCGACCACCTCGAACGCCGCCTCAAGGCCGCCTCCCCGACCGGCGTGCGCCTGGTCATCGTCGACAGCGTCTACTCCATGGACGGCGACATCGCCCCGCTGCCCGAACTGCGCGCGGTCTGCGACGCCCACGACGCCCTCCTGATGGTCGACGAGGCCCACGCCCTGGGCGTCATCGGAGAAACCGGCGGCGGCATCGAGGAGCACTTCGGCTACCGCCACCGCGTCGACATCAAACTCGGCACCCTCTCCAAGGCCATCCCCTCCATGGGCGGCTGGGTCGCCGGCAGCCACGAACTGATCGGCCACCTGCGCTACGCCGCCCGCCCGTTCCTGTTCTCCGCCGCCCTCGGCCCCGCCCAGACCGGCGCCGCCCTGGAGTCCCTGCGGATCCTGCGCCGCGAACCCGAACGCGTCACCCACATCCAGGTCCAGGCCCAGCGCCTGCGCCGGCGCCTCAACGACGCCGGCATCTCCACCATGGACTCCGCCACCGCCGTCCTGCCCGTCATCGCCGGCTCCGACGACGCCGCCTACGACTACGCCACCGCCTGCCGCAAGGCCGGCGTCATCGGCCTGCCCGTCGTCACCCCCGCCGTGCCCAACGACCTGGCCCGGCTGCGGATCGCCGTCACCGCCCGCCACACCGCCGCCGACATCGACTTCGCCGCCGACGCCTTCCTGACCGCCGCCGCCCAGACCGGCCTCATCTGACCAGGACGGCGCCACCAAGGAAGGCCCGGCCCCCAACGCCCGGAAAGGACAAGACCATGGCAGCCCGCCCCACCCGGCCCCCCATCGCCGTCACCGGCCTGGGCGTCGTCAGCCCCGCCGGCCACACTCCGGCCGCGTTCTGGCGCACCGTCAGCACCGGCACCCCCACCGCCACCGCCCTCACCGACCCCGCCCTGGCCCGCCACCGGGTCCGCCTGGGCTGCCGCGTCACCGACCTGCCCGACAACGGCCCCGTCCCCGCCAAGGACGCCCGCCGCCTCGACCCCTTCGCCCACTACGGCACCCTCGCCGCCCTCGCCGCCCACCAGGACGCCGGCGCCCCCGAACCCGACCCCGGCCGCAGCGCCATCGTCGTCGGCAACGCCGTCGGCGGACGCACCACCAGCGACCGCGAATCCGCCCTCTTCACCACCGCCGGACCCCTGCGCGTCAGCCCCCTGATGCCCCTGGTCACCATGCCCAACGCCGCCGCCGCCCAGATCGCCATGCGCCTGGCCTGGACCGGCCCCGCCCTGACCATCGCCACCACCTGCGCCTCCAGCGCCGACGCCATCGGCCACGCCGCCCTCCTCCTGGAAACCGGCCGCGCCGACATCGTCATCGCCGGCGGCTGCGAAGCCACCCTCACCCCCGTCACCCTCGCCGCGTTCGGCAACCTCGGCGCCCACTCCCAGCGCAACGACGACCCCACCCGCGCCAGCCGCCCCTTCGACACCGACCGCGACGGCTTCGTCATGGGCGAAGGCGCCGGCTTCCTCGTCCTCGAACGCCTCGCCGACGCCCGCGCCCGCCACCGCACCCCCTACGCCCTCCTCGCCGGCTACGGCTCCAGCGCCGACGCCTACCACCTCTCCAACCCCCGCCCCGACGGCGCCGGCGCCGTCGCCGCCATGCGCGCCGCCCTCACCGACGCCGGCCTCACCCCCGCCGACATCGCCCACGTCAACGCCCACGGCACCTCCACCGTGCACAACGACCGCGCCGAAGCCGCCGCGCTGCGCACCGTCTTCGGCCCGCACGGCGTGCCCGTCACCTCCACCAAGGGCTCCATCGGCCACCTCATCGGCGCCGCCGGCGCCGTCGAGCTGATCGCCGCCGTGCAGGCCATGAACAGCCGCCTCGCCCCTCCCACCGCCAACCACGAGCACACCGAACAGGGCCTGGACCTCGACGTCGTCCACGGCACCGCCCGCCCCATCCGCCCCGGCGCGGCCCTGTCCAACTCGTTCGGCTTCGGCGGCCACAACTCGACCCTGGTGGTGACCCCGCTATGACCACGACCACACCCGCGACCGCGACCACACCCGCGACCACACCCGCGACCGCGACCGGGCCCGCGACGACGCCCGCCCACCGCACCGCCCGCACCCGCACCACCGTGACCGCCGACGCCCTGGCCGCCTACCGCACCGCCGCCCGCACCGGCCTGCCCCCCGCCCCGGACACCGCCGCCGCCCCCGCCCACCCCTTCGTCCTCGCCCACACCCTCGCCCAGCACACCGTCACCACCCTGACCACGGGCGATACCGGCTTCACCGGCGTGGTCCACCTCGCCCAGGAGATCCACACCCACCACCCCCTCACCGCCGGCACCCACGTCGACATCGACGTCACCGTCACCGCCGCCCGCCGCGAAGCCCGCGGCACCCGCCTGGCCCTCACCACCCACCTCACCGACGGCACCCGCACCCTGGCCCGCCTGACCACCTCCGCCCTGCTGGTCGGCGCCACCGCCATCGAACCCTTCGGCACCCTCACCCCCGCCGCCCACCCCGGCACCACCCCCGACACCGAACCCCTCACCCTCACCCACACCCTCACCCCCGCCGACGTCACCGCCTACGCCCACGCCGCCGGCGACCTCAACCCCCTGCACCTCGACGACGACGCCGCCCGCGCCGCCGGATTCCCCGCCGCCATCGCCCACGGCATGCACCTGGTCGCCCTCGCCACCGAGGAGATCACCGACCGCCACGCCGACGGCGACCCCACCCGCCTCACCGCCCTGGGCGCCCGCTTCGCCGCCCCCGCCACCCCCGGCACCCCGCTGCGCCTGACCCTGCAGCCCTACGACCGGGGCACGGTGGTGCGCTTCACCGTCGCCACCCAGGACGGCACCGCCGTCAAGGCCGGCTGGGCCGCCCTCACCCCGGCGGGGGAGTGAGACCCCGATGACCACACCCGCCGAACCCACCGCGCCCACCGCGCCCACCGCGCCCACCACACCCGCCGCGCCCGCCGTGCAGGCCCCGCCGCCGCTGTCGCTGCCCGACGCGTTCACCGCCCACGCCCGCACCCGGCCCGACGCCGTCGCCCTCCTGTGGCACGAACGCGCCGTCACCTACCGCGAACTCGCCGAAACCGCCGAACGCGAACGGCTGCGCCTGCACACGCTGGACCTCGCCCCCGGCGAACCGGTGGGCCTGCCCGCCGCCAAGTCCCCCGAGCAGATCGCCCTCGTCCTGGCCTGCCTGATCGAGCGCCGCCCCTTCCTGCTGCCCTCCCCGCAGCTGGCCCCCGCCCTGCTCGCGGCCCTGTTCGCCCAGGCCGGCGCCCGCCACCTGCTCGCCCCCCTCGGCCAGGACACCCCCGCCCTGCCCGCCCTGGCCCGCCCCGCCCCCGTGCCCACCCTCGCCGCCGGCACCTCCTTCCTGCTCACCACCTCCGGCTCCACCGACCTGCCCAAGATCGTCCCCCTCGCGCAGGCCGCCGTCGACCGCTTCACCGCCTGGGCCCACGACACCTTCGACCTCGGGCCCGGCCGCGTCGTCGCCAACTACGCCCCCCTCAACTTCGACCTGTGCCTGCTGGACGTGTGGGCCACCCTCGCCGCCGGCGGCACCGTCCTGCTCATCGACCCCGCCCACGCGCTCAACGCCCGCCACCTGCTCGCCCAGCTCACCCGCCACCGCCCGCACGTCCTCCAGGCCGTCCCCCTCGCCTACGCCCTCCTCGCCCAGGCCGCCGCCCAGACGGCAGGCCCGGCGGTGCTGGACAGCGTCGAGCACGCCGCGTTCACCGGCGACGCCATCGACGCCCGCACCCTGGCCGCACTGCCCGCCCTGCTGCCCGGCGCCGCGCTCTACAACATCTACGGCTGCACCGAGACCAACGACAGCTTCCTGCACCGCCTGGACCGCCTGGACGCCACCGCCGCCCTGCCGGTGCCCATCGGCACCCCCCTGCCCGGGGTGCGCACCCTGCTCGCCGCCCCCGACGGCACCCCCGTCACCGGCCCCGGCCGCGGTGAACTGTACGTCTCCACACCCTTCCAGGCCGCCGGCTACCTGGACCGCTCCCGCGACGCCGGACGCTTCACCACCCAGCCCGAGGGCGCCGGGCCCGGACGGCGCTGGTTCCGCACCGGGGACCTGGCCGTCCGCGACGAACACGGCCGCCTGCACCTGACCGGACGCGCCGACTTCCAGGTCAAGGTCCGCGGCGTCGCCGTCAACACCGCCGAGGTCGAACGCGTCCTGCTCGCCCACCCCGAGGTCCGCGAGGCCGCCGTCGCCGCAGCCCCGGACCCGCTGACCGGCAAACGCCTGCACGCCGCCGTCCAGCGCGCCGCCGGCTCCGCCCTCAACAGCCTCACCCTGCGCGAGCACCTGGCCCGCAACCTGCCGCGCGCCGCCGTGCCCGAACGCCTGGCCATCCACGACGCCCCGCTGCCCAAGACCGCCACCGGCAAGGTCGACCGCAAGGCCGTCCTGCCCACCGCCTGACCACACCACCACACCCACCAAACCCCAATACACCCAAGGGAGTTGCGAGCCATGAGCAACATCGCCCAGATCAAGCGGTTCCTCATCGAGGAGTTCCTGCCCGACGTCACCCCCGAGCAACTCGCCGACGACCACGACCTGCTCTCCGACGGCGTCATCGACAGCCTGGGCGTCCTCAAGCTCATCGCCTGGGTCGAGGACCACTTCGCCCTGCCCGTCGACGACACCGACCTCGACCCCAACAACTTCCGCTCCGTCACCGCCATCGACGCCTTCATCACCCAGCGCCGCGCCGTCCCGGCCAGCGCCGTGGCAGGCGGCTGACCCGTGCACCCGGCCCTCACCGCCCTGCTCGCCGGGCACGACGTCGACCTGGACACCTGGCGCTCGTGGTGGGACCAGCTGGAGCAGCGCACCCCGGGCCCGGCCCGCGACAGCGACCGGGCCCAGGCCGCGGCCCTGCTGGCCGCCCTCACCACCCGCCTGCCCGCCCCCGACACCCTCGCCGCCTTCACCACCTCCCTGACCGAACGCAGCCCCCACCCCGGCCCCGCCCACCCCGCCAGCGTCAACATCGTCGGCACCGGCGGCGGCCCGGCCACCTTCAACCTCTCCACCGCCGCCGCCCTGACCGCCGCCGCCATGGGCGTGCCCGTCGTCAAGACCGGCTCCCGCGCCTACACCAGCAGCGCCGGCTCCATCGACCTGCTGGAGCGCCTGGGCATCACCCTCACCTCCTCCCACACCGCCACCGCCGACCACCTCGCCCGCCACGGCATCGCCTTCGCCGGCCCCCACGTCTACCCGCCCGCCCTCACCCGCCTGGCCCGCCTCCTGTTCCCACTCACCCTCAAACCCTTCGGCCGCCTCCTCAACACCCTCGGCCCGCTGCTCGCCACCGTGCCCGTCACCGCCCAGCTCACCGGCGCCAGCGCCGCCACCGACCTGCCCGCCCTGCGCCACCTCGCCCCCCGCACCCCCGGACGCGCCGTGTGGCTGGCCACCAACACCGCCGGCGCCGACGAACTCCTGCCCTTCGCCGACAACACCCTGCACACCCCCGACACCACCATCCACCTGCCCGCCGGCTCCATCGCCCCCGCCGACGGCACCCTGGCCGACCTCGCCCCCCACCCCGAGGACCTCACCGGCCACTTCCTGCAAGCCCTCGCCGGCCGCGCCGGCCCCACCGCCACCCACACCATCGCCCTCAACGCCGCCGCCCTCGCCCTCGCCTCGGGCCGCCACACCCACTGGCACACCGCCCACACCGCCGCCCTGGACGCCCTGGCCGACGGCGCCCCCCGCGCCCTGGCCACCCGCCTGCGCACCGACCACAAGGCCCCCGCCCATGCCTGACACCACGTTCTTCGCCGCCCGCGCCGACGGCCGCCCGCACCTGGCCCTGTTCCTCAACGCCGGAGACCCGCCCGCCCGCCTGACCGACCTGGCCCTCGTCCTGGACGAGGAAGGCGTCGACGTCCTCGAACTCGCCGTCCCCTTCCCCAACTCGCCCACCGACGGCCCCGTCATCCGCCGCTCCGCCGACCGGGCCCTGGCCGCCGGCACCACCCTGGACACCGTCCTGGACGAACTCGCCACCCTGCGGCCCCAGTTGAAGAACCTGAAGATCGCACTGCTCGCCGACTGGAGCCACAGCCTGCGCGCCGCCGACCCCGCCACCTGCGCCCGCGCCATCGCCCAGGCCGGCGCCGACGCCCTGCTCGTCCACGCCCTGCCGCCCCGCCTGCGCCCCGCCTGGCGCCAGGCCCTGCGCGAGGCGGCCCTGCCGCAGGTCGCCACCTGCTACCCGACCTCCACCCCCGAGGTCCTCACCGCCGCCGCCCGCGACGCCCACGGCGCCTACGTCTACCTCGTCGCCCACTACGGCCGCTCCGGCACCACCCCCGCGCAAGGCCACCACACCCTGGCCGCCACCGTCGCCGCCCTGCGCGCCGCCGCCCCCGCCACCCCGGTCGCCATCGGCTTCGGCGTCAAAAGCGCCGCCGACCTGGACGCGGTCGCCGCCGCCGGAGCCGACGCCGCGATCGTCGGCTCCGCCGCCGTCGCCCGCATCGAGACCGCCCTCACCGAGGGCCGCGACGCCGCACAGGCGCTGCGCGCCCTCCTCCACGACCTCCGCCCGCCCGGGCCACCCCAGCCCGCCACGGCCGGACGCACCACCAGCACCAGCACCACCGGCACGCGCACCACCCCCGGCACCACCACCCCCGCCCGCTGACACGAAAGGCAGAACCAGCATGCTGATCCGCGACATTGACGACGTCCAGACCGTCGAGTGGGGCAACGGCCTGTCCCGCCGCTTCCTGGTGGCCGGCGACAACCTCGGCTACACCCTCACCGACACCATCGTCAACGCCGGTACCAAGTCCCGCCTGGAGTACCGCAACCACCTGGAGGCGTGCTACTGCATCGCCGGCTCCGGCGAGGTCATCGCCATGGACGGCACCTCCCACCCCATCACCCCCGGCCGCCTCTACGCCCTCGACCAGCACGACGCCCACTACCTGGTCGCCAGCCCCCACGAGGACCTGCGCCTGGTCTGCGTCTTCTCCCCGGCCCTGCGCGGCGACGAGGTCCACCAGCTCGACGCCTCCTCCTCCTCCGCCTACTAGGCGAAGACCCTCCCCTTCGAGTCACGCGCCGGCGCCCCGCGCGCCGGCCTGCCACCCCGGGCCCCGCACGCGGGCCCGGGAGGAAGGCGGCACGTCCATGATCCGCTGGAACGCCGACCAGCACGCCCTGCGCGAGGGCCTGGCCCGCTTCGGCGACGACCTGAGCGCCGGCCACATCGAAGGCGACGAACAGGCCGCCTTCTCCCACGACAAGTGGCGCCTCGTCCAGAAGACCGGCATCCTGTCCCTGCCCTTCGAGGAACGCTACGGCGGGCTGGGCCAGTCCCTGCTCACCACCATGTACGTCCTGGAGGGCCTGGGCCAGACCTGCCGCGACGGCGGCCTCAACTTCTCCGTCACCACCTCCCTCGCCTCCACCGGCGTCCCCCTCCAGGCCTTCGGCTCACCCGCCCTCAAAGAGGCCTACCTGCCGCGCATCGCCTCCGGCGAGGCCATCGGCGCCCACGCCATCACCGAGTCCGAGGGCGGCTCGGACGCCATGCAGATGCGCACCCGCGCGATCCGCGACGGCGACCACTTCGTCCTCAACGGTGCCAAGACCTTCGTCAGCAACGGCCCCGTCGCCGACGTCATCGTCGTCTACGCCCGCACCCACCCCCAGGGCGGGGCGCTCGGCGTCACCGCGTTCCTCCTGGACCGCGACATGCCCGGCATCAGCACCGGAAACCCCATCAAGAAGATGGGCCTGCGCACCTCGCCGCTGTCCGAGGTCTACCTCGACGACGTCAAGGTGCCCGCCTCCCGGGTCCTGGGCCGCGTCGGCGGCGGCTTCCTCGTCCTGGACCACGTCATGAAACGCGAGATCCTCTACTCCTTCATCGTCAACACCGGCGAGATGCAGCACCGCCTGGCCCGCTGCCTCGACTACGCCAAGACCCGCATGTCCTTCGGCAAGCCCATCGGCTCCTACCAGTCGGTCGCCAACAAGATCGTCGACACCAAGATCCGCCTGGAGACCGCCCGCAAGTGGCTCTACGACACGGCCCAGCGCCTGGAGGCCGGCGAGAACGTCACCGTCGACATGGCGATCGCCAAACTCCTCACCAGCGAATCCAACCTCGCCACCTCGCTGGCCGCCGTCCAGGTCTTCGGCGGCAACGGCTACATGTCCGAGTACGGGCTGGAGAAGGACGTGCGCAACGCCGTCGCCGGCACCATCTACTCCGGCAGCAACGAGATCCAGTACAACCGCATCGCCGCCATGCTCGGACTCGGCAAATGACCGCCCCCGCCCCGCCCCGCCCGCTGCCGCCCGCGCGGCCCCGCCACCTCAAGGTGTGCGGGGCCCGCACCCGCGCCGACCTCACCCTCCTCGCCGAATCCGGCCCCACCCTGGTGGGCCTGTGGCACGGCGTGCCCGGCGGCCCCGCCGAACTCTCCGAACAGCACCTCGCCCACCTCGCCGCCACCGCCATCCGCCTGGGCCTGGAACCCGTCCTGGTCACCTTCCTCGACGACGCCGACCAACTCGCCCGCCTCGCCCGCGCCACCGGCATCCGCTGGATCCAGCTCCACGCCTACCAGAGCCCCGCCCTCGTCACCGAACTGCGCCACCGCCTGCCCTACGCCGTCCTCGTCAAAGTCCTCCACCTCTCCCGCGGCCGCTGCCTGGAACGCCCCTTCATCGGCGCCTTCGAACGCGCCGGCTGCGACCTGTTCCTGCTGGACACCGTCACCGACGACGGCCGCGTCGGCTCCACCGGCCACCCCCTGGCCCCCGCCGACGTCCACACCCTGCTGCCCCGCCTCACCATCCCCTTCCTCCTCGCCGGCGGCCTGAACGCCGCCAACCGCGACACCTACCGCACCGTCACCGACCACCCCCTGTACGCCGGCGCCGACATCGACACCGCCGCCCGCAACCGGGCCGGCGACTTCACCCACGAAGCCGTCACCGCCCTCGCCCACGCCTGGCACCCCCGCCCCAAGGAGGCCTACGTATGAGCGCCCCGCGGTTCCTCGACGCCCTGCTGGCCGCGAGCCGCCCCCTGATCATGGAGGTCAAACTCCGCGACCCGCACGGCACCGACCTGCTGGGCCCGCGCACCGTCACCGACCTCGTCACCCGCTACGAACAGGCCGGCGCGCCCTGCCTGTCCGTGGTCACCGGCCGCTGGTTCGGCGGCACCCCCCGCCTGCTGCGCGAGGTCACCGCCGCCACCGACCTGCCCGTCCTCCAGAAGGACTTCCTCACCCGCCCCGCCCAACTGGAGGCCGCCGCCGCCCTCGGCGCCTCCGCCGTCCTGCTCACCGCCGCCCTGCTGCCCGCCACCTCCCTGCACCGCCTGGTCACCACCGCCCTCGCCCTGGGCCTGACCCCGTTCGTCGAGATCACCGGCGAACACGAACTCGCCCACCTGCCCCAGCCCGAACACTGCGTCATCGCCGTCAACAACAAGGACATCCGCACCCGCGAACGCGACCGCGGCGACCTCGGACGCAGCCTGCGCCTGCTGCCCGCCCTGCACGCCACCGGCACCCGCGCCCCCGTCTCCGCCTCCGCCATCACCGAACCCGCCGACGCCGCCCGCCTCCTGGACGCCGGCTACGCCGGACTGCTCATCGGCACCACCCTGATGCGCCAGAGCGACCTCACCGGCTGGCTCACCGACCTCGACACCGCCCGCGCCGGAGCCGCTGACAGGGCCGCCACCACCGCCCGCGCCGGAGCCGTCCGCGCCGGGGCCGCCCTATGAACCCCCGCCCGAACCCGCGGCCCAACCCCCGGCTCGCCACCCGCTCCCTCGTCCTGGACGCCGGCGGCATCCCCGTCTCCGCGCTCGTCGCCGAACCCCAGGACCGCGCCCCCAAAGCCGTCCTCCTCGCCATCCACGGCCGCGGCATGCGCGCCGCCTACTTCGCCGGCCCCGCCCACCCCGACACCAGCCTGCTCACCCTGGCCGCCGACCTCGGCTACACCGTCCTGGCCCTGGACCGCCCCGGCCACGGCGCCTCCGCCCACCGCCTGCCCGACGGCCAGCTCATCGCCGACCAGGCCGCCACCCTGCACGCCGCCCTCACCGACTACGCCCGCGCCCACCCCGTCGGCGCCGGCGTCCAACTCCTCGCCCACTCCTTCGGCGGCAAGATCGCCCTCCACCTCGCCGCCCACTGGCCCGCCGACCCCCGCCTGCCCCTGCTCGGCGCCGACATCTCCGGCCTCGCCCAGCACTACGCCCCCGGCGCGTGGGAGCGGCCCGACGACCTCGCCGGCGGCGGCCGCCTCAACTGGGGCCCCCTCAACCTCTACCCGCCCGGCACCTTCCACGCCGCCCGCACCCTGCTCACCCCCGTCCCCGCCCTCGAATCCCGCGAACTGGCCACCTGGCCCGCCCGCTACAGCGCCCTGGCTGCCCGCGTACGCGTGCCGGTGCGCCTCACCCTCGCCGACCACGAGGCCTGGTGGCGCCTGGAGCCCTCCCACCGCACCGCCCTCACCGCCGCCTTCCCCCCGGGCCTGGCCCACCTCGTCACCGCCCACCGCGCCGGCCACAACCTCTCCCTGGGCCACGCCGCCCGCCCCTACCACCTGCGCGCCCTCGCCTTCACCGACGAGTGCCTCACCCGCCCCCGGCCCCAGCCCGCCGCAGCCGCCCCCGAGCCGCTCCTGGCCGCCGCCGGCTGACCGGGCGGGACGTCAACGACTTCCTCGGCCAGATGCCCCCCGGCAGCCTCCCCGCCGCCTCCCCGGGCCCGGAGACGGGTGTCGGCACGTCCGCGTCGGTGCAGGTGCAGGTCACCGGCAACGGCCCCGGGCGGAATCGGGAGCGCGCCTCACACCGCATGCCGAGCACAGGCGCGGGTCACTGCCACACGAGCAGCGCTTCGAGCTCCGGAAGCCGGCCGAACAGGTCGGGGAGGCCGCGCACGCCGTTGCGCACGGACTCGTGGGAGAGCGCGAGGTCGGGGCCGGTGCTCGCCTCGACACCGGCGAGGCACCGCAGAATGTTCCACCTCGTGTGCCCCAGCCAGCCGCCGATCATGAACACGAACCAGCTCGGACCTGGCGGCGGCAGCATGCCGCCCCCCGCGACATAGCCGTCGAGGACCGAGCGGAAGACGGCGGGCTCGATGTGGTCGAAGCCCGGTCCCTTCGCGAGGCTGAGCGCGGTCGAGCCGAGCTCGCCGGACAGGTCGAGCGTTCCCGAGAGCTCCCAGTCGAGCACCACCGGCCGGCCCTCCCGGGCGAGCAGGTTCCACGGTTGGATGTCCCTGTGGGTCAGCACGACGGGGCCCGGCCGTTCGCAGGTGTCGACGAAGTGGGCGATCGCGAGGAACGTCTCGACGTGAGAGGCGAGTTCGTCGGCCCACGGCTGTCCGGTCGCCGCCGCCCGCGCGGCGAGCTCGGGCCAGTCCCGTGACGTCGGTTCCTCGACCGACACGTGGGTCCACGCGACGTCGAGCGCGTGGATGCGCGCGAGGATCCCGCCGATCTCGAACGCGTACGCCGCCGACACCGGCGCTTCCGGCACCTTCTCTCCCGCGACCCATCGGTGAACGAGCGTGTGGTGGCCGGCCGAGATCGGCTCCGGCATCGGGATGCCGGCGGCGAAGGCCGCCCGCTCAAACCTGAACACGTCCTCGGCGCGATAGGCCCAGCGGCGGTCGGCGAGGTTCAACTCCTTGACCGCGAACGACCCTTGGTCGGTGTCGAGCCGGTACATCCGGTTGGCGAACCCGCCGTGGACGCGGATCATCGGCCCGATCGGCACGCCGAGATGCGAAAGGTTCACCCACGCATGCTAGTGCAGCGCCGCGTTGATCCTTCGGGGGTTCATGCGGCTTTGAGCGGGGAGCCGTCGTAGGTCCAGCGGTCGGGCTTGGCGGCGTGTTCGTCGTAGTCCAGGACGAAGTCGTCGATGCGTTCGGTCAGTTCCTCGCGGGAGATGAACTGGCCGTGGCGCAGTAGGCGTCTGGTCAGTGCCATCGTCCCATCCTGAGATGCCCCGCCGCCCTGGGTCGGGGCGGCGGGGCCCGGGAGTTGCTGCTACCGGGCGTCGAATTCGCCGGTGCGGACGGCGGTGACGAAGGCCTGCCAGGCGGGGGAGGGGAAGAGGAGGGCCGGGCCGAAAGGGTCTTTGGAGTCGCGGACCGGCATCACGCCGGTAAATCCGTCAGCGACCTCCACGCAGGTTCCTCCATTGCCGCCGCTGTACGAACTCTTTCGCCAGCGAGCGTCAGTCAGATTGACGTCCATTCCAGATCCCTCCGTACCACGCGGATCATCGAAAGTGAGTCGGCCTGGTTCAGGGCCTCGACCACAAGGCGATCGTAGCTCCTGGCCAGCGCCGAAACTGACTGGATATCCCGTTCGATGTAACCGCGTTGCTCGATCTCGCCGTAGCTGAGAATTTTGCGGTTCGGCATGGTAAGGAGTTGCACCACGCGAGTGAACGGCCGGTTCTCGCCCAGAGAGTACGGCGCCACCTGAATGACCACGTTGGGCCGATCAGCCAACTGTTCAAGGTGGAGCAGTTGCTCGATCATGACGTCCCGGCCGCCGACGAGTCGCCTCAGGCAGCTCTCGTCCAGCACCGCGTGCAGGACCGGAGGTGGAGTCCGTTCCAGGATGTGCTGTCGGGCAAGCCGGAAGTTGATACGTTCATCGGCCTGTTCTGGGAGTGCGGCGCCCTGCCTCACATATCCCGACTCAATCGCGGTTGCGTACGCGGGAGTCTGTAGGAGTCCAGGGATGACGTTGATCTCGAAGAGCTTGATCTGCTCCGCGCGGGCCTCGTAGTTGGCGTACTCCGGGAAGCCCTCCAACAACGTCGTGTGCTTGAGCTGCCAGTACATCAGTACGAGCGTGCCGCCGGTCTTGAGCTCCTGGTCGGCCAGCTCCGCCAGCTGCAGGCTCGGCGGCCGGTGCGCAAGTTCGACGTAGGACAGGTGCGATGCGGTGCACCCGACCTTCTTCGCCAGCTGGACCTGGGTGAGCCCAACTGCTTCGCGTGACCTGCGGAGTTGAACTCCGAAGGCGGCCCACGGGGACGAGGTCGGGTCGATGCTCTTCTTGTTCATGGAACTTCCCCAACTCACGGCTGCTCTGACAGCAAGTCGTATATCGCTTCCGATGCTAGGTGGTGCGGGGCCACCATGTGCACAGAACGTGAAACACTGATTGCGGAAGGTTATTCCCATGGCTGATGCCCAAGTCCCCCGCCTCCACGGCTACGGCGTGCGCTGGGACACCGAGACCCGCCTCTACCGGGTCCGGCACGAGCTCACCGGGGATTGGCTGCGCCAACCGGACGGTGAGCTCAGCGGGTTCGGCTCCTTCTCCGAGGCCTGGGGTGCCTGGCGCGTCTTCGAGGTCCACAAGCGGCCGGGGGAGTGAGCGTGTCCTCGATGCTCTCCCGCGCGACCGCCGACCAGCGGCGCCAGGCGGCCGACGTCCTCGACGACCTGACCACCGTCCTCGCCCTGGGCGGCGTCACGTTGCCGTCCGTCGAAGTCGACTGGGAGCACGGCCGCAGGACGGGCTGCTACCTGATCAGCCTCGGCTGCGCCCGCCCGTCCGCACTCCTGCGGGTCGTCGACCTGCTCCGCAAGGGGCTGCGCTACGAGCGCCTGGCGCATGACGACTGAACTCCTCGCCCGCCTGCTCTGGTGGGCCGGCTTCTCCCTCCTGCTCCTCGCCGCCCTCAGAAGGTGAACCGCCCGATGCAAGACCCCCGCTTGCTCGCCAAGCCGCCGGTGTGCCGGCTCGGCTGCCTCGTCCTCGTCCGCAACCCGCGCGGCGACGTCCTCCTCGTCGACCCGGACTACATGGACGGCCTGATCCTGCCCGGCGGCGCCGCCCAGCCCAACGAGCCCCCGCACCTCGCCGCCGCCCGCAACCTGCACGCGGAGACAGGGCTCAACCTGCGTCTCGCCGACGTCCTCGCGGTCGACTTCACCCCGGCCGACCGCCACCTGGAGCGCCTCAACCTGGTCTTCGACGGCGGCACCGTACGCGACGACGTCCGCCTCACCGTCCCGCCGCAGCACCGCAGCGGCCTGTTCGGCGCCCGCTTCGTCCCCGTCCGCCGGCTCCCCGACGTCATGGCGCCCTCCCAAGCCGCCCGCGTCAGCGAGGCGTTGGCGGGCCGCGCGCTGCCCGTCCTCCTCCACGGACAGCGCGCGACCTGAGGGCCGCCGTCCCGGCGCATCCGAGTCGGCGACCGACGCGCGCGGTGAACCCGTCCCGACCGGCCGGGACGGCTCACCGCGCGCCGGCGGCCTCCAGGATCGCGGACAGCCGCGCCAGGCATTCGCCGACGAAACCGGGATAGGTGCCCCAGTAGTACGACAGCCCGCCGACCCCGACGCCGACCGCCCACGCCCGGGCCCGCAGCCACGTCACGTCGTCGAGGCCGAGGGCGTCCCAGTACGCCTGGCGGGCCGGGGACGGAAGGTCCCACACCGTGGCGTGCTCGGCGTCGGGAAAGCCGACCGACAGGCATCCGAAGTCGATGACCGCGTGCAGCCCGCCCTGCCGGACCAGCAGGTTGGAGGGTTTCAGGTCGCCGTGCAGCCACACCTGGCGCCCGGACGGCCCGGGCAGGTCGAGCGCGCTGCGCCACAGGTGCAGCAGGTGCTCGATGTCGAGGTCCAGGCCCGGGATCGTCCGGCACTTCTCGAAGCATGCGGTGATCGACTCGTCGCTGTCGCGCAGGTCGCCCCCGCGGTACCAGTGGAGCGCGCCGTGGCGGACGGCCCCCATGAGCGGGACGCAGTGCAGGCCCTTGACGACCGCCGCCAGGTCGGCCCCGAAGGCGGGCCAGTCGGTGACCGACCCCGGGCCGGGCTCCTCGCCGTCGATCCAGCGGTACACCGACCAGGCGAGCGGGAACACGGCGCTCGGGGCCCCGGCGTGCACCGGCTCCGGGACGCGGCACGGAAGGTGCGGTGCCAGCCGCGGCAGCCAGGTCAACTCCTTGCGCACGGAGTCCGCGCTCTGCGCCGTGCGCGGCAGCCGCACGAGCAGGTCGTCGCCGAGCCGGTACATCGTGTTGTCCGTGCCCGAGCCGGCCGGCGAGACGGACAGGTCGGCCCATTGCGGCCGCTGCTCCCGGAGCAGGGAGCGGACGACCGCCTGGTCCGCGAAGACCTCGTTCTCGTGAAGCGCCACGGTGAGAGCCTTCACGCCGGGCGCCACCGCCGCCAGCGATTTTCCCCGGGGGGGGGGGGGGGGGGGGGGGGGGGGGGGGGGGGGGGGGGGGGGGGGGGGGGGGGGGGGGGGGGGGGGGGGGGGGGGGGGGGGGGGGGG
>NZ_JBWKEQ010000049.1:37108-60925 GCF_056435365.1 Kitasatospora sp. NPDC043949 | reverse complement strand
CAGTACCGCCCCGACATCCTCGACGGATTCCTCGCCGGGACCGGCCTCTCCCTCGACCTCCCGCCGCCATCACCCTGAAGCGCCAATGTCAGTACAGGGCTTCCCACCGGCGGATTAGGTGATAACCCACCTTGGCAAGGGCCGGCGACGGTCCTGTTCTACCGGCGCGAGACGAGGGGCCGCTGGACCCGCTGGAACACCGACTTCGCGGCGCAGAGCCTGCACGGCTTCGGCGTCGGCCTGCCGGCGCCGCTCGCCGTCGTCGCCGCGCCTCGATCATTGCCTCCCACCTCGGTTGATTGCTAAGAGCGTGTGATATATCACTTTCGGTTATGTCGATGATTCGTGTCGCACCATGAACACCCTGCCTGTAGCCGACGCCCGGAGCGCAGGATGGGGGGCCTACCTCCGACTGGCCAAGGCCGACTCACTCGACCGGTTCCTCTTACCGATCCTCGTCGGCTGGTCTGCTCTGTCGACCGAGTCCTGGCTGTCCGCCAGCAGTGCCCGCGTGGTCACGCTGATCACACTCGGCACGGGGTCACCTGCCTCGCCTGGTCACGGCGGTTGTCACCGCCTGGGGCAGCGAACCGGCCGGTCAAGGCCGGCGCTCCAACCCGGCGGGGGACGGCCGCCGTGTGCATCACCAGAGCACTACGCCGACCTGACGCTCCAGGAGACGCAGATCGTCCGCTTCGTCGCCCAGGGGATGTCCAACCGGGACATCGCCGCCCAGCTCTTCCTGAGTTCGCGAACGGTCGCCTACCGCCTCTGGAAGGCCTATCCGAAGCTCGGCGTCGGCTCGCGCGGGGAACTGGCGGCGCTGGTCTGACGGCGCTGGTCCGAAAAAACCGGTTGCGGGGGAGCGCGGCCCAGATCACGATGTGCGGCATGTACCTGTGCTGACGACTGCCACGTAGCAACTCACCCCTACGCGATCGACCTCTGCGCCGGGCCACCGGCCGCGCGCTGAGTCGATGACACGCGCGCTCACGCGATCGACCGCCCTCGGCGCTCGGCCATGCCGCCATGTGGCCATGTCCCGAGGCGATGAGACGCGCTGTCGCGAGTTGCCACGGAGAGACACACCTGTCGCGCGATCGACTTCGGGGCGCCCGCCATGCGGCCACCCGCCCCGAGGCGATGACACGCGCCCTCGTGAGCACTCGTCAGATCCCAGGAGCCCCGGCCGATCCAGCCGATCCGGCCTGCGCGCGTTCCTGCTGAACCAGGAAACAGACCACCATGCATACCGAACGCAAGGCCCGCTGGGCCGTGCGCCAGTCCGCGCTGCCCACCGTCGTCCGCAGCTGCCCGGACTGCTCCAGCACACGGCACCGGCCCTCAGGCAAGATCCGTGTCAACGCCAACGGCAAGCTCATCGACGTCTGGCTGCTGCTCAGCTGCGCGGGCTGCGACCGGACCTCGAAGGTGCCCGTCCACGAGCGCGTCCACACGTCATCGCTGGAACCCGCCCGCAGGGAGGCGTACGAGAACAACGACCTCGCCGTGGTGCGGGAACTGACGATGAGTGCGTCGCTCGCCGCCAAGAACGGCTACCGCCTGGACTGGAGCGGCACCTGGGAGCTGGAGGCACGCACGCCGCTCCACGCGATCGACGATCCGACCCCGCTGACGGTGCTGGTGAGCTTCGAGCTGCCGGTCCCGGTCCGGGTCGAACGCCTGCTCATGTCCGGCCTCGGCCTCAGCCGCAGCCGGGTCCGCCGGATGGTCGCGGACGGCCGCATCCGCCTGCCGCTCGCCCCGGACGCCAAGGCGCGCCGGGACTTCGAGCTGACGGTCCACGCTCCGGCGGCGACCCTGGCTCAGCTCGCGGCTCCGGTCGCGGCGACGCGGCGGGAGGCGGTGCGCGAACTCGGCGCCGCCGACACCGTCGAGGCGCCGCTGCGCCTGTCGCGCGCGGTGTCCGGGGCGTAGGCCGACGGCTCGGTGCGGGGCGGTACCCGCGCGCGGCTCACGGACTCGCCGTTCGTGAGCCGCGTGGTGGGCTCCCGCGTGGTGGGTCCAGCCTCCTCCGACGACGCAGTCCGGGGTACCGCAACGGTGGTGGCAGGCGATGATCGGAGCGTGACCGGCTCCCCGGGCGTCCCCAGGCCCGACGGCATGATCGTCGCCATCGACGCAGGTCACCAGGCTGTGTGCTTCTACCGTCACTACCCGCAGCCGGTGGCCGCGGTACGGCGGCACCTGCCACGCCCGACCCTGCTGCGGCGCTGGCTGGCTGCCACCGACCGGTTGGATCCGGCGGAGGGCGGCGCGGTGGTGCTGCGCTGCTGGCCACCGATCCCGACGGCCGCACCGTGATCGCCTCCGGCGCCGTCACGGCCTACGATCCGCCGACCCTGTTGGAGCTGGACCTCGACCCGCACGGGCGGGTCCGGTTCGACCTGACCGACGAGGGCGGCGGCACGGCTCTCGCCTTCAGCACCAAGCTGCCCGCGCCCTCCTCCGGGAGGCTTCCGGGAAGCGGGTGGTGACAGACATCGCGACCAGGTGACAACTACCTTGACCAGTCACACCAGGGTGCTGACGGCGATCAGGGGCAGGGCCAGTTCGGCGGTCCTGTCGCCGAACTGTGAGGCCGACTGACCGGCCCAGAAGCGGCGGAACCGCCGATCCCGCCACAGCGGGCCCGTGTCGGTGGAGGTGGTCAAGGATCGCCAGCCGCACCGGATGCGCCAAGGCCCGCATGGCTTGGGGGTCAGTGATCTCGATATCGTCCAGGCGATTGTTGGAGGCCATGGCGTGAGAGTCAACTCTCGCATCGGCGGCTTCGTCTGTGGTCCTGCGCTCGGCGCCCCTCTCCGGTCCTGGCCGCGACGGGGTTCCGTGCCCGTGTGCAGCCCCTCTGCCTTCCGTCCGCCGACGGCGGTACCGGGAGCGGCACAGGCCCCCCAGGTGGGAGATCGTCAGGTTCCGGCCGAAGCCCGCGGCGCCGCATGTCCATCGGGGGGTCGGCAGAGAACAGTTGTACTCGACCGGTCGGTGATTGCGTCCCACTCCTTGGCAGGGGCGGCAGCCCGGAGAGCGCCCCGGGTAGCGCCGGTCCCTCGACCGCGTCGGGCCGGTGACACGCGGGGGCATTGCTGCCACCCTGAGCGTATGAGTACGGGCCAGGCCCAGCCGCTGTGCACGGACGTTGCTCCACGGCCCCGGGAAGGCGATGCCGCCTCCCTGGCCCAACCGCCCACGCCCGTAACCCCCGTGGTCTGGTCCTACCGATCGTTGTTTCTCAGGGAGGCACGATGACCGGCCGAGTGATCTACGCGTCGTTCGAGTTCCAGTTCCCGCTGGGCGGCATTCGGGTGTTGAACCAGCAGGTCTCGCTGCTGCGGGCCGTCGGCGTCGAGGCGTTCCGCTGGACGCCAACGCCGGGATTCCGTTACACGTGGTTCGACGACGACGTGCCGACGCTGTCCGGCATGACCTTGGACCTCGGGCCCGAGGACGTGCTGGTGCTGCACGAGGTCAGCGTGGTGCCGGGCCACGACCCGGCGCCCGGCGGCCACAAGGTGATCTACTCGCAGGGGCACTACGTCAACTTCCTGACCTGCCCCGAACCCGGCCCGTATCCGGGCTGGTCGGACCGGCCGGCCCTGTGGACGATCTCGAAGGCGGGCGTCGACATGTTCCGCCGCGCCCTGCCCGAGTTCGAACCGCACCTGGTGCCGAACGTCATTGACACCGAGTTGTTCCGACCGGCGTCGACCGAGCGGGTTCGGCGCATCGCGTGGATGTCCCGCAAGCGCCCGATCGAGACCACGCTGCTCCGCCGTCTGCTGCACGCCGACCCGCGGTTCGAGGGCGTGGAGCTGTACGACATCCACGCGGTCCCCCACGAGGAGGTCGCTCGCGTCCTGTCCGACACGTCGGTGTTCATCGCGTTGGGAGCGCCCGAGGGCGAGGGCTTCGGATTGCCGCCGGCCGAGGCGATGGCCAGCGGCTGCCTGGTGACGGGTTACGCCGCCGGCGGCGGAGCGGAACTGTTCGACTCGCCGTCCGCGTGGCGGATCCCGGAGCTCGAAACGGATCGGTTGGCGGACAAGGCCCTTGAGCTGCTCGACCTGCCCGGCCAGGACGAGGTGCGGCGGGCGGGCCGTCAGTGGGTCGCCGACCGGTACACCACCCGGGCCGCCGTCGAGGCACTGATCGAGGGCATCCGCAAAGCGCGTGCCCTCCCTGGCGGGGCGGCGAAGGCCACCCATCCGGCCGCCTGGATGGAGGAGTTGTTGAGGCGCTTCCCGGTGCCGCCGGAGACGCACGCCCGGGTGGAACCACCGGCCGCTTCGTAGTCCTCCAGCCGGACTGCTCCGTTCCCGCCGGCCACCGGCCCGAAAGCGGGGAGCGACGGCCCGCACCAGCGCGGTGCAGGCCGTCGCCACCTCGCACGACCCCGTGCTCGGCGGGTGACGCAGCAGGTCAGGCCGGACGTCGGCCTGCCCACCCACGGCCCGCTGCGACAGGCTTCAGCGGGAGTGTTGCCGCGCGGGCGAGAGGTGCAGTTGCTGCGGGGCGGAGTGCAGGTGTGTCGAGAGGTCCGGCAGGGGGGCGGTGTCGCCCGTGGTGAACCACACCAGGACGTCCTCGCCGGCCCGTACGGGCAGGGCGGGGAAGTCGTTCTCCGCGTGTTCGGTGCGGTGAACCGCCAACGGCGGGGTCCGGACGGCCAGTTCCGGGCGCAGACGCCGCTCGAAGTGGTCGGCGAAGGCGGCGGGGTTCAGGGGGTGGCAGATGGTCGCGACGACCGGTCCGGCGTCGGCCGGGGTGGTGAAGCCCGGGCCGCGCAGCAGCAGGACGTCGTCCGAGTCCACCATCGTCGCGTTGGCGGCGTCCCGGTGCTCCTTCCAGACCGGCCCGTAGTAGAAGGCGTGCAGTGCTCGTGCCCGCGACGCCATGTCCGGGAAGCTGCGCAGCCAGACGAAGCGGTCCGGGTCGTCCAGGTCCCGGAACCGGCCGCCGACGGTGATGCCTACTGCCTGCTGTCCGGTCACGAACTCCCGCTCGAAGAGGTCGATCAGAGTGTCGCGGGCACCTTGGTGCAGGGTGTACTGGCGCAGTTCGACGATGCTCACGAGGCGTCCTGCAACTGGACACGGCTGAGCTCCGTGACCCGGTCGAGCGCCCTGCTG
Source organism: Kitasatospora sp. NPDC043949 (assembly GCF_056435365.1). NCBI lineage: Bacteria > Bacillati > Actinomycetota > Actinomycetes > Kitasatosporales > Streptomycetaceae > Kitasatospora > Kitasatospora sp. NPDC043949. Next base: position 55,775 of record NZ_JBWKEQ010000049.1, on the reverse strand, counting down.
TGTCCGCCGTTCACGGAGAACTCCTGCGCCCGGCTGTCACCGCCGGCCGGAACCCCGGTGAGTCTGCGGACGGCCATGCCCCGGGAACCGTGGAGGAAGTCGGAATCGATCATGGCCGCAGGCTAGAACCGGTCCACTGACACCTCCTGTCAGTGGATACTGACAGCTGTGCGCGCCAGCCGACTGATCTCGCTGCTCCTGCTCCTCCAGAACCGGGGAAGGATGACGGCCCGGCAGCTCGCCGACGAGCTGGAGGTGTCGGTCCGCACGGTCTACCGGGACCTCGAAGCGCTCGGCGCCGCCGGGATCCCGCTGTTCGGCGAGGCCGGTCACGGCGGCGGCTACCGGCTGCTCGACGGGTACCGCACCCGGCTGACGGGCCTGACCGCCGATGAGTCGCAGGCCCTGTTCCTGGCCGGGCTGCCCGGCCCGGCGGCCGAGTTGGGCCTGGGCGAGGTCCTGGCGGCCGCCGAGCTCAAGCTGCGGGCCGCCCTACCGGCGGAGCTCCGCGAGCGGGCCGGGCTGATCCAGGAGCGCTTCCACCTCGATGCGCCCGGCTGGTACGGGGACGTGGACGAGACGCCGCACCTGGCGGCCGTCGCGGCCGCGCTCTGGGACCGGCGCAGGGTGTGGGTCCGCTACCGACGGTGGAAGGCGCCCACCGAGGTGGAACGGCGACTGGAGCCGTACGGACTGGTCCTCAAGGCCGGCCGCTGGTATCTGGTCGCTGCCGCGGGCGGTGCCACCCCGCGTACGTACCGGGTCGACCAGATCCTCGAACTGCGAGAACTGGAAGAGGAGTTCCAGATACCCGCGAGCTTCGACCTGGCTGCACACTGGCGGGACCGGCTCGCCGACTTCCATGCCCGACTGCACACCGCGGAGGCGACGGTGCGACTGTCGCCGCGCGGTGTCGCCCGGGGCCGCGAGCAGCTCGGCCGCGCGTTCGACCGGGCGGTCACGGATTCGGGGGTGACCGAGGCGGACGGCTGGACCAGGGCGTCCGTGCCCATCGAGTCCCTTGGCCACGCCCACGACGAGTTCCTGAGACTGGGCACCGACGTGGAGGTCCTCGAACCACCGGAGCTGCGTGCCCGGCTGGCCGCGACCGCCCGCGCACTCGCCGACCGATACGGGGCCTGACGTGGGTGAATTCCCTTCCCTGCCCTACGCCTCTGACGGGACGTGTGCCGGGTCGCCTGTCCGCCGGCCCGGGCCGGCCTGCCTGCCCGATCCGCTGGGCCGATCCGCTGGGTCGCACGGTGCGATGCGGTGCATCGAGGAAATCCGCTTGACCGTTCCGGCGGGGCCATTTGATAGTGGCCCAAACAGTCTGCGCACATGCTCGGATTCCACACGGGAAGCCCTGGTGGCGTGGATGTCGTCATCGACAGGGAAGCGGTGATGCAGACGCCGGAACCGTCCGCTCGTCCGAGCCGCCTGCCGTCGCTGACCGGTATGCGGTTCATCGCGGCGTTCGCCGTGCTGGTATCCCACCTGGCCGGTCAGATCGTCGGATCGATACACCCCGGTCTGCCGTACCTGATCACGACCCTCGGACCGGTCGGGGTGGCGTTCTTCTTCGTGCTCAGCGGCTTCATCCTCACCTGGGTCGCCGACCCGAACGACACCGCCGGACTGTTCTGGCGCCGACGCCTGGTGAAGATCCTTCCGAATCACCTGACGACCTTCACGGCCACCGTGGCGTTGATGGCCGCTGCGGGCGTTCCGATCATGGTGATCAACACGATCCCGCCGCTGCTGCTGATCGAGCCCTGGATTCCCGACTTCGACGCCCTCGGCGGGCTGACCGGATGCTCGAATTCGTCTTCGGCATCCTGATGGCGCGCATCGTGATCTCGGGGAAGTGGATCCGCCTGGGCATGACGCCGGCGTTCCTGCTGACCATCGCCTGCGTGGTGCTCCAGTCCCACCTGCCCGGCGTGTTCCGCCTCTGCGCCGGACCGACCGCGGCCGCACTCGCCCTGCTGATCGCGGCCGCCGCCTCCGCCGACGTACGCACCGCACGCACCCCCTTCAGCGGCCGGACCATGGTGTGGCTCGGCGAGATCTCGTTCGCCCTCTACCTCGTGCACTACCTCGTGATCCAGTACGGCCCGATCGACGGCGTGCACGCCACGGGCGGGACGGCGGGCGGCGCCGCGTCGACGCGGCTGGTGCACATCCTGCTCACCGTCGCGATCAGCCTCGTCCTCGCGGCGGCCCTCTACACACTGGTCGAACGCCCGGCGGTCCGACGCTTCAGCCGGCCGCGCGGCCGCCGCGCCGGACCCACCCCGGTCCGTGAGGACGGCTGGCCCCGTACGCGTCGGCGCGATGAGCTCTCCCTCCGTCATCCTGGAGCCGTCACCCATGACGAAACCCAGCCCTGACCCGGCATCTGAACTCCCCGGACTCCTCGGACTCCCCGAATTCCCGGTCACCCGGCCGGACTCCCGCCCCCTCGACCCCGACGAGACCTACGCCCGGCTGCGCGCCCACGCGCCGGTGTCACCGGTGCGCTGCCCGGCCGGGATGGACGCATGGCTGGTCAGCCGCTACGAGGACATCCGGAGCGTGCTCACGGATCCCCGGCTGAGCTCCCGCGGCGCGGGATCGATGCACATGCTGCCCTCCTACGACCGGCGCGACCCGGCCCCGGGCTCGATGATCCAGCTGGACGGGGAAGAGCACGCACGGCTGCGACGGCTGCTGATCGGTGAGTTCACCGTGCGACGGATGGAGGCGCTGCGTCCGTCCGTCCAGCGGATCACCGACCGGCACGTCGATGCGATGCTCGCCGGGTCGAGCGCTGACCTGGTACGGGACTTCGCGCTGCCGATCCCGTCGCTGGTGATCTGCGAGCTGCTCGGTGTGCCCTACGACGACCACGAGTCCTTCCAACACGACAGCGAGGTGCTGATCGGCTTCGGGGCCGACGCGGCCACCCGCGACGCGGCCACCCGGCGGCTGGAGGGCTACCTCGGCGAGCTGATCGTTCGGCGCCGGGCCGAGCCGCGGGACGACCTGCTGAGCCGGCTGATCGTCCGCGGCGAGGCGACCGAACACCCCCCGACCATAGGGGAGTTGGCCACGCTCGGCGTACTGCTGCTGGTCGCCGGGCACGAGTCGACGGCCAACATGATCGCGCTCAGCGCCCTGGTGCTGATGGCGGACCGGGAGCGGGTGGCCGCGCTGCGGGCCGCCCCGGACACCATCGGCACGGCCGTGGAGGAACTGCTGCGCTACCTGTCCGTGATCCAGTTCGGGCTGCTGCGGTACGCCACGGAGGGCGTCACCGTCGGCGGTACCGCGGTGGCGGCGGGAAGCTGGCTGGTCGCCGCGATCCCGTCCGGAAACCGGGACGAGGACGTGTTCCCGGCCCCGGACACCGTCGACCTGCGCCGACCGCCCCGCACACACCTGGCGTTCGGGTTCGGTCCGCACCAGTGCATCGGCCAGCAGCTGGCCCGGATCGAGTTGCAGGTCGCGCTGACCACACTGCTGCGCCGCGTGCCGGGGCTACGGCTGGCCGAGCCGTTGGCGCAGTCCGCGTTCAAGCACAACGACATCGTCTTCGGCCTGCGGAGCATGCCGGTCCTCTGGTGACGTCCGGGGCTTCGAGGGCTCGCGGCGCCCGCCGGCGGCCACGGCAGCGGCGGGCCCGCGTTCTCCCGCGTTTCCCTCTGGCCGGATCCAGCCCCTCCGCCCTCCGTGCGCGCGGACCGGCACTCACGTGCCCGGCAGCCCCGGGAGCGGCACCGGCCGCCCAGGTGGGAGACCGTCAGGTTCCGGCCGAAGCCTCCGGCACCGCTTGTCCATCGGGGAGTCGGCAGAGAACAGTTGTACTCGACCGGCCGGTGATCGCGTCCCACTCCTTGTGAACGAGAGGACATCGTCATGACCGACGTGTACGAGCCCCCGACGCTGGACGTGTACGAGCCCCCGATGCTGATCGAACTCGGTGACTTCGCGGACCTCACCCGGGGCTTCGACATCGGCAACCAGTCCGATGTCCACGGCTACTACCTCGCCCCCTGAGGAACCGGCCGATGAGCGGTCACCCGCGGACCTGGTTCGTGGTCCTTCCGGACACCGAAGCCGGGGCCGCGACGGCCGCGGTGTGGGGCACGGCCGAGTGCCGTGCCCTGCACCACCCCAGCGGGCGTCCCTGGATCCTCGGCCACTGGCCGGCCGACGAGCCGGTCACCGCCCAGGCCGGACCGGTCGCGCTGGCCGTGTTCGGCACCTCCGACGCCGACCCGCACCGCCTGCGCCGCCACGCCGAACGCGTTCGCGACCCGCGGGACGTGCTCGCCCTCGGCGGCGACCTCGCGGGCAGCTTCCACCTCCTCGCCACCGTGCACGGCACCGTGGCCGCGCGCGGCTCGCTGTCCGGACTGCGCCGACTCCACCTGGCCGAGGTCGACGGCGTCCCCGTGCTGTCCGACCGGGCCGACGTCCTGGCCGCCGCCGCCGGCCTCAGCCCGTCCCTCGACCGGCTCGCCCTCAGGCTCGCCGAGCCGCTGCCGCACCCCGTCGACGCGCTGCCCCTGTGGCCGGGACTCGCCGCCGTGCCGCCGAACCACGCGGCCGTGCTCGCCCCCGGACGCCCCGCCCGCACCGTCGCCCACTGGCACCCGCCGGCCCCGCGGCGAGCCCGGCCCGAAGCCGCGACGGCGCTCGGCCAGGCCCTGCGCCGGGCCGTCGACACCCGGACCAGGGACGGCGGGCTCATCGCCGCCGACCTCTCCGGCGGGCTGGACTCCACACCCCTGTGCTTCCTGGCCGCCACGGGCCCGGCCGAACTGCTCACCGTCACCATCGGCTCCGTCGACCCCCACCACGAGGACGCCGCCTGGGCGCAGCGAGCCGCGCACCACCTGCCCGGCCGACGACTCGTGCTGGCGGCCGAGGACATTCCCGCGATGTTCGCCGACATCGACACACCCGGACCGCAGGGCGACGAACCGTTCGCCTGGACCCGGACCAGAGCCCGCGACGAAGCCGTCGCCCGGCTGCTCGCGACGCACGGCGCCCGGCTGCGGATCAGCGGCGAAGGCGGCGACGAGGTGCTGCAGGCCCTGCCCGCCTACCTGCGCACCGTCCTGCCACGGCACCCGGCCACCGCCGCCCGCCACCTGCGCGGACACCGGGCCCGCCTGCGCTGGACGCTGCCGGACGCCCTGAGCGCCCTCAGCGACCCCCGGCCGTATTCGGCCTGGCTCGCCCGCGCCGCCGACCGCCTCACCCACCCCGACCCGCCGCGCACCACCCAACTGCTCGGCTGGGGGATGGCACCCCGGCTGCCGCCCTGGGCCACCGCCCGGACCGCCGAACTGGTACGCGAACAGCTGCGGGCCGGCCAGGGCTCGGAACCGCTGGCGCCGGAGCACGCCCAGCACCAGGCGCTGCGCATGGTCCGGCACAGCGCGGCGGCCATGCGGCAGCTGATCGACGCCACCGCCCGCGCGGGAACGCCGTACAGCGTGCCCTTCCTGGACGACCAGGTCCTGGACGCCTGCCTGGCCGCCGACCCCGCCACCCGCGGAACGCCCTTCGCGTACAAGCCGCTGCTCACCGCGGCCGTCGCGCCCGACGTGCCGGCCGACCTCCTCCGGCGCACCGGCAAGGGCGACTTCAGTCCGGACACCTACCAGGGGCTCGCCCGCCACCGCGCCGAACTCGCCGCGCTCATCGACGACAGCGCCCTGGCCCGCGCCGGACTGGTCGACCCCGCCGTCCTCCGGCAGGCCTGCCTCGGGCTGTACCCGCCCGGCACCTCCTACGCGGCCCTGGACGCGACGCTCGCCTGCGAGCACTGGCTGCGCGCCCACGGGACGAGCCGGCACCCCGCTTCCCCGACCACCGCCCAAGGAGCTTGAATGGCCACCCGGTTGCGCCCCGACGTGACGCTCACCCCGACCGACGACGGCGCCGTCGTCCTGGACGAACGCTCCGGCCGCTACTTCCAGTTGAACCGCACCGGGCTGCTCATCCTGCGGTCCCTGCTGGAGGACCGGACCGCCGACGAGATCGCCGCCGACCTCGGCGGCCGGTTCCCGGTCACGGCGGCCCGGGCACGTTCCGACGTCGACCGGCTGCACGAGAGCCTGCGCACCGCCGGGCTGGTCACCGGATGAGCCTGCACGCGCACGCCGACCACGTGGGCCGGCCGCCCTGGCACCTGCGGCCGGCCGTGCTCGCGGCGATCGGCGCGGCGCGGCTGGTCGAACGGCTCCCCCCGGCCCGGATCCGTCGGCTGATGAGCGCACTGCGGCGCGGCGCCCGCCCCGCCGGCCGGGCCGAGGCGCTGGCCGCCCGGCAGGCCGTGGTCGCCCTCAGCATGCGCTGCGCCGGCCAGGGGTGTCTCCAACGCTCGATCGCCGCAGCGCTGTTGTGCCGCACGCGCGGCACCTGGCCGACCTGGCGCACGGGCGTGCGAACCGCCCCGTTCCGCGCCCACGCGTGGATCGAGGCCGACGGCGAACCCGTCGACGAGCCCGCCGAACTCGCCCACTTCCACCCGCTGATCACCGTCGCACCGGAACACCGACCGGGCCCGTGACCTCGTCGCCTCGCCCGGGTCCGGCCGTGGGTGGGTGCCGGTGGTGTGGTCGGGGTTACTTGCCTGCGGCCGTCATGGAGGTGACGGCGTCGGTGACGGTGGCGCGGTAGTTGCCCAGGTGGGGGTTGAGGACGCGGGTGTCGCTGGTGAGCGGGAAGTTGTGGGTGGCGGCGAGGGGCATGTTGGTGTCGTCCTGGTCGGCGAGGACGTTGAGTTCGTTGATGTCGGGGGTGGTGCCGGTGGTGGCGCCGCCGGGGTTGAGGTCGATGACGGCGTAGGCGTTCTGGCCGGCGGGGACGGGGAAGCGCTGGGTGCCGCTGGCGAGTACGGGCCGGATGTTGTTGCTCTGGTCGCGGGCGGTGGAGTTGCCGAGGTTGACGCCGGGGGAGGAGCTGAGGCTGCAGGCGGTGGCGCCGGTGTTGTGGACTTCGATGACCCGCTGGCTGGGTGCTCCGGGGCGTGCGGTGACGTGGATCGAGAGGTTGTTGATGTCGCACGGGCTGGCGTCGGCGGGGGCGGGGGCGTTGCCGGGTCGGGCGCTGGTGGAGGGGCTGGTGCCGGACGGTGTGTGGGGTGCGCCCGTGGGGGTGTGCGAGGCCGGGCCCGTGGTCGGGGCGGTCGGTGCCCCGGTTGCGGGGGCCGCGCCGGTGGGGGCGGGTGTGACGGCCGCGGTGGTGGGGGAGGCCTTCGGGCCGGCGGCCGGGTCGGTGTTGTCGGGCCCGCAGGCGGTCAGGACGAGTCCGGCGCCGACGGCGAGGACGGCGGTGACGAGCAGCGGGCGACGGCGGCGGACGGACATGGTGGCTCCCCGATGACGGTGCGTGCTGGCTTGCTGGACACCCACCATGACGGTCGGTCAGTGGCTTTCGGTGGCACGCGCGGCGTCACAATCGCCAGGACATCGCGAGGATCGGACTGTGACAATCGGTCGGGGCGCCGCGGGTTGACACGGCGTACTTCGGGCCGGTCAGAGCCAGCCGTTCTGGGCGGCCTTGATGCCGGCCTCGAAGCGGCTGCTGGCGTTGAGCCGCTCCATGATGGAGGCCATGTGGCGGCCGACGGTGCGGGAGGAGATGCCCAGGCGCTGGCCGGCGGTGTTGTCGGTGAGACCGTTACCGAGCAGGCGCAGCAGTTCGCGCTCGGTGGCGGTGAGTCCGGTGGTGGGGTCGCCGGGGGAGGCGGCGCCGAGCGGGACGGCGGTGTTCCAGGCCTGCTCGTAGAGGTCGAGCAGGGCGGTGAGGATGCCGGGTTCGGTGACGTGCAGTGCGCCCTTGCGGTGGTCCTCGGGGTCGATGGGGACGAGGGCCTCGCGGCGGTCGGCGATGACGATGCGCTGGGGGATCGTGGGGGCGGTGCGGACTTCGCCGCCCTGGCTGAGCAGCCAGTGGGCGTATCCGGTGACGTGCGGCTGGTGGCGGGTGGAGTCCTGGTAGAGGGTGCGGATGGTGATGCCGCGGGCGAGCGCGCCGGCGTCGCCGGGGCGGGAGGAGTCGAGGTCCTCGGGGTGCTGGTTTCCGGGCTGGCTGCTGAGGGCTTCCGTGGTGGTGGTGCGGCTCATCTGTTCCAGGCGGTGGTGGACGGCGTCCATGCCCAGCAGGCGTTCGCCGTGGGCGGCGTGGTGTTCGGCGCGCTCGGCGACCATGCGGGTGACGGCGGCGCGGGACGCGGCGAGGGCGGCCTGGCGGGCGGCGAGGTCGGCTTCCTGACGGGCGAGCATCTCGGCGAGGCCGACGGCCGGGTCGACGGCGCGCATCCGGCCGGGGTGGTCGGCGGAGGCGCGCACGAGCATGAGGGCGCCGAGTTCGTCGAGGCAGTCGTGGACCTGGGTGGCGGTGGTCGCGCAGCGCCCGGCTATCGCTTCGACGTCGTCGGCGGGGTGGTCGAGCAGGGCTTGGTAGACCTGTTCGGCGCGGGCCGATAGTCCAAGCGCCTGCAACATGGTGTCCCCCTTGTGTGATGATCCGTGAGCTCTCGTGGCTGTGACAGCACACGAAGCTTCATGATCCTTTCATGGGATGACACGGCCCTCAAGGTCGAATATCCGGCCTCGACGGCAGGCCGCGCCACCCGGTTCTGGTCATGTCCATGACGGCCTGTCCGGAGTCGGACAGGCCGGTTGGCGACACCCGCAAGGCCTTCCGAGCAGCCCCCCGACCGGCAAAGCTAGTGATCGCCGCCAGGAAGACAGCCCGGACGGCAGCCGGACGGAGCGTCAACCGCGGGACGCACCGATCGGAGAAATCCCTTCGTGTCAGCAACAGTTGAGGACAGCCGATCGTGATCCAGAACCGTATCGCCAAGGCCGCCGCGGCCATCGCCATCTCGCTGGGCGCGCTGCTCGCCGCCCCCGCCGTCCTGTCGGTGAGCACCCCGGACACCGCCGTCAACGCCAGCTTCGGCTGGGGCGGCTGACCCGCGGATGGACGTCATCTACGCCGCCCTGCACCGCAGGCAGAGCGCCGGGCCGGTCCCGTCCGGCGAGGCGGCTGGGGCGGCTGGGGCGGCTGAGGCGGCCGAGGTGGACAAAGCGGGCGAGGCGGCCGAGGTCCGCGCCGTCCTGTGGGCCCACGCCCGCCCCGACGACGGCCTCCAGCACATCACTGTCCGAAGCGAGGCCGACCGCGTCGACCTGCTCGTCTACCTCGCCAGCCGTGACCCCGCCGTCGACCAGGACACCCTGAGCCGGGCCCACGTCCTGATCGCCCGAGGCCACCAGGCCTCACCCCTGATGCGCCGGCGCTACCAGCCACCGGCGCCCCCCGGCTGCTGAACCCACGCCGCCGCTGAACCCGCAGTACCGCTGCGCCCGCACGACGCTGTCCGGCATCCGACACCGTCTCGACCTCGCAACCCGCAACCAGCAAGAGGAGTTCCGCCATGCCTTCGTCCACGCTGTCCAGGCTCGCCCACGTCGCCCTCGCCGCCTCCCTCGCCGCTTCCGGTGCGATAGCCGCGACGGCCGTCACCACCACCGCGGCTCACGCGGCCACCGCCGCTGTCTCCGCCTCGTCCTCGATCGACGGCAAGGTCACCCGCAGTGAGGTCATCCAGCGGGCGCAGTACTGGCTGGGCAAGTCGATCCCCTACAACCAGGGCGGCTCCTACCCGGACTCCAGCGGCCGCAACTACCGTACGGACTGCTCGGGTTACGTCTCCATGGCCTGGCACCTGGGCGCGAGCCCCAACACCCAAGGCATCGCGGACTCCTACACCTACGAGATCCCGCGCAGCGAGCTCAAGGCCGGCGACGTCCTCAACAGCTACTACAACCACGTCCTCCTCTTCGAGAAGTGGGACGACGCCGCGCACACCACCTTCTCGTACTACTCCTTCGGTTCCACCCCGGTGAAGCACGTCACCGGCGCGTCCATCAACGGCACCCTCGACTCGCACCCCAACAGCGAGTACAAGGCCCTGCGCTACAAGAACATCGTCGACGACGTCCAGACCCGGGCCACGAAGGCCGGCGTGTACCACTCGTCCACGCAGACCTTCTACGAAGGCGACAACGCGGGTTCCACGCTGGGCTCGGCGAAGTTCGGTAACGCGGGCTGGACCCCGCTGGTGGGCGACTGGAACAACGACGGCGTCGCCAGCGTCGGCGCGTACGACCCGGCCACCGCGACGTTCTACCTCAGCAACGACAACAGCACCGCCGCCGTGACCACGACGTTCGGCAATCCCGGCTGGATCCCGCTGGTCGGTGACTGGAACGGCTCCGGCAAGGACAGCGTCGGCGCGTACGACCCCGCCACTGCCACGTTCTACCTCAGCAACGACAACAGCACCACCGCCGTGACCGCGAAGTTCGGCAACCCGGGTTGGATCCCGCTGGTGGGCGACTGGAACAAGGACGGCAAGGACAGCATCGGTGCCTACGACCCGGCGACCCAGACCTTCTACGAGAGCAACGACAACAGCACCGTCGCGGGCTCGGTGAAGTTCGGTAACGCGGGCTGGACCCCGCTGGTCGGCGACTGGAACAACGACGGCGTCACCAGCATCGGTGCCTACGACCCGAACACCCAGACCTTCTACCTCAGCAACGACAACAGCACCACCGCCACCAGCTTCGTCTACGGCAGCCCCGGCGACGTCCCGATCGCCGGCCGCTGGTAGTCCGCCCCCAACCGACACGAGAGGAAGTCAGTCGAGCATGCCCGAGAACAAGTCGACCGCCCGTCACACCGGTCACACCCGTCGCACCCGCTCGCTCGCCGCTGTCGCCCTGGGGGCGGCCGTCCTGTCCGTCGCCTCCCAGGCACCGGCCCAAGCCGCCTCGGTGGCCACCTGGGACAAGGTCGCCCAGTGCGAGAGCACCGGAAACTGGAGCATCAACACCAACAACGGCAACTACGGCGGCCTGCAGATCACACTGCCCACCTGGAAGGCCTACGGCGGCCTGGCCTACGCCTCCCGGCCCGACCTCGCCTCCAAGAAGCAGCAGATCCTCGTAGCGGAGAAGATCCTCGCCGGCCAGGGCCCGGGTGCCTGGCCCAACTGCAACGCGGGCCTGAGCACCGACCACGCCAAGCCGTACTCGGACCGGATCGGCGCGTACGACCCGGCGACCCAGACCTTCTACGAGAGCAACGACAACAGCACGGTTGCTGGCTCGGTGAAGTTCGGTAACGCGGGCTGGATCCCGCTGGTCGGCGACTGGAACGGCGACGGCGTCGCCAGTGTCGGCGCGTACGACCCCAGCACCGCCACGTTCTACCTCAGCAACGACAACAGCACCACCGCCGTGACCGCGAAGTTCGGCAACCCCGGCTGGATCCCGTTGGTCGGCGACTGGAACAAGGACGGCAAGGACAGCATCGGCGCGTACGACCCGGCCACCGCCACGTTCTACGAGAGCAACGACAACAGTACCGTCGCGGGCTCGGCGAAGTTCGGTAACGCGGGCTGGACCCCGCTGGTCGGCGACTGGAACGGCGACGGCGTCACCAGCATCGGTGCCTACGACCCGAACACCCAGACCTTCTACCTCAGCAACGACAACAGCACCACCGCCGTGACCACCAAGTTCGGCAACCCCGGCTGGAAGCCCCTCGTCGGAGACTGGAACGGCTCCGGCAAGGACAGCGTCGGCGGCTACGACCCGGCCACCGCGACGTTCTACCTCACCAACGACAACAGCACCGCCGCCGTGACCACGACGTTCGGCAACCCGGGCTGGATCCCCCTCAAGGGAAGCTGGTGACCGCTCACCGACCGGCTCACCTGGACGCGAACCGTGGCCGACGGCGGGACTTGAGGACTGCGGCCTGACAACGCCGCGCACACCGGGCGGCGGCCTGCACCACGAGGTGCAGGCCGCCGCTTTTGGCGCGAGACTGGACGGTCAGACAAGGGAGGGCACCGATGTTGACCGATACGTCGACCAGCGCCGGCAGGGCGGTCCTGCTTCATGACCGGTACCCCACGCTGGAAGAACTCGCCGACACAGCACACCTGCTGGCCGCCAGACACCCGGAGCTCTGCCGCGTGCGCACCGTCGGGACATCCCGCGCCGGCCGGCCGCTGGTGCTCCTGACGATAGGCCACGCCGCCGCCACCGCCGACGTGCTGATCGTGACGGGTGCGCACGCCGACGAGTTCTCCGGCCGCGCCGGCATCGTGGAACTGGCCCACCGCGTCCTCGCGCAGCCGTCTCTGCACCAGGCGGTGACCTGGAACTTCCTGCTCTGCCTCGACCCCGACGGAGCACGCCTCGCAGAGGCCGGCGCCGGCACCCGAAGCCTGCCCGAGTACTTCGAGCACTACTTCCGCCCCGCCGCCGAGGAACAGCCCGAGTGGGCGCCGGCGATCGGCGGGAGACTTCCCGAGAGCCGGATCCTCCTCGACCTGATCGACGACCTCCGGCCGTCCCTCCAGTTCTCCCTCCACAGCGCCGACGTCGGCGGGACCTTCCTCCAGTCGACCTGCGATCCGGCCGGCCTCGCCGAGCCGTTCGCAAACTCCGCCGCCGGACTGGGGATCCCGGTCGAGACCGGCCCCTACGACGCCTTCTGGCTGCGCGAAGCGGGCCCGGGCGTCTTCATGATGGCGCCGCACCACATCGACCAGCAGGAAAGCAGCACCGGAATGCTGGCGCCACCTCGCCCCGGCCAACCTCGCCCCGGCCAACCTCACACCGCCCAGCCCCAGCAGGAGACAGGAGGCGTCCGCGCCACCACCTGGTTCGCCCCCCAGCGCTACGGCGGCGAGACGGTCATCGTCGAGACGCCGGCCTGGGCCGGCGCCCACCTCGGGGACACCCGCCCGGCCGACGACCCCTACGCGCGCCTGACCGCCTGCGCCGGCCAGGTCCGGGAGCGAGGGCGCCTGCTCACCGACCTGATGGACGAAGCTCTGCCCCACCTGGACGACACCGCCCTGCTCCGGGCTGCGCGCACGCCGCTGACGGCAGCGCGACAACTGGCCCACGCATGGGACCCGCGGGCCGCCGGACAGCGCCTCCTCCACCCGACGCCCATGACGGAGGCGAAACTCGCCGGCATCGAACTGTGGGCCCACCGGATCCCGGTCCGCGCGGCGGCGCTGCTCCGCCGCGCCGCCGAGGCGGCCAAGGCACCCACCACACCGGCCACCGCCCGACTCGACCACCTCCTCCAGGACTGGTGCGCCCAGTACCAGCGGCGCTTCCAGCCGACCTGGCTGCCCGTCGCCCGCCAGGCCGAGCACCAGGCGAACACCGTCCAGGCCGCCGTGGCACTCAGCCGCCCGACGACGCCCGGCCCTCGGCGCGACCGGTAGAGCACTCCGCTGCCTCGGCACCGTGGTTGCGGCCGCCGGTCGAAGCCGTCTCAGTGTGCTGAGGGGCGGTCGGCTCCCAACGCCCGTCGCGTGGCGGCGGCGAGGAGTGTGAGGGGGGCCGGGGCGGCGTGGGCGGTGCGCCAGGTGATCACGTGGTCGGGACGGACCAGCAGGGCGCCGTGGTCGCCGATGCCGCAGGTGTCGGCGGGCCGTTCCGTTGCTGGGGCGATCCGGCGGGGCAGGAGTGCCGTGTCGAGGAAGGCGTTGTGCGGATCCAGCTCGCGTGCGGCCCGGATCCAGGGGTGTCCTTCGGGTCCGGCGAGAACCAGGTAGCGGCCGGCGCGGACCAGGTCGAGCGTGGAGCGGGGCCGGTCCGTGTCGGGGAGCGGTAGGTGCGGCAGCCGGGTGCCGGGCTCGCCGTGCCAGCGTTCCGGCTCGTCGGCCGCCGGGAGGGCGGCGGCCGGGTCGTCGCCGGGGACGGGGTAGCGGTAGCCGATGGCCACTGCCGCCTCGCTGAGCAGCGGGCGGTCCTCGATCGGGACCCGGGCGCGGTCGCGGGCGCGCAGGAGTGCCTGGTCCACGGTGATCCGGCCCACTGCGCGGCGCTCGGTTTCGTAGTCGTCCAGCAGCCGCGGGTCGGCGTGGCCGCGCAGGACCGAGACGAGTTTGGTGGTGAGGTTCCAGGCGTCCTGGATGCCGGTGTTGGCCCCGAATCCGCCGGTCGGCGGGGTGACGTGGGCCGCGTCGCCGAGCAGGAAGACGCGGCCGGCGCGGTAGGAGTCGGCCAGCCAGCCGCCCATCTGCCAGGGCCGGTGTCCGGTGAGCGTGAAGTGCGATGGCGCCAGGCCGAGCGCGCGCGAGACGATGCCGCGGCAGCGCTGGACGTCGAACGCGGCTGGATCCGTGGTGTCGGGGTCGTAGGTCACCGACACCGTCCCGCGGTCCTGCGCCGTGTTCCAACTCAGGAACGCGTGCTCGGGTGGGCCGGTGAAGGCGAGGGCGAGCCGGCGGCCGTCGAGCACCTGACGCAGGTCGGCTTCGAAGCCGATCTCCATGACGTGCGCGACCACCTCGGTGCCGCTGCGGCCGATGCCCAGGTGCTCGCGGACGGCGCTGCCGTTGCCGTCCGCGGCCAGCAGGTAGTCGGCGGCCACGGTGTAGGTGGCGCCGTCGGCGCCGCGGATCCGGGCCACGGTGTGGTCGTCGTGGCGGCGCAGTTCGAGAAGGCGGTGGCCGAGGCGCAGGTCGGCGCCGGCCGCAAGGGCGTGGGCGCGGACGACCTCCTCCAGGTCGGCCTGTTTGACGAAGGCGCTGGGGCAGGGCGAGAGGCGGCTGAAGTCCGCTGCGGCCGGTAGCCGCCAGCGCCGCAGCTCCGGGCCGTTGAGCGAGGCGACCACCGCGGCGTGGTCGGCCGGTGGGAGCCGGTGCTGGACGGCGTAGACGTCCTGGTCGGCCCCGACCGAGCGGTAGGCCTCCATCGTTCGCGGATAGAACAGCTTGGCGCGCAGCCTGGTCGAGACCGCGGAGTGCTTCTCGACCAGGACGGGGGTGATGCCCCGGGCCGCGAGGAACAGGGCGGCCGAAGCCCCGACGATGCTGCCGCCCACGATCAGGACGGGGACGCGTGCGGGCGGTGGCGTCGGGGCGGCAGCGGACGAAGCGGTCTTGCTGTCGGCCCTGGTGGCGGGAGCGATGGGACCTGGCACGGGCATGGACCCTCCGAAGGAAACAGAACAGCTCTGTTCCATTATTGCCTGCTGGCGGCCCCCTAACGCAACAGGCCTGTATCGTTACCGGCGTGACCACGGAACTCCCCAGCCGCCGCGGGGGCCGGCAGCGTGACCCCGCCACCGACACGGCCATCATCGATGCGGTCCTCGGCATGGTCGCCTCGGGCGCCACCCTCACCGGCCTGTCGCTGGTGACCATCGCCAAGCAGGCCGGGGTCTCGCGCAACAGCGTCTACCGGCGCTGGAAGACCAAGGACGAGCTCTACCTCGACGTGCTGGAGACGATCAACGAACCGCGGCCCTTGCCGGCCGGCGCCGACACCCGCGCCGACACCCGCGCCGACCTCGCGGTCCTTCTCCAGGCCCTGGCCGAGCGCGTCGTCGACGAACGGGCCAGCAGCATGCTGCGCGCTCTCAACGCCGAGGCGGCAACCTTCCCGCGGCTGCACAGCCGTTACTTCGAAGAGATCGTCACTCCCCGCCGGAATGCCATGAACCATGTCCTGCGACGCGGCGTGGAACGAGGAGAGATCCGCCCCGACATCGACCTCGACCTGGTCTCCGAACTCCTCGTGTCCCCCCTCCTCGCCCGCATGGCATCGGGCAGCACCGACCAGCTGGACCCGGAACGGGCAAGCCGGCGGATCATCGACCTCGTCCTCGACGGTGCGGCGCCCGCGCCGAGCTGAGGAGAAGAGCGGACTGGGCCGCGGCCTCCGCCGCGCCGACACCGCCTCCACGTGCGCACGGGCGCGCCCGTCCGGCACCGCGTCGTTCACCGGCATCGGGTGTCGCCGGGCCCGGGTGGGGCATTGCGTGCCAACTGCCTTGCTGACATCCTCAGTTGGCCGTACCGGTCCCGGCGGTCGGGCAGGCCCTGCACCGCGGGCGCGGCTCGTGCGGCTCGTACGGCTCGTGCGGCTTCGTGGCGGGGGCGGTGGGCGCAGCAGCAACAACGGTGGGCGGCGGTCGTGGTGCGTGCGCGGGGAGGCGGCGTGTGGGGTGTGGCAGCGCGTGCGGCGGTGCGTGTGGCGGCGGGGATGCTGGCGGTGGCGCTCCTGACCGGGGCGGTGTGGCTGGCCTGGTGGCTGAGCGCGGAGCGGATGGGCGCGGCCATGGGGCTGGGCCCGCCGGACGGCGTGGTGCTGGTGGACCGCTGTTACGAGGTGTCCGACAGCGAGGGCAACAGCGACGGCACCGACTGCCAGGGGCGGTTCACGCCGGCCGGCGCCTCCGCGGGCGAGGCCCGCCCGATCGTGGTGAACGGCACGACCGGCAAGCACCGGGGCGGCACCCGGCTCCCGGTGCGGCTGGTGCGGGGCGTGGCCTACGAGCCGTCGTCGGCGCCCGCCGTGAAGTACGGCATCGGCGCGGGCATGATTCTCGTACTGGGCGCGGTGCCGGCCGGCTGGCTGCTGGTCGGAGTCCGGCGTGGTGAGGCCCCGGAGGCCATGACCCTGGTGGTCGGCCTCCTCATCGGGCTTACGGCCGTGGCGGTCCTGGGCATCGTCGTCGGCTTGCTCGCAGGCCTCGTCGAACTGGCGCTCTGAGTGGGGCCGGCGGGTGTCCCGTCCCGCCGAAGGCCGGGCCCGCGCCCCGGTGGTCGGTGCCCCGTCGGTTCGTTCTCCTCAGGGGTTATGGTGCGCGGGCCGTGGTCATTCCCCCCGTGCACGGGGCCGGGCCGTCGACGCGGTGCTCACCTGGTGATGTCGCCGTCCGGCACGTCCCGGACGGTGACCTCCTTGCCCTGTCGGCCCAGGATCTTGGCCACCACGTCACCGATCCCCTTCGCGTCGCCCGTCGGCTCGGGGACCGACCCGTCGGTGTACCGCTCGATGGCCTTCTGAAGGTAGGAGGGGTTCCAGGCCCCGACGGCCCCGCTGACGTCGACGGCCGCCACCCGTCGGCCACCGACGGCACGCTTGATGGCCGGCAGGACCTCGTCCGAGTAGTACTTCCCCGGGACCTGGAACAGGCTGGCATGGCCGCCGACCTTGCCGCCGTCCCGCAGGTAGACGGTGACGACCAGGCAGCTGGTCACCGACGGGTAGGTGATCGTCCCGTGCGGACCCACCTCGCCGACCTCGCCCTCCGTGATCGAGAGGGTGGTCGCGGGCACGCCGGCCTGCCGGACCTCGGCCACCCGGCCGGACGCAGCGCCGGGCCCGGTGAGGTCCATGGTCCCGGTAGCCCTGACGGAGCCGACGGAGCCGACGGAGTTGAGGGAGCCGACGGAGTTGAGGGAGTCGACCGCCTCGGTGGGAGCCGGGCCGTACGCCTGCTTGCCGACCCCCGACCAACCGGCCGACGCTCCATCGCCCCCGCCTACCGCGCAGGCCGCCAACACCAGCACCGCGCCGACGGCCGGCCCGATCCTTCCCACGCACCGCTCGGACACCACGAACCTCATGACCCCACACCCCACGAATCCGGTCTGCACACACCCGCGCACGCACGCGGCGACACATGCTCCCGGGCACGAACGATCTCGTCAACCCAACACCCAACACCCAAGACCCAACACCCAACAACCGACGGCCGACGGCCGGGGGTCACCGCCGCCGGTCGTGCAGCCGCCGGCAGCGGTCGCCGTGGTCGACCCGGCCGGGGAAAGGGAATCGGTTCCGATCGTCGCCGGGTCAGGCGTTGGGGGAGTCGGTGATCCACCGCAGGACGTCCTCGGCGACCTCCGCCGGGGCACGGTCGGAGCTGGTGAAGGCCGTGGGGACGAGTTCGCGCAGTTCGTCGGCGTCCTGGACGGCTTCCTCGACCTGCTCCGCGCTCCAGCCACGGGCGGCCAAACGGACGCGGCGGTCGTGGTCCGCGCAGTCCAGCCGCGCCCAGACGACCTCCGGGGCGTCCGGCACATCGGCCGCGGCGGCCTCCCACTCGGCCGGGGTGATGGGGCAGGACACCAGGACGGGCCCGCCTCCCCGCGCGAGCATGCCCGCGATCCGCACCCACAGGCGGTTGTAGTCGGGCCAGATGCCGGACGCGTCCGGGGAGGTGATGTCGATACCGAGCAACCGACCGTCGTCGTCGGGCAGTTCGTCGAAGTCGACCACCGTGACCGGCCGTTCCCGCAGCCGACCCAGAAGTGTCGACTTGCCCGCCCCCGGTGCCCCGGTGATCAACCGCACCACAGACCTGACCATAACGATTCCAGCCCCGCTTCCGTCGATGACCGGTACCCCGGATCCCGAGTGCCCAGCCGACCATAGCGGGACACCTGCCCCTCGTCCCTCAGGGTCCGGCCGCAAGCCGCCCTCCGGCGCCGCAACATCCGTGTTCTGTCGGCGAGTTCGCGTTGATCCGGTGACGAACCGGTCGGGGGCAAATCACCGATCGGGCTGCGCGTCCCGGCCGGGCTGGCGGAGACTGGTGTGCGGCACGGGGGCGGGGAAGCGGCGTGCCATCGGCTCGGCGGTGCCTCCGTGACGTCAACGAGAGACAGGAGCTGCACATCCCATGAGCAAGCGCACCTCTCGCACAGTCGCGGGGGGGGGGGGGGGGGCCCCCCTCGCAGGCACTGGCATGGGTTCTGTACCCGAGGGTGGCCCCAACCCCCCTCCCCCGGGTGGCTTTGTTCGGGTGCCTCCCCCCGAGC
>NZ_JBWKEQ010000049.1:0-37098 GCF_056435365.1 Kitasatospora sp. NPDC043949 | reverse complement strand
GCGGTGCGCCCTCGGCTCGGTAGTCCCTCCGTAAAACAAACAAAAGAAAGGAACTAAACACCCCAGAAAAAACCCCCCCTCCCCCCCGTTCGCCCCCCCCCCCCCCCCCCCCACGGCCGCGGCCCTGGCCGTGGGTTCGGCACCGGCGGCGGCCGCCAACCCTTATCCCGGGGGTATCTCGGTCGGGTCGCCGCCCATCGAGCCCGGTACCTACTCCAGTGAGCTCAAGGCCGCCAACGGCAACGGGGACAGCGTCTCCTTCGTCATCGTGGGGGACCTCACCCGTAACGAGAACATCAGGACGTACATGTTGCTCTGGAGGGCGGACTGGTCGACCGAACCACTCGCGCTGCTGCCGGGGGACGCCGGTGGTAGTCCGGTCGGGATCAACAACGCCCTTACCGTGGTGGGGACTTCCGCCGCGCAGGTCGGGGGCCGGCAGCACGCGGTGCGATGGACTTCCCCGTCCACACCGACCGAACTGCTTCCGCTGCCCGGCGACACGACGGCGGCCCCTGCCGCGATCGGTGACAACGGCACCGCGGTGGGGTCCTCCTGGGGCGCGGCGGCCGCGAAGCAGGCCGTTGCGTGGCCGCCGAGCGGTGCCCCCGTCGTCCTGCCGCCGCTGCCGGGTGACACCGAGAGCGAGGCCGTCGCCGTCAACAGCTCGGGTACGGCGGTCGGCTACTCGTACCCGGCCGGCGGTATCGTCTCCCGGCGGGCGGTGGCGTGGAGCCCCGACGGGACCGTCACCGCGCTCGACGTGCCGGCGGGCTACGTGACCAGCAGCGCGGCCCGCATCACCGACTCCGGCGTCGTGATCGGGGCCGGCCGGCCGGGCGGTGAGCCGGGCGCGGACCACGCCCTCGTCTGGAACGCCGCCGGCGCCGTCTCCGACCTGGGCGCGGGCAGCCAGGCGAAGGCCGTGAACAACGCGGGCACGGTGGTGGGCAGCCTGGGAGGACAGGCAGCGCGCTGGGCCGTCGACGGCACGCCTTTGCCGCTCGCGCCGACCACGCTCACGAGCGTCGCCACCGGTATCAACGACCAGGGCGTCATCGTCGGGTACACCAGTGACCCGTGGCCGGCCCGCGCCCAGCTCTACGCGCAGCGCTGGAACCCCGACGGGTCCGTCATCGCGCTTCCCGAGTGGTCGAAGGACTTCCCGTACTCCATGCCGTTCTTCGTCACCGACAGCGGAATCGTCCTGGGTGAGCTGCTCCTTCGAGGCCTCGCGGGCTACGGCAAGCCGTTGACCATCCGCTGGACCATGTAGCCCCTGCACGGCCCCGTGCCCTATCCGACCCGGCACGGCCCGCGCCGGGTCGGATAGGGCACGGGGTGTCACCCCGCTACCGGGGGAGCGTGTATCGGTGGGATGACCGATGTGCGAGGGACGGGTGCACGGACATAGTCCTCGGGAGAGCGTTTCCGGGCGGCCGTGGTGCGCCCGGTCTTCGAAAGGGGCCTTTCTGTGCACACGTATGCGGACCTGGTGTTTCTCGACGGGCAGGTGGTCACGGTCGATGCGGAGTTCTCCGTCGCCTCGGCCCTGGCGGTGACCGGCGGGCTCATCAGTGCCGTCGGCGGGCGCGACGACGTCGCACCGCTCATCGGACCGGGCACCCGGGTCGTCGATCTGCGGGGGGCGACGCTGCTTCCCGGCATCAACGACTCGCATCTGCACGGATGTGCCTTCGGCATGGCGTCGCCGCCGCTCTCCCTCCACCTCGGCCACCCCGCCGTGTCCTCCCTCGCGGACGTGGCCGAGGCGGTGCGGGAGGCCGTCGGCCGGGTCCCGGACGGGCAGTGGATCACGGGGCACGGCTGGGACACCGGCTACCTCGACGAGTGCGTCGCCGATCCGTCGCGGCTGCCCTCGCGGCTCGATCTCGACGCCGTGAGCCCGGACCACCCGGTCGTCCTGTACTCCTTCTCCGGGCACGCCACCTGGGTCAACTCCAAGGCGCTGGAGCTGATCGGGATCGACCGGCACACCGTCGCGCCGCCCGGCGGGGCCATCGTCGTGGACGAGGCGGGGGAGCCCACCGGGCTGCTCCACGAGGGCGCCCAGGACCTCGTCCAGAACGCGCTGCCGGCGCTCAGCCGACAGGAACGGACCGACGCGGTCAGGTCGGCCCTCGCCACGCTGGCCCGGCTCGGCGTGACCAGCTACACCGAGCCCGGGCTCGGCCCCGGCGGCGACGGCATCATGCGGGGCGCGCTCGGCACGGAGACCCTCGACGTCTACCGCCGGCTGCTGGCCGACGGTGAACTGACCGCCCGCGTCGGCGTCCTGCTCCTGCCCACCGGAATGGCCAGTACCACCGAGGAGTTCACCCGCGGCCTCGCCGTGCTCACGGCCCTCGGCGAACCCGGCGGGTCCGGTGGGTCCGGTGGGTCAGGCGGGTCCGGCGAACCCTTCGAACCCGCCGCCCCCGGCGGCGCCGATCCGCGCCGCCTCGCGATCCACGGCGTCAAGGTCTTCGCCGACGGTGTCGTGCCCAACAAGACGGCCTGGATGCACGAGCCGTACGTCGGGGGCGGCTGCGGCTCGCTGTGCGTCGGCGGCCGGAGCGACACCGAGCGCAGCGCCGAGATCGCCGCCATCATCCGCCACGCCCACGCCGCCGGGCACCAGGTGGGCGTCCACGTCACCGGCGACCGGGCCATCGACACCGTCGCGGACGCCTTCGCCGCGGCCATGGCCGAGCACCCGCGGCCAGACGCCCGCCACTACGTCATCCACGGCGACTTCCTCACCGCGTACGGCATGAAGGTGCTGGCCGCGCACGGCTTCGGCGTCAACATGAACCCCACCATCAAGTGGACCGTCGCCGACATGGAGGAGGACTTCGTCGGCGCCGAGCGAGCCGCCTACGCCTGGCCCTACCGCGACGCCATCGACGCCGGGGTGCGGGTCGCGAGCGGGTCGGACGCCCCGGTCACGTTCCCGGACTGGCGCCAGGGCGTGGCGACCATGGTGCTGCGCGAGTCGAAGGCCGACGGCCGGGTCAGCGGTCCCGAGCAGCGCATCGGTCTGGCCGAGGCGATCCGCACCTACACCATCGACGCGGCCTGGCAGGACTTCGCCGACGACTGGAAGGGCTCCCTGGAGGTGGGCAAGGTCGCCGACCTCTGCGTGCTGGACGGGGACCTGCTCGCCGCCGATGCCCACGACATCCCGGCGATGCCCGTCGTCCTGACCGTCATGGACGGGCACATCGTGCACGACACCCTGCGCGATTGACGCAACCCGGGCACATGATCATCCTTGGATGATGGCAACACAGCGCGGCGGTGCGGACATCCTGGAGGCGGCCCTGCGCGTGCGCGAGGCCGCCAGGAGCGCCACGAGCGGTGCGGGCGGCGTCGACGCGCTCCTGGCGGCGCTGTCGGAGGTGGTGGAGTACGACCACGCCTCCCTGACCAGGTGGGATCCGCTGCGCCGGCGCCACACCACCCTGGCCGGGAGCTACCCGGACGACGCCACGGCCTACATCGAGACCCGCCTGCACCGCGACCCGGTGTTCCCGGTGCTCCGCAGGCTGGCCCGGGGCGCCCCTGTGGCTCGGGGACGTTCCCGGGCGGCTCCTGGCGGCATCCCCGGGCTTCCGGGAGGTGCTGTGCCCCCTCGGTATCGAGGACGGCGTGGCCCAGTGCCTCTTCGCCGCCGACGGCCGGTACGTCGGCATGCTGAACGTCAGCACCCGCGGGCCGCGGCGCGCGCCCGATCCGGCGCGCGCCGTGGTCACCCTCCTCACCGAGGCCCTCGCGGCGGCCGTCACCGCCCACGCGGGCCCGCCACCCGAGGCGCTCGCCACGCCCGGCCCGGCCGCGAACGCGCCCCGGCCCGGCGGGCTCTCGCCACGCGAACTCCAGGTGCTGGCCGAACTGACCGCCGGCCGCACCAACCGGCAGATCGCCGAGCGCCTGCACATCACGCCCCGCACGGTGGGAACCCACATCGAGCACATCCTCGCCAAGCTCGACCTGCCCAACCGCGCGGCCGCGGCCGCCCGGGCCGCCGCCTGGGGCATCGGCCCCTCCCGCTGACACGGCCCCACCAGCACGAACCGCCTCACCCGCCCCGCAGACGCACGCCCGCCCCAGCCGGGCCAGGCCGGGCGGACGTGTGCCTACGGCCGGTACTGCTCGGCGAGGTCGCCGTAGCCGCCGGCCGTTCAGACCGCCTTGCGGAAGTCCGCGAGGACGAGTGCCTGGGTGCCCTGCCCGGCGGTGGGCGGGAAGTGAGCGGTGCCGCACCGGGCGCAGTACCAGGCCTGGTTCCAGAGCCGCTCGGCCTGCGGCCGGCCCTCCAGACGCCGCCGTCGGCTGAGGAGGAGCGCGGTCGCACCCGCCAGCAGGGCGATCGCGGCGGCTAGGATCACGACCCCCAAAGCGGGACCAGGGCGTCGTTCGCGTCGGCGAGCGGGGCCGTCCTGGTCGACCGCGCGACACCTCAGCCCGAAAGAGCCGTTCTTGAGTGCCGCTCACCCCCTGACGCGCCTTGCCGTGACCGCAGCGACCCTCGCCGTCCTGGCCAGTTGTTCGTCCTCGCACGGCAAGGAGCCGCACCGGCCCGGAGTCGAAGCCGCCACTCGGCTCGGCCCAGGCGAAGGCCCGGACCTACCGCCCCCGGCTGGCACGGCAGCACCCTCCAGCGCCGCCCCGAGCGTGGGGAGTCCGGCGGACTGGCCCACCGAGCCGGTGGCCGCCGCCGAGGCTCCGACGGTCAGGAGCCAGGTGATCGAGCCCGGGTACACCGGCGAGTCGTATCTGAACCACCTGGCCACCACCTGGGGCATCACCATGAAGGCCCGGGAGAAGGTCGACTTCCCCGGCCGGCCGACGGTCTGGCACGCCTCGGGCGTCAAGCAGGACGGGAACACCGCGATGTGGATCGCCGCGGCGTGGACCATCGACGGCGACTTGACGACCTGGTCCTGCCACGTGACGGCCACCGCCGCGAAGCAAGCCGATTTCCTCCATGATTGTGCCGGCCTGGATCACCCAGGAGCGGAACCGGAGTCCACCAAGACCTGGCTGGACGCCATGAAGCCCAGAGTGGACACCGCCTTCGCCGCCGGGCCCCCATCGACAGCCCGCTCCACCGCTCCGGCCCGGTGGCCTTCATGCTCCAGAAGGGACCCGACGGCACGTACAGCGGCGACTACTACGAACTGCGGACCTTCGGCGTCGGTTCGAGCTGATCGGTTGACTCGGTGTGGAGGAAGCGGGTGTACCGGGGATCGGAGGCACTCTCCATTGAGCGGAGCGCGCGGCGTCGGGCCTGCGGGGAACCGCCCGGGCAGGACGCCGTTCTGGTGCCCGGCGCCGTGCCAGCCTGCTGTTTTGCGGTCTGTGCGGTCTGCTCACGAGTGGCGTGCCGCCCCTGGTGTTTCGGTGGTGGGTCACTTGCATGAGGCGCCTTCGTGTTTGATCGAAGGGGATGGGTGGAGAACCCGTGCTGGCGCCGCGTCGGCCACTGCCACCTGGAAGGGCGACATCAAGTCTCAGATGTTGAAAAGGCGTTCAGCGTTGGTGTGTGCGATCTTGTCGCGGTCCTCGGGGCTGAGCGGAGCGGTTTGCAGGAACGTGGCGTGTTGGACGGGGTCTCCGAAGGGATAGTCCGTGGAGAACATCAGCCGGTCGGCTCCGAACACCGTCAGCGCACATTGCAGGGGAGCGACGGTGGTGTACCCGCTGATCGTGAGGTGGACGTGGGAGCGCACCGTGTCGGCGACGGACTCGTGCCCCGGCCGCAGACGGCTGAGGACCTCATCGGCACGCAGCAGGGAGAACGGCAGGTTCTCCCCCATGTGCCCGACAATGACCTGCAGACGCGGGTGCCGGTCGAACACACCGCCCAGCACCATGCGCAGGACGTGCATCCCGGTCTCGGCGTGCCAGCCCCACCCTGCTGTCACCAACAACGCAGCGACAGCCGGGTCGAGACCTGCTCCGTATGCCTTGATGACAGCAGCCGGCGGATATGTCGGGTGCAGGTATACGGGGACCCCGAGCTCCTCCGCCGCCGCGAGGACCGGTTCGAACTCGGCGCTGTCGAGGAATCGGCCACCGGTATGGCCGTTGATGATGACTCCGCAGAACCCCAGATCGCGCACCGCACGGAAGGCTTCGGCTGCGGCGGCTTCAGGGACGGGCATGGGCAGACTCGCCAGCGCGCGGAATCGCCCCGGGTACTGCCGGATCGCCTCTGCCGCCCGGTCGTTCAGCGCCCGCGCCAGGTCAACCGCACGCGGACGAGGTACTTCCTGAGCGGCCGGAGCGACCACCGACAGCACCTGGACATCGATGCCGGCCGCATCCATGACCGCTATCCGACCCGCGCCGAGATCCGCCAACGGGCCCGCCGCAGCGGGTGGTAGGCCATACCCGGCCATCACCTCCTTTCCGTGCTCGGACGGCAGGAAGTGCTCTTCGACAGCGATCAGTCGCATGCGTTCCTCGTTTCCTCGACGGCGGCGGCCGCGCAGGTCCGCGCCGGCTTGCGCACCGAGTATCCGGATCGGCCCGGATCGGTCGCAACGAGTCCGCGGGCGTATGCCGGATACCGCGCGAGAGAGAGCCCGGATGCATGGAATCCATCGACTCCACCCGCGAACTCGCCGCCGACCCCGGCCCGGACCTCGAACTGCGCGCCGAGCTGCTTCGGGAACTGGCCTCCTGCACCTCGCCCGCGCCGGGCTCTCCTCTCCCGGCCCCCGGACCGTCCCCAAGCGATCCCCCCTGCCGCTGACCCCCCCCGCAGTGCGGCGACGAGCTCGCCCACGGACACGGCACGCGTCACCGCCGCTGCCACGGCTACGGCCCAGCCCGGCCCGGGCCTCGGCCACTCAGCGGGACCGGGAGAACCCGCCGGATGCCGCACGGTTCTGCGGCACGGCCTCCGGGGCACGATCGTCACATGCGAATCCTCGTTCTCGGCGGGTCGGTGTTCCTCGGCCGCGCCTTCGTCACGGAGGCCCTGGCCCGGGGCCACGAGGTCACCGTGTTCAACCGAGGCCGTTCCGGACCCGACCTGCCGGGCACCGTGACGGTGCGCGGCGACCGCCACAATGCCGGTGACCTGGCCGCGCTGGTCGAGCGGGCGCCGGGCCCCGACCGGGCCTGGGAGGCGGTGATCGACACCAGCGGCCAGCAGCCGCACGCCGTCGCCACCTCGGCCCGGTTGCTGCGCGAGCACGCGAGCCACTACGTCTTCGTCTCCTCGGTCCACGCCTTCGCCCGCTGGCCCGACCGGCCGGTCGACGAGGACTCGCCGCTGCACGACTGCCCGGCCGACTCGCCACCCGGCCTGCCATTCAGCACCGCGCTCAAGGCGGGCTGCGAGCGGTCTGTGCTCGAACAGTTCGGCACCGATCGATCGACCGTCCTCAACTGCGGTCTGCTGATCGGCCCGCACGAGAGCATCGGGCGGCTGCCCTGGTGGTTGGAGCGGACGGCGCGCGGCGGGCGCGTGCTGGCCCCCGGCAGGCCGGACCTGCCGATCCAACTGGTCGATGCCAGGGACTTCGCCGCCTTCGGGCTGGACCTGGGGGAACGCGGCGTCGGCGGCCGGTTCGTGACCACCTCGCTGCCGGGGTCGAGCACCTACGGCGAACTGCTCACGGCCTGTGCGGCGGCCAGCGGTTCGAACGCCGAACTGGTCTGGGTTGAGGACCAGCGGCTGCGCGCGGCCGGCGTCCGGCCGTGGAGCGAACTCCCGCTCTGGTACCCGGAGTTCGATGACAACGGGAGCGCCGGCGCGATCTGGCGGGCGGACTCCCGGGCAGCTGCGGCGGCCGGGCTGCGCTGTCGCCCGCTCGCCGAGACGGTGCATGACACCTGGGCCTGGCTGCAGGAACGCGGCCCGCGCGAGGAGCCCTACACCCAGGGTCTACAGGGCGACGTGCTCGGCATCGATCCGCAGAAGGAGCGCCGGATCCTGGCGGGCGAACTCTGACGGCGAACCCTGGCGGGCCCGCCGAATTCCCATCGCGGCGGCGGCCCGGGCCTGCCATGACGGCCCGCCATGGCCTACGAACTGTTGCTCACCGGTGGTGGTGCGGGCGTCGGAAAGACGACGGTCGGCTGGGAGGTGTCGGCAGTGCTGCAGGAGACGAGCACGGCGCACTGCCTGATCGAGGGCGACTTCATGGACCAGATCCACCCCGCCCCCGTCGGCGACCCCCACCGCTCGGCGATCACCGAACGGAACATCGCCGCGCTCTGGTCGAACTACGCGGCGCTCGGCCAGCACCGCCTCATCTACACCGACACGGTGAGCATCCTCGAAGCGCCGATGATCAGCCGGGCCATGGGCGGCCGGGGGACCAGAGCCACCTGCGTGCTGCTCACTGCCGAGGAGGCGACCGTGCGCGGGCGTCTCGCCCAACGGGAGATCGGGTCCCAACTGAGCGCCCACATCGAGCGCAGCCTGCGGATGGCACGGCAGTTGGACGAGCAGGCCCCGGCCGGTACGGTCCGCATCCCGACCGACGGCCGATCGGTTCAGGACATCGCCGCGCACGTCCTCCGGACCGCCGCCTGGTAGCCGGGGACGGGCGTCCTCTCGGTGCTGCCGTTCGAAGGCCGCACCCAGCGCCGAGAACGGACACCCGGTGCCGAGAACGGACACCCAGCGCCGAGAACGGACACCGGGCACCCCGCTACGACGTCGGCAGGACCGTCCGGCGCCCCGAGGTGCTGAGACGTCGGCGGCCCCGGAAGATCCTGACGGACGGAGAACGCGCTCAGTTCGGGCAGATGCCGCGGGTGTGGTCGACCGTGGCGGCGGCCTGCGAGTAGCGCCACTCGGGTGCCAGCAGGTTCGCGTCGAGCTGGGCGGCCGCGTCCGGGCTCTCCACCAGGTAGCCGAAGTCCTGCAGCCAGGCGGGGTAGAGGTTCTTCGAGCCGACGAAGAACGCCGAGCCGTCGACCGCGACGACCTTGTGGTGCAGTGCGTACGGGTGACCGTCGGCCCAGGTCGCGGTCGGCGCCGCGCGGAAGGAGGCGAGCTGGAGGTTCCGGCACATGGTGGCCCTCGCGCCGGACGCGTCGCCGGTCCGGGCCGCCAGCCGGGCCTGGAGCGCGTCGCTGATCTCGGAGAGGGATTTGATCTGCGAGTAGCCGCCGCTGCCGACCGTGCCGCGGTTGGCCGGGTCGCTCACCACGATGCGCACCTTCACGTCGGCGGCGAGCTTGGCGGCGAGCAGGTCGTAGAGGCGCAGGTCGTAGCGCGGCAGCGGCGGGCAGGTGCTGTTCAGGTCCTGCTGGGAGATCTCGATGTGGCTGGTGGCGCCGGCCACCAGGGCCCGGAGCGCGCTCTCCTCGGGGTTGACCGTCTCGTAGTCGCGGTCGCCGTTGGTGTTGTCGTGCAGGGCGACGAGGCCGCACTTGGCGTCGGAGGCGGCCGGCCGGTCCGGCTGGTGGGTGGAGGCCGGGTCTGCGCTCCGGATGCCGACGCCCAGGCCGCCGATCGCGATCACCGGCAGGTTGCCGGTGGCCGGCACCGGGCCGGGGTTGGCGTCCTTCT
Organism: Kitasatospora sp. NPDC043949; assembly: GCF_056435365.1. Classification (NCBI taxonomy): domain Bacteria; kingdom Bacillati; phylum Actinomycetota; class Actinomycetes; order Kitasatosporales; family Streptomycetaceae; genus Kitasatospora; species Kitasatospora sp. NPDC043949. The sequence continues at coordinate 27,557 of NZ_JBWKEQ010000049.1, read as the reverse complement.
CCAGGTTCGGCAGGCAGGGCGCGCCGTTGCTGGAGGCGAACCAGGTGTTCGACAGCACTCCGGTGTTCTTGCAGGTCCAGCCCCACAGGGTGTCGAGGTAGGAGCCGGCCGAGGCGGCGGCGGGGCCGGTCAGCGCGAGGTCGACGTCGGACACCGGGTGGGTGGTGTCGATGTAGTCGTCCTTCCAGTTGTTGATGCCGCCGGTGATCACGCTGCGGCCGTCCACCACCAGCAGCTTGGAGTGGTTCCAGGACAGGGCGGTCCTTGAGGTGGTCATCGAGGCGACGTTCAGCGTGACGCCGGCGGCGGCGGCCGGGCCGAGCCGGGCCAGCAGGTCGTCCCGGTAACTGGTCGGCAGCGCGGTGATGTTGTAAAGGGGGGCGGCCCCCACCAGGACCCGCACGGTCAGCTTGTTGCCCGCCGCCACCGAGGCCTTCAGGCCCGAGACGATCGCGTCCTGGAACGCGCCGTCGGGGAACGGCGCGAGGGTGGAGATGTGAGGCCCCTTAAAAATACCCGATAGTAACTTGAGTGTGTGTCAGGTACCTGTCGGGATCCGCCCGCTGGGGCTGACGGTCCGGCTGCGCCGAGATCGCTCGTCGTCGGCAGTGTCCGGAGATGGGGAGGAACTTCTTTCCGACCGCCTGCAACCTTTGGCCGGGCTCCACGTCTATGACAGTGAGAAGCGGGGCCGTGGTCGCCCCCCCCGGCCGCACACAAACCTGCTGCGGCCCGCTCGCCATCAGTCATTCAGTCATCAGTCATCAGCGCGCTGCTGCGGCCTGCCCGCAGAACGGTTTCAGGGGAGAACTGTGTCCGCCATCGTTCATGTTCGTCGTACCCGTCGTGCCATCGTCGTCGCCGCCGCCCTCGGCGTCGCCGCAGTCTGCGGATCGGTCGTGGCCGCCGCCCCGGTGGCCTTCGCGGGAGAGCCGTCGCACACCTCGCTCTCCGTCCAGGCCCCGGCCTCGGTCGGATTCGCCGGTGGGCCGGTCGAGTTCACCGAGGACATCACCAACTCGGGCCAGGAGAGCACCGGTTACAACCTGGAGCTGCAGACCGTCACCGACGTCGGAACGCCGTCGGACGCGATCGTCATCGACTTCAGGGACCCGGCCGACGGTACGTGGAAGTCGGTGCCCCTGGTGATGACCGGCACCTCCGGAGGCGTCGTGTACGACGGGACGGTGCCCGGGCTCACCGTCCCGGCCGGGCGGACCCTCAGGGTCGACCTGCGGATCGGCGCGCCGATGGGCCTGCCCCACAACGGCGCCACCAACGGCGGCTTCCGGTCCATCGCCCTGCATTCCGCCGTCGTCGTCGACCCCCACGAGCCGGCGCAGGCCGAGGTGACCAGCACGATCAAGGTCACCTCGATCACGAGCTCGCTCGACCACGTGCCCGCCACCGTCGTCGCGGGCGGCGCGCCGGTCGAGTTCGACGCCACCCTCGACAACCCCACGCCGTCCGACTACACCAACCTCGGCAACGTCCTGTTCGTGGACCGGTACGCGACCGTGCAGGTGCGTACGGCGGACGGGGCCTGGCGGACGCTGGACAAGGTGGCCGGAATCGCGCCCGACGACCCCTACGGCGTGTACCTCCAGGGCCGTGACTCCAGCCTCCGGTCGGGTGGCAAGGCCGTCGCCCGGGTGCGGGTGTCGTACGACGCGAAGACTCCGGCGGGCACCACCACGCTCGGCCCGTGCGTGTTCGTCAACGAGGGCCAGCCGTTCCGGGGAACCACGAACTGCGGTACCCGCTCGACGATTCAGGTCCTGCCCGCCGCCACGAAGGCGCCCGAGCGGAGCCCGTCCTCCTCCTCGGCGCCGTCGGCCCCGGCCGGCGCCGCCGTGCCGGTCTCCGCGTCCTCCCCGAGCGCCCCGAGCGCCTCGGCTCCGGTGGACCCGTCCACCACCTCCACCGCGCCGTCCATCCAGCAGGCCCGCGTCGCCGACGTCGCGCAGCCTGCCGCGCCGTCATCCGTCCAGCTCGCCTCCACCGGGACCGACCACACCGCGGGCCTCGCCTTCGGCGGCCTCGCCCTGACGGCCGCCGGGGCCGGCGCCCTCTGGCTGCGCCGGGTGCTGCGCCGGGCCTGAGCACGCACGGCGAGCCCGAACGCGAAGGAGCCCGCCATCCTCCCCGGGTGGCGGGTTCCAGCCGCGGGCGGCCCGTCGGGCGCGCGGCGTCAGCGCCGGCGCGCGGATGCGGGTGCTGGCCAGTACCCGCCCACCGAGGAGGCCCAGCCGGAGCTGCGGGCCGCTCTCTCCCGCCCGGACGCCGACGACCGGTCCGCCGCCTGGGCGGCCCCGTTCCGCGGGAACGGGGCCGCCCGGGGGAGCCGGTCAGCGTCAGTCGCAGTGCGGCAGGGACTCCTGGCTGCTGTCGTAGCTTCCGTTGGAGAAGTTCCACGTGACGGTCTGACCGTTGCAGTTGTGGCCGCCGGCGGTGAAGTTCCAGTTGCCGTGGTAGAGGCGGGTGTTCGAAACACCGGTCACCGGAATGTATCCGGAGTCCCACCACCACGAGCCGACGTTCGGCTGGGGCGAGCCCGTGTTCGAGTTGTAGTTCGAGCTGGACTTCACGTCGATCAGTCCGCCGTGCCAGTTGCCGTTGACGTAGTTGGTGTTCCAGAGGTTGATCTCGGTGTAGGCCTGCTTGCTGCAGGAGTTCCAGGCGAGGTAGGCCCGACCGATCGACTGGCCGCCGGCCACGATGGTGCGGGCAGGTCCGAGCACCTGGCCGCAGTCGGCCGCGCTGGCGGTTCCCGCTCCGACCGTGGCGAACGTGAGGCTGCCCGCGATGACGGTGAGCACAGCCGAGGCGGCGCGCATACGCGTGCTGATCCGCATGACTCTCCTTGGGGAGAACTTCGAGGTGACTGTAGGTCACCCGTTGGCACCAATGCTTCCACCGGACGCGCACGCGGTCTATACGGATGACGTCAAGGGCCCGCTGGGGCGAGTTCACCCGGACGCCGCGACGAGGATGACGCCGGGCCGGGGCGCCGGGACGCAGAGTGGAAAGTCTGAAAATAATCTCGCGAAAGGGACGTGGCAGTGTGCGCAAGAGCCGGAGCGGGCCTCAGGGTGGGATCCGTCCTGGGCGGCCTGATGCTGACGGCGTGTTCGACCCCCGCCCCGCATGCCGTGGACGGCAGCGGCGGAGAGCCCCGCGGCAGTGCGGTGGTCATTGCGGCTGATCAGGAGGCCGGACAGGCACCCGTGCCGGGTGGTCCGCCGCTCGCTGCGGCCGATCCGGGGTCCGGGCAGGCCGGCGTTCGGGGCAGTGCGCTGATCGTCGCGGTCGATCAGGCGTCCCGGCAGGTTCTCGTCCTGGACGGCGAGACGGCGCGGGAGGCCGAACCCGAGGCCGACCGGTTGCCGGTGGTGTGGTCGTGGACCGCTGACGGCGACGATCGGCTGGCCGACCTGGAGCCGGCCCGCAGCTGGGCCAGGCCCACCGAGGCCAGGGACGTGGTGCTCGACGGTGAAGGCTCCCTCCTGGTCACCGCCTCGGGTGGCCTGGCAGCCCTGGTCGACACGGCGACCGGCACGCCGATCTGGGCCACGGATCTCGGCACCTCCGCCAACCCCCACAGCGCGGAGCTCCTACCGGACGGCAACGTCGCCGTGGTCGCCAGCACCGGCGGATGGGTGCGGCTGTACGCGGCCTCGGAGGGGCCTCGCAGCACCACCTATACCGAGCAGGAACTCGACGGGGCCCACGCCGTGCAGTGGGACGAGGGCGCGGAGCTGCTCTGGGTGCTCGGGGACGACACCCTGCTGGCCCTCCGGGTCGGTGGCACGCCCGACATCCCCTCCCTCACCCCCGAACGCAGTGTCCCCCTTCCGGAAGTCGGGGGACACGACCTCGCACCTGTGCGCTCCGCGCCGGGGACGTTCTGGCTCAGCACCGGCGACCGCCTGTGGCGCTACGACTCACACCTCGACCGCTTCGAAGCCGTCGGGCTGGGCGCGGAGGACTCGGCCCGCGGGATCAAGAGCGTGGGCAGTGAGCCCGTCACCGGTCGCCTGCTCACCGTCACGCCCGATCACGCGGGGCCCTGCTCCTGGTGCACCTCCGCCGTCACCTTCCACCACCCCGACGGGACGCTCGCCCTGACCGGAACCGAGCTGTACAAGGCCCGCTGGTGGACCACGCCGCTTCCTGGTCTGGGCCCGACGAACCGACCCCGGTAGCGCGGTCCTCCGGCAGCCGCGGGCCACGCTCGACGCCGAGGCGGGGCCTGCGGCGTCCTCGCCGGCGCGGCGGCCGACGCGGGCGCCCGACCTGGCGGCAGTCCGACCCGCGGCAGTCGCCGTGGTCGTGCCGCGGGTGCGCGGGTCCTCAGCTCCGCGGGTCCTCAGCTCCGCAGGTCCTCAGCTGATGTACACGGCGGCCCCGCCCCGGCTTGCCGCGCCTCGCCCGTGTCAGCGGGGGAGAACGGACTTCACCAGGTCGTTCGCTGAAATGAGCCCCAGCCCCGGGACGGCGTCCCGCAGCACCTTCACGGCCCGGACCGAGTCCAGCGCGGGGTCGACGTCCGCCGCGGACAGGATCCGGCTTGCCCACCGGCGGACACGCTCCTCGTCCGCCACGATCATCTGGCGATCCACCACACGCAGCGCTGCCTCCAACCCGGGCCGCTCCGCCGCGCCCGCCGTCTGTATTTCCGCCAGGAGCTCGGCGCGGACGTCGTCCAGGTCGTGCAGGACCACGACGGGGTGTGTGTTGTTGGTGAACACGCGAGTTCTCCGATCAGAGCACGAAGCAGAGCACGAAGCAGGGCAGGAAGCAGAGCGGGAAGCAGGGCAGGAGGCGGGCGACTGCTTGGTGGGCTCTCGTGTCAGACCTGTCGCCGGCTTCCCGTGGATTCCAACCTAAACCACCATGCGAACCTCCCGCTGCTGCGCCAGTGGCAGACTCCCTCGCCACGGAAACGGCCAGATCATCCGCACCACCGCGAGGTCGGTCCCGGCGAACTGATGTTCCCTCAGTCCACGAGTCCCATATCCTCGCGTACGAGGGGAGGCCAACGGACCGTCATGACCGCCTCCCGCCTCCGCACACCGCCGTCGCACCGCTGCGCGACACGAATCCACTCGAACAAACCACGCCGTCAGCCGTGCAGGCCTTGGTCCGGCGTGCGCCGTGCGACGCCTCGTCCCGCCGCCGTCACCTTCGTCGACCACGTCGCCGACGTCCTGGGCGAGTCCTCCACCAGCGATGAGCCCGCGACCCCGGATGCCGCCACGCTGTCGCCCGGGCGCCTCGCCGAGCCTCTGCGACCACCATGTACTGGAGATTCCGATGCCCGCCCCCGGACCGACGACCAACGCCCCGCCGGTGAACGGGATACCGCCCGGGCGTCCGTTCTCCTGGCGATTCACCACCCCGTTGTTCGTCGGTTCGGCGCTCAACCCGATCAACAGCTCGCTGATCGCCACGGCCCTCGTACCGATCGCCCACGGACTCGGCGTGTCGATCGGGCAGACCGCCGCGCTGGTCACGGCCCTGTACCTGGCCAGCGCGATCGCCCAGCCCACCGCGGGCAAGGCCGCCGACGTGTTCGGCCCACGACGGGTGTTCCTGGCCGGAATCGGACTCGTCATCGTCGGAGGACTCATGGGCGGCGCCGCCGACAGTCTTCCGATCCTCCTGATCAGCCGAGTACTGATCGGGTCGGGCACCTCGTGCGCCTATCCGACGGCCATGCTGCTGATCCGCCGCCGCGCCGAGGACGCCGGTCTGGACAAGCCGCCGGGCGGAGTGCTGGGCGGCCTGCAGATCGCCGGCATCGCCACCGCCTCGCTCGGGCTGCCCCTGGGCGGTGTTCTGGTGGCCACGCTGGGCTGGCGATCCGTGTTCTTCATCAACGTTCCGGTCGCACTCGTCGCGCTGGTCACGACAGTGGCCTGGGTCCCGCCCGACAGCCCACCCGACAGCCCGCCCGACAGCCCACCGGACCGCAGTCGACGCGCCCGTGACGTCGCGGCCGCCCTGGATGCCATCGGCATCGCCGGGTTCGCCGCCGCGATGATCACGCTGCTGCTGTTCCTGTTCGCCCTGCCCGACGCCCACTGGTACCTGCTGGCGATCTCCGCCGTGCTGTGGATCGCCCTGGTGCTGTGGGAGCTGCGAGCCGGCACCCCGTTCCTCGACCTGCGCCTGCTCGCCGGCAACCGGGCCCTGACCGGTACCTACCTTCGCTACGGCCTGGTCCTGGTCTGCGCGTACGTCGTGCTCTACGGCGTCACCCAGTGGGCCCAGAGCGTCCGCGGCCTGTCCGGGACCGAAGCCGGACTGCTCCTGTTGCCCATGACGCTCATGTCCGGCCTGGTGATCTCGCTCGTCTCCCGGCACAACCCGGTGCGCGGACCGGTCATGGCAGCGGCCCTGGCCTGCCTCATCGGATCCGCCGGCGTACTGCTGCTCAGCACCTCGGGCTGGATCGGATGGGTCGTGGTGGTCACGCTCATCTTCGGCGTCGTCATGGGCACGTCCGGCGCGGGCAACCAGACCGCCCTCTACGAACACGCCCCCGCCGAACAACTCGGCACCGCCTCCGGCCTGCTGCGCACCTTCGGCTACCTCGGCTCGATCGTCGCTTCCGCAATCACCGGCATCGTCTTCCGCACCCACGTCTCCGACCGCGGCATGCACCTCATCGCCTGGATCATGGTCGGCGTCGGTGTCGTCCTGGTCCTGACGACCCTCGCCGACCGCACCCTGCGTACCCGGCCCGCCCCCTGAGCAGGTACCTGTGCTCCATGGCCCCACAGGTTCGCTCGACTGTGTGTGGGGAGCCGAGGTGTTTCGGGAAGACGTCGTCGACCCGGCCACCTGCGAATGTGAACGGGGGAGTGGGTTCAACGCCTCTTTGCTGCGGGGGTGTTTCGTTCCCATGTACATATGCCCAGATCACTGGCGTCGCGCACCAGTCGTACACAGACTCGCATCTGCACGATCGTGCACCCGGCTCTCGCCCCAGAAGGTTTCTACCTGCATGCGTACCTCCTCCAGACCCGACGTTCCCCAGGCGCACCCGCCGCACCTGGTGGGGAGGTGCCGTCCGTGCTCCGGTACGTGACACGCAGGGCGGCGGGCTGGTTCCTGGTGATCGCCATGGCCACCAACGCCACATACTTCCTCGCCAGTTGGTTCCTCGACCCGCGCTCGAACTTCAAGGAACTGCGTCCGGTCCGCACCGAGGAGCAGATATCCCGGGCCCTGGCCCCCTACAACCTCGACCCGCACGAGCCGCTGCTCCACCGCTGGTGGGACTGGCTGACCAGCGTGGTCCTGCACTTCGACTGGGGCCGCTCCCCGGTCGGGGTCCAGGTGAACGGGGAGATCGGCTACCGCTCCCTCGTCAGCGCCGAACTGGTGATCGGCGCGACGGTCCTGTCGGTCGTCGTCGGTGTCGCCCTCGCGGTCCACACCGCCTCGCGCCAGTACGGCTGGAGGGACCGGGCAGCCCAGGCCCTCTCCATGGCGCTGTTCAACGTCCCGGTGTCCATCGCCGCCCTTGCCCTGGTGCTGCTGGCCATCCGGCTGAACGAGCAGGCCGGTTGGCACTTCCTGTACGTCGCGGGGGAGAACTCGCCCGGCGTGGAAGGGTTCTGGGCGACGGTCGGTGACCGGCTGCTGCACCTGATCCTGCCGACGCTGACGCTCACCCTGACGGGCTACGTGGGCTACCACCTCACCCAGCGCTCCCTGCTGCTGGACGTCATCGGTTCCGACTTCGTGCGCACCGCCCGGGCCACCGGGCTCACCCGTGCCCAGGCGATCCGCCGACACGCCCTGCGCACCGCCCTGATCCCCACCGCACAGTCCGTGGCCTTCAGCATCCCGGCCGTCTTCACCGGCGCGGTCCTCACGGAGACGATCTTCGGCTGGAACGGCATGGGCCAGTACTTCATCCAGACCATCGGCAAGAACGACGTGCACGGCACCGTGGCGACCGCCGCCTTCGCCGCCGCCCTGACCGCGATCGGTGCGATCCTCGCGGACATCGCCACCGTTCTCCTCGACCCGAGAGTGCGGGTGAGCTGAGATGGGCACCCCTGTGAGCCCCGACGCGACCTCCGAAGGCGTACTCGCCATCGCACCCGCGCGAGCCGCCGATCCGCCGCCCACCGGGCACGATGGGCGCGACAGGCATGACGTGCACGACGGGCACGACGGGCACTATCTGGGCCGTCGCCGTCTCTACCTACGGCGCTTCCTGCGCAACCGGATCGCCGTCGCCGGCGTGGTGATCTTCCTGCTGCTCGTGCTGTTCAGCGCGCTCGGCGACCTGTTCACCCCGTACGGCTACGCGGACGCCGACTTCTCGGCACTGACCCAGGCCCCCAGCGCCGAGCACTGGTTCGGCACCAACCAGGGCGGCAACGACGTCTACGCCGCCGCCGTGCACGGCCTCCAGCGCTCGCTCGTGATCGCGGTGAGCGTGTCCGTGCTGACCGTCGCCATCGCCGCGGTCGTGGGCGCGGGCGCGGCCTACTTCGGGGGCCGGGTGGAGAAGACCACCCTCGCCGTCATCCACTTCCTGCTGATCGTGCCCTCCTTCCTCATCCTCGCCCTGGTCTCGCACCGGCTGGCGGGCGACTGGCGGGTCCTCATCCTCGTGCTGACGGTGTTCGGCTGGATGTCCACCGCGCGCGTGGTCTGGTCGGTGTCCACGTCCCTGCGCGAGCGCGACTACGTGCGCGCCGCGGAGTACATGGGCGTGCGCCCCCTGCGCATCGTGGTGCGCCACATCATCCCGAACCTGGGCTCCCTGCTCATCGTCAACCTCACCCTGGGCGTGGTCTCCACCGTGCTCAGCGAGACCGCCCTGTCCTTCCTGGGCTTCGGCGTGCAGACCCCGGACGTGTCGCTGGGCACGATGCTCGCCGACGGCGCGGGCACCATCACCAGCGCCCCATGGCTCTTCGCCTTCCCCGCCGGGCTGACCGTCCTGCTCACCGTCTCGATGACCTTCGTCGGCGACGGCCTGCGCGACGCCCTCGACCCCACGTCCACCACCGGCGCGGCAGGAGGCCGACGATGACCCTCGCACCCGCCCACCACACCGGGCCCGTGGCCGGCTCCCCGGCCGGGCCCACCGAGCCCGCACCCGTTCTGTCCGTACGCGACCTGAGCGTCTCCTTCCCCTCCGAGGCCGGACCGGTGGAGGCCGTGCGCGGCATCGGCTTCGATCTGCTGCCAGGGCGCACCCTGGGCATCGTCGGCGAGTCCGGCTCCGGCAAGTCCGCCACCGCCCTCGCCGTCATGGGCCTGCTGCCGCCCACCGCGCGCCTCGGCGGCCGGATCCTGCTGGGCGGCCGCGACCTGGCGGCGATGGACGACAAGGGCCTCTCCCGGGTGCGCGGCAAGGACATCGGCATGGTCTTCCAGGACCCGATGTCCGCGCTCACGCCCATCTTCAGCGTCGGTCGGCTGCTCTCCCAGGCCCTGCGCGTGCACCGGGAACTGTCGAAGAAGGACGCGTGGGAGCAGGCGGTGGAACTGCTCGACCTGGTCGGCATCCCCGACCCGCGCGAACGCGCCAAGTCGTTCCCGCACGAGTTCTCCGGCGGCATGCGCCAACGCGTCGTCATCGCCCTGGCCATCGCCAACAAGCCCTCGGTCCTCGTCGCCGACGAGCCCACCACGGCGCTCGACGTCACCGTCCAGGCGCAGATCCTCGACGTGCTGCGCCTGGCCCAGCGCGAGACCGGCGCCGGCCTCGTCCTGATCACCCACGACCTGGGCGTGGTGGCGGGCCACGCCGACGACGTCGCCGTCATGTACGCCGGACGGATCGTCGAGCACGCGAGCGTCGACGAGCTCTTCCGCCGCCCCACGATGCCCTACACCGCCCGGCTGCTGGCCAGCGTCCCCACCGTGGACAGCGGCGTCGAACGGCCCCTGATCCCGGTCGGCGGCGAGCCGCCCTCCCTGGTCGGCCTGCCCGGCGGCTGCCCCTTCGCGCCCCGCTGCGCGGTGGCCCAGGACGTGTGCCGGACCACCGAACCGGACCTGACCGCGCCGGACCTGACCGCATCGGACCTGACCGCATCGGGCGGGCAGCGCGGCCGCGTCGCCTGCCACCGCGCGCGGGAGATCGCCGACGGAACCCTCGACCCGGCCGGGCGCGCCGCTCCCGTGCCGCCGTCCCGCGCCGGAGAGCGGACCGCGGGCGAGGTGGTCCTGCGCGTGGAGGACCTGGTCAAGACCTTCCCCGTCACCAAGGGGGCCCTCCTCAAACGCCGGGTCGGAACCCTGCACGCGGTCAACCACGTCAACTTCGAACTGCGCGCGGGCGAGACCCTGGGCCTGGTGGGGGAGTCCGGCAGCGGCAAGACCACCACGCTGCGCGAGGTGCTGCGGCTGCGCGCCCCCGAGGGCGGTCGCATCGAAGTGGCCGGCACCGACGTCGCCACGCTGCGGTCGGCGGCCCAGGTGCGCGAGCTGCGGCGCGACGTCCAGATCGTCCTCCAGGACCCGACGGACGCCCTGGACCCCCGCCTGACCGTCTTCGACCTGCTGGCCGAACCGCTCCAGGCCGCCGGTGCCGACCGGACGGCCATCCGGTCCCGGGTCACCCGTCTCCTGGACCTGGTGGGCCTGGACCGCGCCATGGGCGACCGCTTCCCCGCCGCCCTGTCCGGCGGCCAGCGCCAGCGCGTCGGCATCGCGCGCGCCCTGGCCCGCGAGCCGAAACTCCTGGTCCTGGACGAACCGCTGTCCGCGCTGGACGTCTCCGTGCAGGCCGAGATCATCAACCTGCTCGCCCGACTGAAGCGCGAACTGGGCCTGGCATACCTGGTGGTGGCGCACGACCTGGCCGTGGTGCGCTACGTCTCCGACCGCATCGCGGTGATGTACCTCGGGCACATCGTCGAGTCCGGTGCCACCGAGGAGATCTTCGCCCGACCCCGGCACCCGTACACCCAGGCCCTGCTGTCGGCGATCCCGGTGCCCGACCCGGAGCGCGAGCGCCACCGCGAGCGCGTCGTCCTCGCGGGCGAGCAGCCCAGTGCCACCCGGCTGCCGGAGGGCTGTGTGTTCGTCGACCGCTGCCCGCTGTACCGGGAGGCCGACGAGAGCGTACGGACCCGCTGCCGCACCGAGCGGCCGGCGACCGTCGGCGCCCCGGACGGCTCCGACCACCAGTACGCCTGCCACGCGGTCTGACACCCGCCCCGTCCCACCCCCTTCTCACCGATTCCCACCAAGGACAACCCATGCGCCGGAAGCTCGCCCTGCCCCTCGCGCTCGCCGCGGCCGTCTTGGTCGCCGCCACCGCGTGCTCCTCCTCGTCCTCCTCCTCGTCTGCCTCCGGCGGATCCCCCGGCGGATCCTCCGGGCCGAACGCCGAGAACGCCGCCAAGATCGCGTCCTCGGTCACCGACTACAACCCCCAGCCGTACGAGAACATCAAGGACGGCGGCACCTACACCACCGCGGGGACCTTCGACGAGCAGGGCAACCCCTTCAACGTCAACGGCACCCTGAACTCCTCGCGGATCTGGTCCTGGTACAACGCCCACGCCATCACCTACTCGCCCACCGGCGAGGTCCAGTACAACCCGGACTACTACAGCGACGTGAAGGTCTCGGTCGAGGGCGGCGACCAGAAGGTCGTCATCACCCTCAACCCCAAGGCCGTCTTCAACGATGGCACCCCCATCGACTGGCGGGCCATCGAAGCCACCTGGAAGGCCAACAACGGCTCGGACAAGGACTACGCGGCCTCCTCCACCGACGGCTACGACCGCATCACCTCCGTCACCCGGGGCGCCGACGACAAGCAGGCGGTCATCACCTTCAAGGGCGTCAACGCCTCCTGGTCCGCGCTGTTCACCACCTTCCTGCACCCCCAGGCCGCCACCGTCGACAACTTCAACAAGGCGTACGTCAAGACGGCCCACCCCGAATGGGGCACCGGACCGTACACCGTGGGCACCTGGGACGAGCACTCCGGCAACATCACCTTCGTGCGCAACCCCAACTGGTGGGGCCGGCCGGGCAAGCTCGACAAGCGCGTCTACGTCAACCTGGAGAGCGCCGCCTCGATCAACGCCTTCAAGAACGGCGAACTCGACTACGCCCCCGTCGGGACCGCGGAGAACCTCAAGCAGGTGAGGACGGTCAAGGACGCCGAGATCCGCAGCGGCGGCAGCCCCTTCGAGTACGCGCTGTACCTCAACGCCAAGTCCCCGTTCCTCGGTGACGTCCAGGTCCGCAAGGCGGTGCAGGAGAGCATCGACCGTCCGCAGATCACGAAGATCCGGTTCCAGGGCCTCGACTACACGGAGCCGCTGCCCGGCTCGGCGGTGCTCTACAGCTTCCAGCAGGGCTACCAGGACAACGTCGCCGCTGTCCTGAAGTACGACCCGCAGGAGGCGCGGAAGACCCTGGACGCGGCCGGCTGGAAGCCCGGAGCCGACGGCATCCGCGCCAAGGACGGCAAGCAACTCGAGCTCGGCTACACCGTGCTCGGCGACGACCCCATCGAGAAGGCCACCGCCGGAGCGCTCACCGCGATGCTCAAGGCCGTCGGCGTGAAGGTGAACGTCAACAAGGTCTCCGAGAACGACTTCTCCAAGGTGCTCAGCGACCGCCGCTTCGACCTGTTCATCTCCGGCAACCGCTCGACGGACCCCTTCGGCGCGCGATACCTGTGCGACTTCTACTGCTCGGACCGCGACTCCAACATCACCGGAGCCGGAACTCCCGAGCTGGACAAGGAGATCCGCGCCACCGGCGAGATCGCCGACCTCGGCCAGCAGGTCGCGGCCGTCAACAAGGTCGAGCAGAAGGCCCTCCAGCAGTACGCCTTCCTGCCGCTCTACAGCGGCCCCTCCACCTACGGCATCAGGAAGGGCCTCGCCAACGTCGGTGCCACCATCTTCTACAGCCCGCTGCCCGAGACCATCGGCTGGCAGAAGTAGCACCGGTGTTTCGGCGCCCCTGCGGGGCCCGCTCGTGAGCAGCACCATTTGACGAGCGGGGCCGAGGACGCCGCGGCCCCGCAGCTCGCCGCCGCCCCCGGGCGCTCCCGCCCGGGGGCCGTCGCGCCTCAACGCCGGCCGTGCGCCTCCGGGTGGACGGCGCCGGGGGTGTGGAGCGGTGGCCGGGTGTCCGTCCCGCGTGCTGGAGAAGGGGGGATCTGCACCACGCGGGGCGGGGGAGCGGGTACGGGCGGGGGCCGGGACCAAGCGTGGGGCGCGCGGCCCGTCCGTGGGCGTGGGACCGGGTGTGCAGGGAACGCTCCGCCGGCCGGCGCGAGGTGTGGACCGGCCGGCGGAGGAGGGTGATCAGGCCTGCGAGCGGCGGCGCGAGGCGACGACCGCGCCGGCGCCCAGCACGACGGCCGCGCCGGCGGCGGCGCCGAGCTGCCCGAGCGGGGCGGTCGAGCCGGTGGCGGCCAGCGAGCCACCGGCGGTGCTCCGGCCGTCCGTGGTGGCGGTGGTCGTCGTCGCGGTGGTCGTCGTGCCGCCGGCGGCCGAGACGGGGGCGACCGTGGCGTCGGGGGTCACGGTGGTGACCGCCCGGGTGGTACCGGAGCCGCTCCGCGAGGTCTCCGTAGCGGTTTCGGCAGAGGTCTTCGCGGCGGCCTGGTCCTTGGCCCGGGCGGTGAACTGGCCCTCCTTCAGGAAGGCCCGGACCTCCGCGATGCCGCCGTCGAGCGCGGCGAGGCCGGCCTTGCGGACCTCGGGCCCCCCGGCCTCGACGAGCTGCGAGACGTGGATCCGGTCGTCGCTCGCCCGCAGTGGCTCCAGCTGCGTCTTCAGGAAGTTCTCGACGTCCGCCGCGCTGCCGGCGAGCGCCTTCTCGGCCGCCTCCCGGACGTGGCGGCCGGTGCCCGCGTCGGCGAGGACGTCCTGGACCTTGGCGCGGTTCTCGTCCTCCGCCCGGGCGACGTACTGGCCGGTCTTCAGGAAGGCGCGGACGTCCTCGACGGTGCCGGACATCGCGGCGTTGGCGGCCTTCTTCACCGCCGGGCCGCCGTGGGACATGATCTGGCTGAGCAGGACCCGGTCGTCGTGCTCGGCGGCCGTCTTCAGCCCCGTGTCGAGGAAGCGCTCGACATCCGCGGCGGTTCCCGCCAGTGCCTGCTGGGCGCCCTCGCGCACACCCGGTCCGCTGTTCGGGTCGTCGAGGAGCTGCTGCAGCTTGGCGCGGTTCTCGTCCTCGGTCCGGGCCGTGTACTGGCCGACGTTCAGGTAGGCGCGGAACACGTCGAGGTCGTTCGAGCCGAACGCGGCGTTGGCGGCCTTCGTGACGGCCGGGCCGGCGGCGTTCATGGTCCGCAGGATCGCGATCCGCGCGTCGTCCCGGCGGATCCTGTCCGCCTCCACCGCGAGGAAGTGCGCCCGGTCCGCGGGGGTGCCGGCGAGGGCCTGGCCCGCGTGCTCGCGCAGGTAGTCGCTCGGAGCCGTGAGCAGGTAGTCGTTCGGGTAGACGAGCAGCCTCTCGATCGCCGCCCGGTTCTCCTCGTCCGCCTTGGTCTCGGCCGGGTCGGTCTGCTCCTGCCCCGTCGGGACGGTGTCGGCGAACGCCGGGGCGGCGCCCAGGGCGACGGGCGCGGCGGCTGCGGCGAGGAGGACGGCAGCGAGCGAATGACGGATCTTCAACGGTCCCCCGGGATCTGCAACACGGATGAGCCAGTCGCGGCCTCGCGACGGTCGGCCGAGTGATCGTATAGCAACGGTACCCCCCGCTGGCGAACACATTTCCGTCACGTCCCACGCTTCGGCTTCGTCGCGCACCGCCTGGTCACACCAGCCGGGAGAGCTGCCCGGGGTCCCCGTCCCTACCCGTTCGGGACGCCGTCCCGGTCCGCGCCGTCCACACCCCGGGCCCGGCACACCCGCCGCCCGCTCCGCACCGGCCCGGTCGGTGCGGCCCCGGTCGGCGCCCCCGTTCCGACCGTGACTCTCGACAGCTTCGGTTGGGGCGGCTGAGCCGGCCGTGGAGATCGTCTACGCCGGCCTGATCCCCCGGCAGCCCGGCGAAGGCGTCCGGCCGAGCGGCGAGGCCGAGCCGAGCGACCCGAAGGCGGCCCGACGCCCCGCGCACCACCGGGGAGGTGCCGTCAACCTCGCCCGCCGGGAACGGCGGCGAGGCGGCCGAGCATCGCCATCACGGTGATCCGCGCGTCCTTGTCGTTCGTCACCGCACAGTGGGCATCGACGCCTCGCTCGTCCGGTGCTTCATCCGGCTCGGTCAGGCCCACCCGGACCAGGTCGACGGCGTACTCGCGGCACCGGGAGTAGTCCGCTACGGCGCGCACCGCCTCGACGTGGTCGATGCGGCCGGGATCCGCAGCGCGCAGCAGCGCGGGGGTGGGCAGCGGGCCCAGCACCTCCCCGATCCACCCCGCGACGGTCTCCCGGGGGCAGCCCCGCTCCAACCGCGAAGCGCTCGCCGCGGCGAGCGCCAGGTGAATGAGGAGCGACCCGAACCAGTTGGCGGCCTCGGCCGGAGGCGTGTCCGTGCCCGCCGGCGGCATCACGGCGCGGTACAGCGCAGCCGGGTCATCGGCGTGTGCGGCGGCGGCGACTGCCTTCACGGCGCTGCCGAGGGCAGCCTGGTCGATGGTCACGTCGGTGCTTCTTTCCATAGTCGGCAGCCGTCAACTTACCGCTCCGGCGCGGTCGAAGGACCGTCAACCGCATCATTGTGTGGAATCAGCTCCGTCAAGCAGCGGTCGTCATCAGGTGGCTGTCGTGATCTGCTGTGCGGCTGCTGCTCGTGCAGCGGCCTCTTCCACCTGGCGTCGGCCGGATTCACCTCGGCTCCAGATGAATGCGCGCCGACGACGTGGCGCGTCGCTGCTCCGGTTCCGGAACTCCTCGACCGCGACGTTGCGGACAGCCGCCATCGGATGGTGCGGCCTGATGCTTCGGGGACGTCGGTGAGGCTGTCGAGTTGCTCGGCGCTTCGGTGCAGTTCGAACCCCCGGTGGCCGTGGCCGTCGCGGGTTCAGCACGGACCTCCCGGACCGCACTCTCGGGGACGGGCGGTCACGTTGACGATCGGCAATAGCGTCGCGGTGGCTGGGACGCCGGTCTGACGCGGCGTAGGCCCCGCTGGCGGTGCGCAGCGGCCTTCGGCCCGGGCCCTGGCCGAAGGCCGCCGGGTGCTACTGGGCGTTATCGGGGTCGGTGCGGTCGGTGCGGCCGGTGCGGCCGGTCGCCGGGTTCCTGGGTGGGGAACTGTTGGCCCGCGCCCGGAAGGGCGGGCGCCGGATAGTTCGACACCTCGTACTTGGCCAGTTCGAGCTGCTCGGCGGTCGGGGGCAGCGCCGGGGCCTTGCACACGCCGCCGTTGAACTGGAAGGCCGAGGTGAGGTCCCCGAAGGCGTTGCGACGCCAGTCGGTGACGGTGGCCGACCGGACTCCGGTGAACCGTTCCAGGAACTGCAGCACCGAGGTGTGGTCGAAGGCCTCGCCGGCGACCCAGCCGCCCACCGTCCAGGGCGAGATGATGATGCACGGCACCCGGAAGCCGCCGCCGATCGGCAGACCGCCGACGAACTCGCCCGGCGTGGCGGTCGGGGGCACCGGTGGCGGCACGTGGTCGAACAGCCCGTCGTTCTCGTCGTAGTTGAGGATGAACACCGTCTTCGCCCAGACCTCGGGGTTCGAGGCGACCGCCTCGATCTTGGAGGCGACGTAGTCGGCACCGGCGGCGGGCAGGTAGTCCGGGTGCTCGGACTGGTAGCCGGTCGGCAGGATCCAGGAGACGGCGGGCAGCCGGTTGTTGCGCGCGTCGTCCTCGAAGGTGCCGGCCGGCCGGGCCGTCATGCCCTTGCGGTGCAGCGCGCTGCCGGGCGCGGCCTGCTGGAAGCTCTTGAAGAGCGAGAGCATGTTGGTGCCGTAGTTGTCGGCTTCCTGGTAGACCTGCCAGCTGACGCCGGCCGCCTCCAACTGTTCGGGGTAGGTCTTCCAGGTCAGCGGCTCGGGCGCCGAGTTGCTGATGATCGGGCCGCCCTGGCCGCCGTCGGCTCCGATCGAACCCGTCATCCAGTACAGCCGGTTGGGCCAGGTCGGTCCCTGGACCGAGCAGAAGTAGTTGTCGCAGATGGTGAACGACTCGGCCAGGGCGAACTGGAAGGGGATGTCCTCCCGGGTGTAGTACCCCATCACGTACGGGCCGTTGACGCCGTCGGCGGGCCGGTGCGCGGACAGCCACCGGTCCATCTTCCCGCCGTTCCAGGCCCGGTGCTGCACCGACCAGGAGTGGCTGGTGGACGGGATCGCCTGCGCGCTCGTGGTGAGGGTGTCCAGGTGGAACGGCAGCAGGTAGCCGTCCGGGTTGACGCTGTCGGGCTGGTAGAACACCGAGCGTCCGTTGTCCAGCCGCAGCGCGTTCGGGTCCGCGAAGCCGCGGACACCGGCCAGCGTGCCGAAGTAGTGGTCGAAGGACCGGTTCTCCTGCATCAGCAGGACCACGTGCTGGACGTCCCGCAGCGAACCGGCCTTCGGTACCCCCGCCGCTACCGCTCGTTGGACACTCGGTGGCAGCAGGCTCATCGCCGCTGCCGCTCCCATCGCGCCGGCCGCCGATCCCAGCAGCCTCCGTCGGGTTATTCCGGACATCAGCCCCACCCTCTCCGTCGCGCCGGTGCGCGTGCGGGATGTCACCGCACCGGACCACCTGTGGCCTTCCCCCGGGAGCTTCGAGGCAGTGGAGACGGCGGATGAACAGCCAAGGAATGTCAGGTACCCGACAGGCACTGAAGGCGCCCCCGCACCACGCTGCTGACAGCTCCGAAGGGATGCCCGAACGCCGGGCGGGGGGCGGTCCGTACGCTGTTCGAAGCCGGGCCTCCGGGGCACGGTCACCACGGTGACCTTCTACCAGAGGCCGGCAAAGTCGGGTGGTGACCGCAGATTCCCGATCATTCGCCCGTCGTTCAGGAACAACGTGGACCACCGCTCACCTGGTTGCCGAGGCCCTGGTGCGCGGGGTGGCGGCCGGGCAAGCTAGTTTGTCCGGGTGAGTCTCCTCGATGATGTGGCTGAGCGCGACGGCTGGCGATGCTGGGTGTGCGACGAACCGGTCGACCCCGACAAGTCGGTGAACGATCCCAGGGGGCCCAGCGTTGACAGCCGGACCGCCGACCGGAAGGCCAAGGTCGCCGAGCGGCTCGCGCACCGCGGGTGCAACACCCGCAAGGGCGCGGTCAAGGTGGTCATCGCCTGGCCGGACCGCCTGTACGTGGCCGAACCCGCGCCGCTGATCACCGTTGCCACGAGGCTGGAGCGCAAGGGGGGCCGCGAGATGGTGGGCCGTTGTCCGACCAGGCAGGACGCCCAGGACGCGGCGGATTGGTTGGTGGACCGGTTCTCCCGACTGGCACCGGGGCTGCCGGTGACCGCCGACATCGAGGCGGGCGGCGGCCAGTTCCTCGTCATCCTGGCCACCGGCCGCCGCTGATCGGGGACCACCAGCGCACACTCGCGTCGAGCCGAACCGTCGACCCACATCGACCCGCCCTGACAAAGGCTGGCCCACGGGCGCGTGACGGGCTGCGACTGCTCGACCGGCGGGCGACCCAACCGAGCGACCCACCCCCGCGCGTGCGGGGCCGACGCGCCACCGTGCGCTGCCAACGGCCGAACGATCTTGTCGCTGGCCTCCAGTAGTCGGCCGCGTCGTCAGCTGGCGGAGATCAGGATGTCCACGAGCGGGCGGGTCCGGTTGATCGCGCAAGGTGAACTTCGACCTCAGGACAGTTTCGCTTCGGGGGCGAAGGCCGGCAGCTTCTCGAGACTGCTGCGCACGGCCTCGGCGCCGTACTCGAACATCTGCCGCTCGTAGTCGTCGACCGCACTGAGCAGATCCTGGCGGCCTTCGCGTGCCTCGATCAGGCAGCGGCGCAGCAGGTCGGCGTCGCGCAGTGCGGTGTTCGCACCGTTGCCGCCGGTCGGGGAGATGGCGTGGATCGCGTCGCCGAGCAGCGTGACCGGACCGGACGCCCAGCGCTCACCGGGCTTGACCACCCGGATGGACAGCAGGGTGCTGTTGTCCGGGTCGGCCTGCTCGATCAGCGTGCGTAGCTGCGGGTGCCACCCTTCCATCCTGGACAGCACGGTGTCCTGCGCGGTCAGGTTCTCCGGTGAGCCGTTCGGCGGCAGGATCATGGCCCAGCGCACGTAGTCGCCGATGTCGGGCAGCGTGACTTCGGGGGCCAGTTGCTGGGTGGCCTGCTTCGGCGGGGTACGGAAGCGCATCGCGCCGAGCAGCAGGCTGACGCCGTCGCCCGCGATCTTCGAGCCGTATGCCTTGGACAGGCCGGCGAACTCGTCGGTCAGCGGGGTGCGGCCGATGACGAACCGGACGCCGGTGTCGGTCGGGGTGGTCTGCGGCGACAGCACCTCGCGGACCGCGGAGGTGACGCCGTCCGCGCCGACGAGCAGGTCGGCGGTGGCCGGGTCGCGGCGGGCGAACTGGGCTTGGACATTGCCGTCGGCCAGCACGTCGTAGCCGGTCAGCGCGGCATCGGTGTGCACGGTGAGGCCGGTCAGCAACAGGTGTCGCAGTACCTGCCGGTCGACCACGATGCCGGTCCGGCCCGCGCCGAGCCTGCCGATCTCGTTCAGCTGCGGGTCCAGGATCAGCTGCTCGGCGGAGGCGTCCATGACGATCTCGTCCAGCAGCGGGTGCCAGCGCGTCGGCAGGCAGTCGCGCACCGCCTGGAAACCGATCGGGTCCAGCACGAGCCGGTAGCCCTGGAATCGTGCGGCGATCCCCGGGTCACGCTCGAACACGTCGGCCTCGATCCCGGCACCGCGCAGACCCTGCGCGAGGGCCAGGCCTCCCAGGCCTGCTCCGACAATGGAAACTCGCATCGCATACCTCCGGAACATCGGTACGAACTTAGTTCGTTTCGGTGATCTAAGTTCTAATCAACGAACTTAGATCGCGTCAAGGTATAGTGGTCGGCATGTCCGCCGATCCCCGCCAACGCCGCGCAGCTCGCCACGCCCAACCCGCAGCGGAGGTCGCCGCGTCGGCGCCACGCAAGAAGCCGATCACCGTCGAACGGATCACCGACGCCGCCCTGGAGGTCGTCGCCACCGAGGGGTATGACGCGCTGACCATCCGCCGGGTCGCCGCCGTGCTCGGCACCGGTCCGTCGTCGCTGTACGCGCACATCGTCAACAAGGACGACATCGACGATCTGCTGATCGGCAGGCTCTACGCCGAGGTCATGCTCCCCGAACCGGACCCGGCCGCCTGGCGCGAGCAGCTGCTCGGGGTGTACACACAGATCCGCGACCTGTACCTGGAATACCCTGGAATCTCGCGCGCCGCGCTGGCCATGGTGCCGACCAACCTGGAAACGCTGCGAGTCGGCGAAGGAATCCTGGCGATCCTGCTCGCGGGCGGCATCGAACCGAGGACGGCCGGATGGGCCCGCGACGCGCTCTCCCTCTACGTCAGCGCCTATGCACTGGAGCAGTCGCTGGTCCGGCAACGGCGCCGGCACCAGGATCACGAATGGGTGCTCAGCCACGAGGAGTTGCTGGACCGCTTCACCGCACTGCCCGCCGAGAAGTTTCCGCACACCCGACGCCATGCCGCCGAGCTGATCTCCGGCACCGGACACGACCGCTTCGAGTTCGCCCTCGGCCTGCTCATGAACAATCTGCGGCCCACATCCGGTTGACCCGCGGCGTGCGGTGGCCACATGGCGCCGAGACGATCACAAGGCACGTGGAGAAGAAGTCCCTGGCCATCCACTCCCAGCTGATCAACTGCACCGCCTCCGAGGTCGCTGCGATGATCGAGGGCACGATGCGGCACGACACCACCATGGACGTGGAGGCCAACTACACGGACTCGCACGGCCAGTCGGAAATCGGGTTCGGCGTCACGAGGCTGCTGAACTTTGATCTGCTGCCGAGGACCAAGCGGATCAACAAGGTGAAGCTGTACCGGCCGGGCCGGCGAGCCGGACGCCTACCCGCAGCTGGCCCCGGCGCTGACCCGCCCGATCCGCTGGGAACTCATCACCCAGCAGCACGATCAGATAGTCAAGTACGCGACCGCGATCCGGACCCGTACCGCGTCCACCGAGGCGATCCTGCGCAGGTTCACGGGCCAGCGCTCGGCCGTCTGACACGCGCCCGCGGAGTCAGCGGTCAGTGTTGAAAGCGGTAGCGGGTCTGGCTGTACGTCTCGCCCTTGCCGAAGGCGAATCCGGCCTCCGGGTCGATGCGGTACAGCAGGACCTTGCCGGAGCGGATGGTGCCACCGAGGCCGTGCCAGGTGCCGTCCGGGCTCGTCAGCAGGTCGCCGTACTTGCTCTCGTAGGCGTCGGCGGTGGTGCTGCGTTCAGCCGGATCGCACACCAACTCGGCACGTCCCTCGATGGTGATGTCGATACCGTCGAGGACGTTCGTGCCGGTCGTCATGACGCAGTGGTCGTTCGCGTGGAGGTTACGCGTCTTGCGCTCTTGGTCACCGGTGGCGAAGTACAGGGCGCCGCCGGTCCAGACGGCCAGCAACGGTGTCACGTGGGGCCGGCTGTCGGGCCGGACGGTGGACAGCCAGAACAGTCGCGCCTGCTCCAGCTCACGCAGTGCGGTCGGCCAGGGGGTCGCGTCGGCGCCTGAGTCGCTGAAGGGTCCGATCTCGGCGACCGGGTCACGGTCTGACATGGAAGCTCCTCAATGGGTCAGTTGGAAATGGGGTCGGTCACGATCTGGTCGACGGGAGGCGTCGCGGTCTCTCTGGTGACCGGTGCCGATCGCTTGCCGAGCACGGCCAGAGCGATGACCACGCCCACTGCCGCGACGAGGCCGATCACGCCGAACGCGGCCTGATGACCGGGAACCAGCGTCTGCGGCGCGGCGATCCCAGGCGTGGGTGCCTGCGCGGCGACAACGCTGCCGGCGATGGCTACGCTGAGGGCGGTACCAACCGCGAAGCAGGTATCGGCGAGTCCGGCGGCCAGACCGGAGTGCCGTTCAGCGACACCGGTGAACGCCGTGATCTGCGTACAGACGGTGGCGGTGCCCATGCCCGCCCCGAAGACCAACAGGGCAAATGTCAGCAGTTCCGGTGAGCTGTGCTCGGGCACCACCAGGGTGAGTAGCAGGCAGGCTCCACCGAGCAGGGCAGTGTCGACGGTCGCGACCGGACGCACGCCGATCCTGGTCACAACCCGCTGGCAGACCAGAGCGCCGACGACGGCCGCCACGGTCATCACCCCGGCCGTGAGGCAGTATCACCGGCGCGAGGATCAGCACCACCACCCCGACCGGGACGTCGGTCCAGAAGACCCACTGCCAGCCGAGCGTACTGGTGATCAGGCCGCCGAGCAGCAGCCCGGCGGTGGCACCGAACCCTCTGATCCCACCCCCAGATTCCCAGTGCCCTGTTCCGCTCGCTGCCTTCGGCGAAGGCGTTCATCACCATGGGCAAGGCTGCGGGGGCGATGATGGCGGCCGACACACCCTGCAAAGCGCGGGCCGCAACCGGGGCTTCGACCGTCGGGGCGAACCCGCGTCCCAACGAGGCCAACACGCGCAGCGACATCCCGGCCAGGAAGACCCTGCGGCGGCCGAGCAGATCCGCGGCGCGGCCGCACAGCAGCAGCAGGCCGGCAAAGGCCAGCGCGTAGGCCGTGACCGCCCAGTGGACGGTGGTGCCGTGCACCCGAAACTCCCGCTCGACGGCCGGCAGGGCGGTGAGCAAGCTGGTCCCGTCCAGGATGGTCATGAAGAACGCCGTGCCCAGCAACACCAGCGCCCGCCACCTCAAGGCGGCCGCCCGCGGGCTCACTCGCGCCCTCCCGTACCCAGCTCGACGCCCAGCGCGTCAAGCCAGTCGCCCGTGCCGTGCTTCCGCCAGGAGGGCTCCTCCCGGCCATCGAGGAAGGCGCCCTGCTCGGTGAGGACCAGCCGGGTGCCCCCATCGGCCGGGCAGAACGCCACGGTCGTCAGCGATACCGTCGCCAGGTCGTCTTCCACGTGCAACATGGAGGTGTAGACGATGCGCTCGTCCCGGACGATGTCGCGGTACAACGACTCAAACGTCATCGACAGGCCGCTGTCCGGGTGGCTGCGGTTGACCTCCCGGCCCCCGACCCGGAAGTCCAGTTCATGCTCCGCATCGGGGGTGGAGAACCAGCGGGCCTTCGCCTTCGGGTTGGCCCATGCCGCGAACACCCGGGCCGCCGTGGCCGGGTAGAGGCGTTCGAGGGTGAACGTGGCGTGCGTGACAGAACGGTCGATCATCACAAGTTCCCTTGCTCCGGTGTGCCGGGATCATCGAGCAGGTAGTCGCCGAGCTGGTCCAGGCGCCATTCCCAGGACGTGCGCTGCTCGGCAAGCCAGTCCTCGGCCGTCCGCAGTACCTCCGGCTCGATGCGGCAGGTGCGGACGCGGCCGACCTTCTCGGATCTGACCAGCCCGCACGCTTCCAGCACCTGGATGTGCTGTATGACCGCCGGTAGCGACATCTCCAGTGGCCTGGCCAGTTCGCTGACCGGCGCAGGCCCACGGATCAGGCGCTGCACCATCGCCCGGCGCGTTCCATCCGCCAGCGCCTGGAACACCCGGTCCAGCGATCCACCATAGTTAGGCATGTACTTAACTATGAGTCGGCACATATTTACAGTCAAGTGCTTCCTTGCTGCGTAACTCGCGCCGGATAGTGTTCGGATGCAACGGATCAGGCGATTCCGCCGGGCGGCGCCACGGCCCGCGGACAGGGGGAGGTCAACGTGATCGTGGGTACCGGCCGGAGGCTCGTCCTGATCCGTCATGCGCAGGCCGAACGGGAGACGGCGGTCGACAGGGAACGGCGTCTCGACGAGTGGGGGCGGGAGGAGGCGTCCCGGGCCGGACGATGGCTCGCGGGTTCCGGCATCACGCCCGATCTCGCGCGGGTGTCCGGCGCCCGCCGGACCAGGGAGACCTGGGAACGTGTGGGCGCCGCGTTGCCGCGGCTCCCCGAGACGGTCCACGAGCAGGGGCTCTACGACCTCAGTGTGGAGATCCATCGGGGGGAAGCGGGGATCGGCGAGCTGGTCGCGATGGTGCGGGGGAGTTCGGACGACGTGGGCGACCTGGTCGTCGTCGGACACAATCCGAGCCTGTCCGAGCTGGTCCGGCTCCTCGTCGGAACGGCCGACGGCGACCTCTCGCGGCGGGTGGAGGAGTCTGGGTTCCCGACCGCCTCCGTGGCCGTCCTCGAGTTCGACGGTTCCTGGCAGAGGATCGGGCCCGGAGTCGCGAGGATCACCGCGTTCTGGACGCCGTCGCAGGGTTGAGACGGTGCACCTCGAGGCGTCGGTGCGTCCGGCGTCCCACGCCCCACCACCCTGGCCGGGCCCGCCGGCGGCCGGAAGGTCTACCGGTTCCAGACCGCCCGGTGACCTCGTCGCCAGCGACATCCGGCGGTCGACGTCTGTCCGATGAGGTGTTCAACTGCTCATTTGTCTGGTCATTTGTCGGACAGGACTCAGGGCCCGACGCCGTCGTGCCTGGACGACAGCGTCGCAGGCGTGCCGTGCTGAGCCTCACTGCACGGCGGGGGCTGCGATGCTGTCGAATCGTCGGCAGACCGAGGAAGACCGGCGAGGCTGCGTTCCTGCCGAGCCAGTCTCCAGCGTGTCCGCCTCGGTGCGAAAGACCCAGACGGTGAGGGCCTGGACACCCAGACCGCCGCGATGGGCCAGCGTCCACAAGCCCGGCCATGGCCTGTTCCGGCGCGCCACCGGGCGGGAGCTGCGGCATCTGGTCCTGCCGGGACAGCGCAACGATCGGGCGACCCGCGACGCCGTGGTCGACCTGGAGGCCGCCGGGAGGGTGCGGGAGGATCTGCGCCTGCCGGACAACCGCAAGCTGTGGACCCTGACCGCGACCGGGCGCCGCGAGGCCGCCGCCCTGCTCCCAGCCGGGGCGAAGCTGTCCGCGCTGCGCCCCGAGCGGGACGGCCAGGGCAGGGTGTTCTCCGAGCACGCCCTGGACGTCGTCGCCACTGCCGGTGGCCTTCTGCGATGCCTGGTGGTTTGCGGGGGCGGATCGGGGTGAGAAGAGGACCGGTGGTCGAGAGCGTGGTTCGGACGGTGGACATCCCCCTCTTCATCGTCCGGACCCGTGCCACCGGGGTTCAGAGCCCGGCCACCGTGGCGGTCACACACCGGTGGCCGGGCGCCCCATGGCCGGTGTCAGGGCCGCTGGCCGTCCCGGAGTCAGTCGAGTTCGAGTTCGAGTTCGAGCGCGGTGCGTGGGGGTGCATGGGTCGGCGACGGCACCTCAGCCCTGGCCGACAGGCGGGCGGATAGGGCGTTCAGCCGCTCGCCGACGGTCCGAACCCGGTCCAGCGATGGCTACCGTCTCGGCGGGCGGGTCCCTTCGGGCACCATCGGCCGGGAGTTGAGCTCTGGTCAGACCGGGTTCGGGACGAGGCCTGTGGCGTACTGCCGAGTGGTGTCACCCGCTCCCGGTCGAGGACGCGGGACCGGACCTGCTCAGCTGAAGCCGACCTCGGTGAAGCAGCAGCCTCCGCGCTCGGCTGCGGACAGGGCCTGGACCGACGTGAGCCGCGGGGTATCGCGGAAGTACTGACGGAAGCCCGACGCGCGGAACTTCAGGTCGAACGAGTGGCCTTCGACGTGCCATTGCGGCCAGTCCTGCCTGCCGTCGTCCGGCGCCAGCCGGCGCACCGAGTCGATCTCCAGCTCCGGATGCATGCCCTTGAAACCGAGGTCGCCCTCAAGGTCCCAGACCTCTTCGAAGACGAGCGTCGCAGGGGCGATCCAGAAGGAGAAGTTCTTTGCCGGCCGGACCGGGTGGACCCAGCGGACGATGTAGTCGAGGTCGAGCAGAAGCCGAGGCAGGACGTCTCGCGTCTGCTGCACGTACAGGCCGTGGACGGTGGCGTCGTGCCATCCCATCTCCTCGAAGTCGGTGTCGCTCCAGACACTCTTCGAGAGGCCCGATTCCTGATGGCTGCCGCTGTTCATACCTGTATCCAAGCAGGCCGCGCGCCAGTGCGTCGTCGGCGGCCACCAGGTCGGCGCCGCCGCCGTCCCGCCGCCGTCCGCGCCGCGGAGGTGCCGGGGGTGGTGCCAGCCCTGACGGCGGCGTGGATGCGGTCGCCCTCTGGGTTTCGGTAGAGCTGGGCGCGCAGCCACCAGTGGTGCAGGGTGCCGCCGAACACACAGTCGTCGGCCTCGCTCATCTCCCGGTATACCTCCATCCGCCGCGCAGGCGACGGGTACCAGAAGCCGGCTGTCCCGGTCGACGAGGCGTGGGGTCTGACAGGCGGGCCACGGGAGTGAGTGGAGAGGTGCGCACCGCTGCCCTGGCCCTGGCCAAATACGGTCGGTCGCCCCTGCATTCAAGCCCCGTCCACTACCGTGAGAGGCTTTGTTTCATGTGCTGCACTCTGATTCAGCGCCCTCACGCGCTCGTCTCGTTGTCCGCCTTTCGACAAAAGGTGCGTTTTGCCGTGATCGCGGTGGCGTCGTGAGCTAGACAGCGCGAGTCGTTCTGGTTTTCGACGGGAGTCAGACCATCTTCACCGGTGCCCTATTCCTCGCAATCCCGGTGGCGATGCTCGGAGGCCTTGTGTCGTTCCTTTCTCCTTGCGTCCTCCCTCTCGTCCCAGGCTACTTGCCCTATGTCACTGGATTCTCTGCTGCGGACCTTGCCGACGCCGAGGGTAGAAAACGCGGCCGAGTTCTACTCGGCGCCACCCTCTTCGTTGCAGGATTCACGATCGTGTTCGTATCCGCAGGAGCATTATTTGGATCGTTCGGATATTTCCTCCAGCAGCATCAGCGTATTATTCAACAAGTATCCGGAGCGTTTGCAATCCTCATGGGATTGACGTTCGCCTGCTTGCTGCCAAAATTTGCTCAGCGCGAGTTCAGATTGCACCGACGGCCGATTGTCGGTTTGATCGGAGCCCCCGTGCTCGGCGTGGTCTTCGACGTGGGATGGACACCATGCCTGGGACCGACACTCAGCGCAGTACAGGTGCTCGCCATGGAACAGGCGAGCGCCGGACGGGGAGCCCTGCTCAGCGCCGCCTACTGCGTAGGCCTGGGCCTTCCCTTTCTGGTGACGGCAGTCGCCTTCCGTGGCGCACTCGGAGCATTCGGCTGGGTGAAACGGCATTACCTCCTGGTCATGAGGCTGGGCGGCGGCATGCTAGTCATCGTAGGAGTCCTGTTGCTGACAGGAGCTTGGGACCAGATGATCGGAATCATCAGGGAATGGGCAAGCAACTTCGATCAGTCCGGACTCGTGTCCATCTAGCGTCCCAGCCCGAGAAGACAGTGAGGCGCCTACCGGTGGGACCGGTAGGCGCCTCTTTTGCCCAGCGCCCCAGCGCCGGTTCTCCGTCCCGGCTGATCAGCGGCCGTGTTGTGAGCTCGGCGACCGATGTGACCTCAGAGGGTGTTCGATACCGATTTAGGCTGCTGCGAGAGGTTTCGGGCGGAGGTATTGCCCGATTTTGTCGGGGCTGGCGGTCAGGCGGTTGGTCATGGAGTTGACCATGGCCCAGTGGATCATCGA